>JAVBNE010000062.1:0-21387 GCA_031551755.1 Cellulomonadaceae bacterium | reverse complement strand
GATCCGGTCAACTCGTATTCCCTCAGAATCTCCACACGTGGCTTCCCACTGTTGTACAGTTTCACCATCTGCACTCGGAATTCTTCGCTGTATTCCCGTCGCTTCCGTTTCTCTGTCATCCTCTTTCTCCCCCCCCCGTTTTTCCCTCCCTTCCAGTCTACTACGCCTCTTCTTTTCTGTACAGTTTATTGTAGCCGCATCATATTGTGTTATTGCCTCAATGCTCGCATTAGCCACCTTTTCAGTATTGTCATTCACAATGCCGTCTATGTAGTCATACAGATCTTCGCCAACTGAGACAATTTCGTTCCTTTGTGTTTCATAAAAATAGTGTCCCATTGGAGTCTTCACCGGTAACACGAGTGGCTTCATATCGCATCTCCTCCCTCAACCAATTGACCGTCCTTCAGATTGTATACAACATCCGCTTGTGCAACAATACTCGTGTCATGTGTCACGATAATTACGCAGTGTTCACCCCTTGCAACAAGCCCCTTAAAGATGTCGAGCACTATCTGGCCGTTATCTGAATCCAAGTTGCCCGTAGGCTCATCTGCAAGGATGATCTTTGCGTCCGAGGCAAGCGCCCGTGCAATAGCCACTCGTTGTTGCTCGCCTCCACTGAGCATGTTAGGGAATTTCCTAAACTGATCATCCCGTACCCCTACGCTTTTCAGCAACTCGGCGGCTCGCTTTGAGAGTCCCTGTCTGGCCTTTTTTGTAAGCTCCAGTGGAAACATGACGTTTTCCTCAGCTGTCAGCAGCGGAAAGAGGTTAAAAGTCTGGAAGACGATGGCAACACACTCTCGTCTCAGCTTATCCTTGTCCATTTTAGCGTAGGGCATTCCGTTTAGATAAATGTTGCCTGTAGTGGGCAAGTCCAATCCGGCGAGCAACGAGAGCAAAGTCGTTTTGCCGCTGCCTGATGGCCCTTTGAGCACGTACAGCTTCCCAACATCAAATGTGCAGTTCACATTTTTTAGCGCTTCCACCATCTGGTATTTACCTCTATAAATGTAGCTGACATTCTGTATGTCGATGAGGTGCAACATGCTCCCCTCCCTCCTTCTCTACTTAATCCACGCTTGAAAGCAATTTCATGCCATTCGTGTGGCCTAGAATCAGCGCCGATGTAAGAGAACCTAGTGCCTCAATTAATACAAACAACAACAGTATTAAGAAGTAGGTGGACGGGTTAATCCCTGTACCGGGTAGCATGATTAATGTGGCTAACAGCCCGCCAAGAAACGCTAAAGTACAGTTCTCTAGCACAAGCGCTGATGCTATAGCGCCTCTCTTCACACCCAAGCACTTTGCAATGGAGATTTCTAGCCTCCGGTTGCGCGTAAGAAAGACGGACGTGAGTGTCACAAGCACAGACAGAAACAATGTGACTGGCACCAGAAACAAGCGCAGCATTTGAATGTTACGCATGATTTGAGATGCGGATTCGATGAACACTTTGTCCCTGACTAAAAGGGCTGTGCCCGCGCGGCTAAACCTCGCCAACCCATCTACTTGCTTGAGCTTCAGATCCGTAGCCCTTGACTTAAATACATTTAGCAGTAAGGGGTCCGCCAGTGTGCACATTGCTGAACTGTATTCAAAGAATACCTGTGCGGCCTCGTATTGCCGCCGCAGCCAACTCACGGGGCAAATGATGTCCGGCGCATCACCCTCACTCGTGCCAAATTGCTCGCCTTCATAAAGGCCTACGATGGTTAACTGTGCAGGCGCAACTTCCGAGAATTCAAATGAGTCCCCGTATTCATCATATTTTGCCTTGAATAGGTTGAGTTCCAGCACCTCGCCCACCTGGACCTCGAGCCCGCGCTCCCTCGCAAACGCATAGTTGAGAATGCATTTGGCATCGTAGCCCGATAAGAAGTCCAATGATTCGGCTATCTGCATTTGCTCTTGATCAAAAGCGAACGCCTCTATGGAGTTACTACCGATCATATAAACGCTGATGAATCCGCCGTCCTGTCCCATCTTTTCCCTGTCAATATTTCCATAACTCTCGGCGGTCACAATTGGTTGTGTCACACCTGATTCCATGAGACCCTCGACTAGTTTAGGTGAAATGGACAGCCCAGTTTCACGCGACCCATCGGCATTCGTGAAGGATGCGGTGACAGGAATTCTATCGCTCAGCGTTTTTAGCAACTGTTCATTGCTCCATATATTGCTCAAATACGTACAAAGTAAACATATTAACGAAAGAGCAGTAGCAATGAAAACTATACTACGTCCGGCGTTGCGTATGATGGAACGCCATATGTAATCGATCATAATCATGGTAATAGCTCCTGGCCCTGCATTATACTGATTTACTCATTGATGAACCATCATGCTACATAATTGATCCGGTGATTGTGTCATAATAGTACAACAAATAATTCTATTCACTAACACCTGTCGAACTATTTGTGGTAATTATGTTAATGGCGTTGAAGGTAGCCTTGAGAGCATTATACCATATCTAAGTTCAATCTCCGTCACACTACACCTCCGCTGCTATCCTGGCCCTAAGCCTGAACCCGGAGATGAAGTGCTCTTGGGCGGTGAGGAGCACAAGAGCGTCCTTGGTAATCACTGAATAAAGGGCGAGCCGGAGCAGCGCAAGCCGGAAGTCGGGGTAGGTGGCTGAGGAATGGGCTTCGAACCGCCCAGCTATCCAATGTCAACAAGCCATGACCTCGCCGGACCGAGCCAGGAGGAAGGCGTTGGTACAGAAGCAGAGCATGAGCGCGTGGGTACTGTTCTTGGCGAGGCCTCGGTACCGGACCTTCTTGTAGCCGAACAAGCGCTTGACGACCAGGAATGCGTACTCGATCTTGCAGCGCACGCGGGATTTCTGGTACTCGATGTAGCGGTCACAATCGAAGCCGGGCGCGAGGGATTTGTGGTGGTATCGGTTCTTGGTGTTGGTGCGGAACACGATCTGGGACAGGTGACTGTCATTCTTGATCTCGGGGCGGCCCTGCATCCCGGTGTATCCGGCGTCACCGTAGACGACGCGATCGTCGTCTCTGATCAATTTCGGCGCCATGTCCCGCTCACTGGCGTTGGCCGCCGTCACCTCCACTAAGTATATGTAGCCCGTGCCCGCGTCCACTCCGATATGCAGCCGCGCCCCGAAGTACCACTGGTTGCCCTTCTTCATCTGGTGCATCTCTGGATCGCGCTTGCCTTCCGCGTTCTTCGTGGAACTGGGCGCGTCGATCAGCGTCGCATCCACGATCGTGCCGCCGTGCATCAGCTTGCCGCACTGATCCAGAAACTGCTTCATGCTCTCGAAGAACCGCTTCGCGATCCCGCTCTCGTGCATCAGCTTGCGGAAGTTGCACAGCGTCGTCGCGTCCGGCACCTGCTCCGCCTCCATGAAGTCCACGCCCATGAACTGTTTGAACGCGTAGCTGTCGTAAATCGCGTCCTCCACGCCCTCGTCCGACAGGTTAAACCAAATCTGCAGCAGATACATCCGCAGCATCATTTCGATCCCACGCGGCGGACGTACCCGTTTTCTGCTCGGCTAGTGCGGCGCGATCAGCTCGACCATCTCATCCCACGGAATCACTGCGTCCATCGCTTCCAGAAATCGTCTCGCTTCGTCCTGCGCTTCCCGTTCTCGTACTCGATGTCCGACAGGTTATGGACATTGAGCGTGATCCTTTCAGCACGACTTCTCCGAGCTATACGTCGTTATTGATTCGCCGTTTACATTCACCGTGAGCTTGGTACGGTACTTATAGCCTGCAGGCAAAGTGGCTGTTTTTGAAACGTTCAATTTCCCGGTCGAGGTGCCTGTCGGCCAACTCTTATAGCTGGACCACGCACCGCTCTTGTATTGCTGGATGGCAATAGTGCCGCTGATAGAATAGCTCGTTTTGCTGGCTACGACATTGCCGGTAGCCGTAGCACTGCCGCCAGCGTCGATAGTAAGTCCAGCACTCACACTCGTTGTGTAGGTATAGAACAGCATAATCTCTGCGGCATCCGCCACCGGGATCAACGGAACACCCACCAACATAAACATCAGAAGAAACGCGAGGATTCGACAAGACTTCATCTCTTTCACTCCTATTCATTGCAGCCTCTATATAGTTAAGTGTTGAGAATGGCACTTATCATCAGTCTTTATGTAAATAAATGGTTAACAAAAAAACGAAGCCGATTGGCCTCGAATTTTGCGCTGGAGAATAGGCTATTTGAGGGGGAGGCTCTCCACAATTTTCAAGCATTCCTCTGCGGAAAAGTTCGTGGTCGCTATATAGCACGAATCTGCATGAATGAGTTGAATCGTGGTCACGTTACTCTTCTGAATCATCTCAGCCACAACGTCTTGGATCTGGATGGTGCTTATAACTGCGTCCTCTGTATCCAATGATATTGGAGAACCAGCCCCTTTTTGCGAATAGGCGATGAAAAGCTCTCCAGTATTATCCAGCCAATACAGGCTTAGCGAATCTGGGTATCGCGCCTCACTGTCAAGCCTGAATCCCACAGGAATGTAAGTGGGTTCAACGTACTCGAATTCCTTGATCTCATCATCTGGGTACAGTTGAATGATGTATTCGCTGTATTGCGGGAACCGGGTAACCAAGAGACGCAGGAATACCGCCCGTGCAGGTTCTACGGTCGCCAGCACAATGACTCCGGTCACAATCAGGAACGCAATAAATGAGGCCGCATACAGTAGTATGCGTTTCGCCAGCGATCTTTGCGGGCGCTCTTGCTCAGGTTTTGCAGTATTCTCCGCGATGGTGTTCCAGAACCAATCGTCCAGACTGACGCCCTCAAGTTCGGCACAATCCACATCTTTGAGCGCCGCCTCGACCTCATCCATGAATAATTCGGCGGCGCACTCGCCAACCAACCTCTCAAACGGGGTTGGTTGACGCTCCACCGCTATCGAATCATTTCTCGCCATACTATTTCTCCACTCCGAGTATTTCCCGGATGTTACGCATCGCCTCAGCCAGCAGGTTCTGAGACCGGCTCACGCTAATGTCCATATCTTCGGCGATTTCTCTATGTGTTCTCTCTAGGAAAAACTTCTGGATAATCACCATTCGATGGACTTCTGAGAGCATCGCCAGCGCTCGCAATAGTTCCTCCCGTTCAATTTGCCGCATGAGCGGGTCATCTATCTCACTACCTTCGCTACTTGAATCCGATCCCAGTAGTTCAAGATCCCCCAAGCGCGCATTCTGCTTGCGCCAGCGGAAAAAACTGTTCCTTACTATAGTAAAGCAGTATTTTGCGAGCTTATCATCTGGCATCCCGTTATACTTTGGTAAATCCGAAATCAGTACCAAAAACACTTGTTGCGTGGCGTCTTGCGCCCAATGCTTGTCATGCGAGAGCTTGTAGGCGTAACCAAGTAGTCTCCTGTTCAAGTCACCATACACCTTGACGATAAAGTCGCGTTCGGTTTCCGTAGTCACAAGACTGAGGTAAAATAGCAGCATACGTACATCCTTCAGAACTTATGTAAACTTTACACTGCTTCATTATACCTTATTTTTCCCATAATTCCAATACCCAAATCCAATTGCTGACTCGTACACGGTGCGGCAACAAATCACCCAGCTACGCCTCGCCTGTGGGGTCACGCCCAATCCATGCCTCGCCCCTCCAAATCAAATCGCCGTCCAAAATACTTTGGGCCACAAAATTGATCACTTCCTCGGCAGTCGGGCTATGCCCATGCAATATGGAGAACAGCGTCACTTCGTCATCAGCGGCATTGCCAGAGAACCGACTCATCGCAGTCATCGCCTTGGCCTCGATTGCGCCAGGGATCACATCAGGCGATATGCCAAGGATAGCAGCTATCGCGTTCAACATAGCGATGCAATTGGGTTTATCTTTAGGAGGCCTGTTCATTGCCTTTCACCTCATCAAAGCAGAAGCGCCCGCAATCCCTGAGACATAGAAAATGACATCACTGTTTACCACCCAACTTCACATTACATATTATGAACAAGAAATATTTAGTTGTCAACTATATTTTATTAGTTCTATATATCTGTCATCATATTACGATATCTCTTACACTTGTTAAGGGATGGTGATGGTGGAATGAAGCCAGAATACAAGGTGCACTACGTCAAACTGGGGCTTAGGGTCGCATACTTCAGGAATCAGAAAAGGTTGTCGCAAAAGATGGTTGGCGACCGAATAGACGCAGAAGCCAGCTATGTGAGCCAGATTGAGCGTGGCAATGTGGGCATGACCTTGGACAAGCTATTCGAACTGTCGCACGCGATTGGCGTGCCCGCATACCTCTTGCTGGATTTCCAGTATACCTCCCGACAAGCGTCCAGTACTCGGTCGAAACTCACCATGCCATTGTCGATGAACACTGCGCGCCAAAACGAAAAAGCCCCGCACATTGACTGTGCGGGGATACACTGCAAGCATAATAGGCTCAGCTCACCAAAGAACCACTCAATTTGCGCTTTTCACCGAGACACTTCCTAGCGCTTGGTCGATCTTCGACAGAATCATCTGGTTCATCCGCTTCAACGTGCTGACCGAGTAGATCTTCAGTGCTTCCTGATTGCCAACGCCTTGAATCAACTTCGTGTACGAAACCCCTTCATCATAATGTAGTCTCACGAATAGAGCCTCCGCCTTGGTCAACGACAAGAGCATTGCGTCGTATATGGTCAGGTTCAATTCGATGCTTTGCAGTTCGACAACAAGCGCCGTGATCTCATCGCGTACATCCCGCTCGAACTTGTCGCGGTACTGAAGTGCGATGTGCTCCGTTGCGCTGCCGTGCCTGCCAGACCGGGGCAACCCCGTCAACTGTCGCCCGCCCAGCGCCATCTCTTCAATTTTCCCATCGAGTTTCCTTGATTCCCGCACGGCAACGCTATCGATTTCCGCGCGGACAACCACCTTGCGCGATAACAGCAGTCTGTGACTTTGCAAAAGTGTCTTTGCGCCCCGAATCAGAATTGATTCTTCACCAATTTGCTTTGAGGGATTCGGATACATCGCTTCCGCCATATTTTCACTCCGATCTGTTCTACTAAAAGTATAATAGAACGCTTGTTCGGTTATCTTACCACGTTTTTCCTCCTGCGTCAATCGCAAAGAGGGCTGGCGATAAAAAGTCACAGTATGTTCGATAAGCCGCATTTACTTCTTTTAAGGCAATTGTATTTAAGACCTCTCCTTCGTCTGCTTCCAAAGCTGGTTGCCATACACCGCGGCGCTTGCAACCAATGCGCCCTGGATCGCGGCATCCACGCTCATCCCCATCAACATCAGGCATAGCACGACTCCAACGCCCATCAGCACCCACGGAATGCACCAATCCGGGCATTTCGGGGTCGCCTTAAGCATGGCGCCAATCGTCAGCAGCACGGGGATCAGCACCAACGCCTTGTCCACGATGTACTCCATGAATTCAAATGCAAATGCTTCCATCAATCCTTCTCCTTTAGCTCGTCGATCGCGCGCCATGCGCTTTTGAGATCCCGTTCCAAGATCGTCGTGCGTTCCACGATCGAGTTGTGTTTCTCTACCTTGCGTTCCAGTTCTTGAATCCTGTAGTTGGTTAGCTTATTCGCTGTCAGGATGCCTCCAATCGATCCGATCAGCGTTCCCGCCAGGCTCAGCATCCCAACCATCATGACCTCGCTCATGTTTCTTTAGACCCTCTCTGATAGTTTTTCGGACACCCAGCACACCTCGCCATCAAGCAAGATTGGGCGCCATCCATTGGTATCCACCGGTTCGTATATCTCTCCTCGTTTGCCGGTCTTCGCAATGCCGAAATCGGCGCCAGGCCCGATGCGGATGTTGACCTGCTTCTCCGCGATGCGGATGCCGTGCTCGGCCGGTTTGGCGAGTTCATTCATCGGGTTGGCGGGGTAGATCACCTGCTCGTCTGTGGCGGCGGGGATCACGCGCAGGGTACGGATGTACCCGCAGCCATTCTTCGCGCGGCTTTCGCAGTACGCTTTGAGGTTTTTGATCGTCGGCCCAACCCCGCTGCCATGGCCAATGCACGTGTTTCTTGAAACGTACATCTCCACATGTCCAACGCCGAACGGCCGGCTGGCATCCGATCCCTTGAAGTACATCAAATCACCGGGAAGAAGGTTCGCTTCGTCCGGACACTTCTTGCCCGATTCGTCCACGATCTCCAGTTTCTTGTTCACGATCTGTGCGGCGGTGTTATAGCCGATGTCCACGCCCAACACCTGAAGATAACACCAGCGCACAAAAGAAGAGCAGTCGGAATATCCGCTGCCCACCTGGGTGCGCTTGGCGCCTTGCGTATATTGGTTCTTTCCCTCGCGAGATCTAGCGATTGCGACAATCTCGACTCGTTTGTTTGTCGCCATTGTTTCACCTTCTTTGTTCTTTGGAAATGAGAAAAGGGAAGCCGGCGATTGCCGGCTTCCCGCTACCCAAGGTATGTTTGATTACACGATCCCGTAGACCGCCGCGTCTCGCGCGTAGTTCTGCGCGATTTCTTCGGGTGTCAGCGCGCGGCCGTAAATCCGCAGCTCATACAGCTTGCCGAAGAACAGCTGGGCCGGTTGCTGGAACGCGGGATTGCCCAGCAAAGCCAAGTCCACAGGGCTTTTGCGGATATACAGCTGGCTTGCCGCTCGCGCGACATCCACCTTGCGCACGCCGTTGAGATACATCTGCTTGCGCCCAGCGC
Source organism: Cellulomonadaceae bacterium (assembly GCA_031551755.1). Taxonomy (GTDB): domain Bacteria; phylum Actinomycetota; class Actinomycetes; order Actinomycetales; family Cellulomonadaceae; genus JAVBMU01. The sequence goes on along the minus strand of JAVBNE010000062.1, from coordinate 12,692 downwards.
CGTCGTTGTAGGGCTGGATCTGCGTGCTCACGCCGTACATCTTGTTGGCCGTCAACCCCTGCGCGCCGACCTGCGAGTAGCTCGCGGTCTCGGGCGCGTAGAAGCGCAGGCTGCTGCCGTACACCTCGTTGTCCGCGGTGGCGTAGGGCGCGGTGTCCCTGGCGTTGAACGACCAGATGTCGCCGCCGTTGGTCGTGTCGGCGGGCTCGGTGTACATCATCACAAACTCGACCGTGCAGTCCTCCGGGTTCAGTGATTCGGGCAGCTTCGCCTGCATCGTGTACCAGGTGGCGTCCGCCTTTTGGCTCGCAAAGTAATTCGCGCCCCACTTTCGCGAGGCGTCCAGGCTGGCGGGGGTGATCTGAAGATCCGCGTGGCCCACCACATCGCGCCAGATCAGCGCGCTGGGGTCGTAGCCGGTTCGGGCGTTGCGGGAGGCGATGTAGCGCGCGACCAGCCCGTTGTGGACATAGCCGTCAGACGCATCCTCGAACGTGACCTGACCATCGCGGATCAGCCCGTTCACCGCGTTGCCGTTGATCGCGATTCCATTCACGTCGCCGCCATTGTATTCCGTGCCGTGATATGTCATCTGATATCACCTACCAAATCACAAACACGCCGGGATTCGCCGAAGACAGCGCGATCGCGGAGGTCTTGTCCGCCGCGCTCATCGGGGTCGGGTAATTCTGGCCGGTAGGGCCCTGGGGACCGGAGACGCCCTGCGGACCCTGCGCACCAGTCGAGCCAATAGCACCCTTGCTGGCCGCCAGCATCCAGCTGTTGCTGTCCGTGAGCGGCGCGCCGGTAGAATCGCAGCGCGCGATGTAGCTGTTGCCCGAGTCGGTCACCATGTCCAGCGCCTTGTAGGGCGTACCGAGGCTGAATGCACCGCGCGGCACGATGCCGACGCGACCAAGATTGTATTCCATGTGAATCCTCCATTCTGATTTTCGTGTTGTTTCTGTGGTTGGAAAAGGCGGCTCCGCCGCCACTGAATGCCTGGAAATCTATATGAAAAAGGAGCCGTCAGGCCGCTAGTCAGCCCGCGCCACTCCTAGAAATAGAAAAGCAGCCAAGGCGCTATCGCCCTGCCCACTCACCGCACCGCTCCCCACCCTGAGCCTTCCCGTGCGAATTACCCGCCCGCCGGTGCGGGCTCGTCCATAGCGTAGTAGTCGCGATCAAAAAGGGAAGCTGGATTTCCCCAGACTCCGTTACTGATTTGCCCCCACGCAGGGAACCGTTCTCCTGTTCTCCCCTCTGCTGTGTCATCTTTTTGTATCATTTGTATTCAGCCAATATACTTGTGCTTGTCCGACTTGGGCGTGCCGGGCTTGCGGTAACGGATCAGGTTGTGCTCCTCTTCGTACTCCATGCCCGCCTGCTGCCCGGACAGCGTTCCCATGTCCGTCATGTTCTTGTTCTTATCGTAGCGGTACGTCGTGCCGAATTCCTCCCGGAACAGGAACAGGTTGCTGAACCGCGTCCTGTTGGGCTGACCCTTCGCCACCAGGTGCACCTGCACCTGCGAGTAGTCGTGCGGCGCTGCCACCGCCCCGCCAGCCGCCTTCCAGCCCACCCATTCGGCGTTGAACGGCACCTTGCCGCACCTGCCGCGCGTGGAATGAAAAGGGGAGACCTGCTTTCGCAGGTCTCCCTTGCTTTCGCAGGTATCCCTCGGATTATTGCGTCAACACAGAGAACCGTCCCCCTGTGCACTCTTCGCTTCCATCGGCTGATGAAAACAGCCTCTGTTTCGTCGATTTCGCGAAGGACACCGTTCAACTTTACCGATCACAAAAACCACCTACATGTGGCTTGGTTTGCCAACTGTAGGTGCAAACAAAAGCACACAAAACCGTCATCTAGTGTTCACGAAACCATAGTATACGCAAATGCATGTTCAACATGAACTAAAATCGCTTAGTAAAATATCCTCTATTCGAAAAACTTACAAACTCCCCACTATTCAGCGGAATACTGCCCTCCGAAAAAATCTGGAGCTTGTCGTTTTCAACAATAATTCTTAAAGTGCTAAATTGTATCGAGGTCTCTTTAGGGAGTTTGCTATTGCTATCTCTACCAAATGTCGCATCAATTGTTTTACAATCCGCAATGTTCTCATGAATAATCCCCGAAAATGTCGCACTCCCATACTCAGTTTTTAAGTCCTGATCTTGGTCAAGTATAAAGCTGTAGAATACATATCCATAGACAAATCCTTCATTTGTAAACGTTAGTTGATACTGAGTGTTCCAAATGTCTGATGAAGAATATTGCCACTCCCCGGAGAAATCATTTGAAAAATCATAAGCAACATCGGCTAACTCCATATCATCAATTTGCCAAAGCCATGTTTTACCGTTCCTAAAAGAGCCAACAAGAAATTTCGGATTATCTTTAGCATACAAGATTTGCTTACTCGAACGAATGTCAAATTGATCCGAATAGCCAAAACAGTCATAAACCACATTGCCATCTTTTATAAAAGCAACTGCCATCTGATCTTCGCTTGCTAATTCAGGTATATCCCTCCATTTATATCCGACCATTGCATACATACTGTCAACCGATGCATATGGTGGGAAAAACAGCGCCTTATCCCACCCAAATCCTGTAATATCTGCTAGCGAGACAACCATATAACTCTTACACTTTTCCTGGATCATATCTCCGAAATGTAAATCGTCTCCAACCTCGGCTCGTCCGATTTTGGCAGAACACACTAGCATAATAATGCAAGACCATATCAGGATTGATTTCGCCAGCTTCATAACACGTACTCCTATCGTTGTTTATTTATCTTCAACTGCCCGGCGTTTAGCGCTTGCATAGCCAAATAGGCAGGATAGATATCAACTGCCGCGAATTTTTCCAACTTCGGGTACTTCTCTACGAAATCCGAATACTCAGAAGAATCAGTAAACCGACCAACATCAAATATATTTTTTCCTCTACCCAAAGATCGCCCCACTTCATTGTTGTGCAAATCCATCGTTGCATTGTCATTATATTCAGTGCCGAGTTGCCCATCTTCATGGTTGGTCGCAATTGTCTCAGCGACCATTTCATCAATATTCATGGCCATAATTATGTTCCAGACACAGTGCCGAAATGCATTCGCATCTATATCGTCATCATCCCAGTGCTTCCCAAATATTGCCTTCCCCAAATTCTCGGCACGCGTGGCGTAAGAAGCTCCAAGATATGCATTCCACGGTTCACTATGTGCATAGGCTTTCTCTTTCTCATTAACATTTGGTCGTTTAGCAATTTCTTCATCGATTTTCCCATGAAACCATTGGCTAATTTGCTCGAACGGCCAAATGAGTCGCCCTGTCGGGTCATGATACATAACCGGATTTGCATTACAATACGCAAATACGTTATGGCTAAACAGTTTCCCGGCCTGCCCTAACAAAATATCCTCGTTAATAAATCTGCCCCAATTGGGGTTATAATACCTGCTTCTTAGATAGTAAAATCCAGTCTCCTCATCGAAAACATACCCCCGATACCTAAATGGGTTTAGCTTTCCAAGGGTTGTGGCTTTGTCTCCAATGACATCTCCTATCGGCTTCCCCCAAGTATCATAAGCATATTCTACTACGCGGTTACCATTACTGTCAAGAATCGCTACGATATCGCCCTGAAGGTTGTGGCCGTAGGTGAAGTACTCGCCGTTGAACTTGACCATCTGAGGGCGGGAAGCGGCGTCGTAGTAGAAGTGGAGATTGTCCACGCCGCCGAGGCCGGTCACGGTCATGTGGGAGATCAGCTTGCCGTGCAGGAAGTAGTCGTAGGTGATAAGGTTGTTGACGACCTTCTGGATGCGCAGGCCGGCGGCGTTGTAGGTGTAGTCCACGCTCAGCTGGCCGTCGGACGCGACCTGCGCCAGCGCTTTGCCGTTGCTCAGGCGGACGCCGGGCTCGCTGCTGCTCAGCTCGCCGCTGTTCAGCGCGAAGCTCTGCGCACCGTTGGTGATCTGCGAAATGCTCATGTCTGCGTTTGCGCGCAGCGCGCCGAACTGCGAGAACCCGCCCTGGCCGCGCGTCAATCGCGCCAGCTTGCGCCCATCCTTCCACTCGAACGCCAGATCCTTGTAGAACAGCGGGTTGCCGATCGCATCGTACTGGATCGGATCGCCGTTGTAGCTGCCCAGCTTGTCCTTCCAGCTCGGATCGTCGTACGCGTACTCGCTCGTCTCGCCGGGATTTGCCACGGTGTCAATCGCATCCGCCGTCAGCGGATAGCTGCGCTTCAACAGGATGTTGCCGCCCAAATCGTACTCGTACAGCCAGGTCGTGCCGGTCGGGTCGACTGTGGTGTCTGTCGGGTCGTTCACACGAATCAGCTGACCCAGCCGGTCGTAGCCATACGCGATCTCGACGCCGTTTCTGGTCTCCTTCACGATGTTGCCCACTTCGTCGTACGCGTAGGCCAGTTCCAGCCCGGGCTGGGAGATGGACTCGATCAGCGGGGAGCGGCTGTCCTCACCGTGGCCGCCCATGACATGCTTGTAGGCCACCTCGTGGGTCGTGCCCGCGTTGTACACCGTCTTGGTCTTCACGCCACCGATGCTGTTGTATTCGTACTTCACGCCGCGCTCGATCTCGTCGTCCTTGCGGTTGTCGTCGTCGTAAGCCACTTCTGTCGTGCGGTCGTCCTTGTCGTACTCGAAACTGGTCAGGTGCGTCTCGTTGCCCGCCGTCTGCTCGCCGAAGCTGGTCAGATGGTTCAGCTTGTCGTACTTCAGCGTCGCGCGGTACAGGATCTCGTTGCCCCGCATCGTCGTGCTGCGCTTCGGGCGCATCGCCAGGTCGAACTCCGTGATGTGCCTGCGCCCTAGCTTGTGGTCGGTCAGGTACGCAGCCTGTCCGTTCGCGCCGTACTGGTAGCTGTATCGCGTTTCACCGTTCAGCTTCACCGCGGCAATCCGGTCGAACTCATCGTACTCGTTCTCCACCGTGTCGTTGGTTCCGAACACGCTCTTCTTCAGCTTGTGGCTGCGATCCTGCGCGTATTCGTTGCTCGACAGCACACGGTCACCCACCCGCACCTGCGTCTGCGCGCCCAGCGCGTCGTACTCGAAGTGGTAAGTCACGTCGTTCGCGGGGTCCAGGTCGGTGTTGTGGCTGACGGTCTGCAGACGCCCGTCCGTGTCGTAGGTGTAATCGTTCCGGTACGTGTCCGGCTTGTCCTGCGTCAGCTTGGTGAAGACGCGGGTCAGCCGCTTGCGCTTGTCATACAGATAGTTCACTGTCGTAAGGTTCGGATCGGTGGCGCTATCCAGCTGCCCATTGACCAGGTTCAGACTCATCGCGGCTTCCTTGCCGCGCGCGTCGGTCCGCCTGAGCGCGTAGTTGCCGCCCTGCCACTTCAGCGTCGTGCCGTTGTCCACGAAGCTGCGCGTGGCGTCGAAGCTGGTCTTGGTCTTTACGAATGCGGTGGCCTTTTCTTTCGTGACGCGCTGGCCATCCTTGTTGCCGTAGGCATCGTAGCTGGCCTTGGTCACCATGCCCTCGGGGGTTGTCATGCTGTAGAGCAGGTGCTGCTTCTTCTTGTCACCCGCGCCGTAGCTCATCTTGTACTTGTGCTTGTCGGACTTGGGCCTGCCGGGCTTCCTGTAGCGGATCAGGTTGTGCTCCTTGTCGTACTCCATGCCCGCTTGCTGGCCTGACAGCGTTCCCGTGTCGGTCATGTTCTTGTTCTTGTCGTAGCGGTAGGACTTGCCAAACTCCTCCCGGAACAGGAAGATGTTACTGAACCGCGTCCTGTTGGGCTGCCCCTTCGCGACCAGGTAGACCCTGACCTGGGAATAGTCGTGCGGGGCCGCGACGGCGCCGCCGGCAGCCTGCCAGCCCACCCACTCAGCGCTGAACGGCACCTTGCCGCCCTTGCCGGTGTACCACTTGTAGCTGGTCTTGCCCTTGGGCTTGCAATAGAACTTCACCGTCATCCGCACGCAGCACTTGTCGTTCTTGGTGGAGCCGCTGCCGGGCATGGCCTGCGCATCCGCCCAGCCGCCCACGAAGAACACCTGGTTCTTCTTGCCGCTCACATCCAGATCCTGATAGAAGAACGTGTCCAGCGACTTGGTGCGCGGGCGGTCGCACATCTGCAGATACTTGCCGGCCAGCGCCTTGGGCATCAGCGCGTCGGTGTCTGCATTGCGCTCCTTCACGCCCACCTGCTTGGTCATGTTCTTCACGATCGAGGATACCTTGTCCAGATCGTTCTTCGCCTTCTTGTAAGCGGTCTTGAAGTCGGCATCCACGTTTTTGCCGGCCTTCCAATCGGCGGGGAACTGGCGCGTCACGCCGGGATAGGTGGTGTTGTTCGCACTCAACCGGAAGTCCGCGTTGCTGAGCATGTTCACCGAGTTGGCCACGTAGCCTTCCTCAAACTGCGGCGCCGCAAACCAAACCGTGCCGCTCTGCGCGTCGTTCTTGATGTCAATGGTGATGTTGGCCGTGCCGGTGTAGCCGGTGGTGTCGTACACGATGCGGTAGCGATCCCAGCCGTCCGTGGGCAGCCCGGCTTCCAGGTCGTCTTCGGTATTCTCGATGATCTGCGGGCCAATCAGCGTCGGCGCGCCCGCGCCTGCGATTTGCACATACCCGCCCTTGTCCGCGACGGCAGCAATGTCGTCCGCCTTCACATAGGCCGAGAAGGTATACACCTTGCCCAGCTCGATGTTGTTCAGCGTCTGCCTGGCGTACACAGAGTCGCCGCTGCCGCTATTGCTCCTACGCTCCAGCTTCACGCTGTGCAGGTTCAAGCACTGGCCGTCCGCAGTTTCGTCGATGGATACAAGGTTGCCGTTCGGGTTGCCGGTGACCTTCTTGGTGGGCTTCACGTAGGGGTTCGCCTCGAATAGCGTCCAGACCACCTTTGCCGCGTCGATCTTGGGCGTTTTGTTGGTCTGGCTGAAGTCCACGTTGCGCACCAAGTTCACCACGGCCTTCTGCATCTTGGAGGACTCAGTAGGTTTGTTCTCATTGCCTTCGCTTCCGTCGTACTTCACGAACTGCGCAAAGCCCAGCTCGTCGCGGATCGAGGTCACGTTGCCCTTGTCGTTGAACTGGTAGACGATCTTCTTATCGGTCTCGGCGGGGGCATCGCCGTCCACGACCTGCACCGATGTCTGGCAGTTCATGTATTTGAACAGCTGCATCGCGCCCTTGGCCGTGCCTTTTGCCGTCTCCAGCGAGCCCGCGCGGCACAGCTCGTAGTTGATCTCGCCTTTTAGCTGCACATACGGATCGTCGGTGGTGGTGCCGCCGGTTTCCTCGTCCTCGTTGTCATCCACACTTTCATCCACGTCAAAAGCGGGCTGTCCGAGCTTTACACGCTCATATTTCGTGGTGACAAACAGCCCGTCGTAGTTCTTCGCGGTTTCCAGCAGATTGGTCTGCGCGACGTTGGTGACATCGTAGTAGTAAGTGAACTGGGTATTGGGCGTCTGGATGTCCGTTTCTCCGTCCAGATCGCTATAGTTGATGCCGGTCAGACGCTTCTCGCCGTCATAGAGGAAGCTCACTGTGCGCCAAATCAACTTCTGCGCACCTTCGTCGTAGTCGTCCGGCGTCTGGATCGAGGTCAACAGCTTTGCGTCCGTTTCCGAATCATAGCTGAAGCGCGTTTCGCGCCCCGCCGGATCGGTGACTTTGAGCAACCAGCCCTCCATCGCCCGCATCGCCTTCGAGCTGCCCAGGCCATCCTTGGTCTCTTCCGGCAGTTTGTAGGTGTACTTGGTCACGTTGACATGCTTGTCGTCCTTGTCCAGGATCGCGTCCTCAACCCGCCACAGCCAGTGGTGCTTCCACTTGCCCATCCACTTCTTGGTCGGGCGGTTGCGGAAGATCATCTTGGTGTGGCTCTGATCCTCGATCTCGATGCGCGGTGGCAGCTTGTTGGTGGAAGCGTACCGGTTCAACTTCAGGCCCATGCCCTCCATGTCGTAGCACTCGCACTCGTACCACTTGCTGTCGTTCTTGAACCAGTGCTCGGTGCCATCGCCATCCACCCAGATGAAATACGGCTTGGAGTTGATCTTCTTTTGATAGATGAACTGCAGCCCACTGTGCTTCCAACCCTGACCACAGCGGTACATCGCCTGGTAACTGCCCGGATCGAAGGTCTCGTCGTCGTCCGGCACCTGCCGGTAGTAGCTACCTGTTGCCGACTGGCACGAGTTGTAATAGTGGGCAATCGATACCGGCATGCGGTTGCCTGTCATCGCGGTGTCCTGATGCTCGTGCACCACGTTGCCATTGAACAGATCCACGTGGGTCGTGCCCGCGCGCCCCGCGCTCTGGCTCTCGTACTTCCACCAGCTTTCCAGGCCCGCGTGGCTGATGTAGTTCACCGTCATCAGCGGCTTCTTGCTCTTCGTGCCCGTCCTGGGCGATTTCAAAGCGAAGTATTTCTGGCTGTTGGGGATGCACTTGAGCGCGATGCCGTGGTTCAGGCCGCCACCGTGGTTGTCTGCCAAATACCACTCACGGTACAGGTTGGTGATGTCGAAGCTCATCGTGCCCTTGCCACCTGCCGCATAGTCCATAGGCTTGTCCGCGATCATGCTGTCGATGCTCTGCCCGGTCACGGTGTCCACGTCCCAGTTGCCCTTGATCGCGTACGCGCCCACGAAGTGCCCCTTCGACTTGCTGGGCGTCGCCACGCTCATCTTCAGCGTCGCAGAGACCACCGTGTCGCTGGCCTTCATCTGCACAAGTTCGGTGAACTTGAGCAGGGAGGCGTAGTACTTTGCGGTGCTGCCCGTGCCGTTTTTGCCCACGTAAAGGTTGGTGCTGTTTTTGGCGGCGGAAGACGGGGTCGAGGAACTCTGGAGGTTCACATACACCGCTTTCACGCCAGTCGAGGTGCCGCGCAGTTTTGCCACCGGATCGATGGTCACCGGGTACGCGCAGACGGCCAGGAATTCCGAGTCGATCTCATAGCTCAGGCGAGTGTAGCCGTCGCGGGCTTCCAGCACTGGCGTGCCAATCACGGTCATGCCGCATGCGTCGTACACCACCGGCATGTCGAAGTAGAAGCGCTCGGCGCCCGTCTTCGCATCACGCACGGACAGGCTGCGGTCCTCGTTGATCAAATACTCATATTCGGACGGCAGCTTCAGCGCCACATTGGCCAGGGCGTCGCGATTGGCGCAGATGATGTCTTCCTTGAGTTGATCCCCGGATAGGGTGTAGCGGACATCGATGCCGGTTAGGATGCCATTGTACAGCACCTGCGATGTCTTCTCTGTCGTGTCGCAGCGCCGATCTTCCGGCGACTGGAATGCGATCAGTTCCTCGTCGGTAAACGAAGCGGGATCCCGCTTGGCGTTCATCGGCTCGGCCTTCGCCAGTTCGATCAATCGTTCACGTTTCAGCATCGCGCCGCTCTTGAGTTCAGCCTGCACAGGCAACGCCTGCCGCTCGAACTCCCAGCTTAGCCCATGTTTGCCGCTCTTCAACTTCACAAGCGCGCCTTCATTGGCCACAGAGGGCAATTCACACATCAGCGCATTTGCGCGGTTGCGCAAAACCTTGCGCCCGCCATCCTCGCCCTCGTCAAGGCTGTTGTCGATTTCCTTCCATTCGCCGGCCTCCATGAAATGCACCGGCTCAGGAAAAAGAACCGCCTGATAGCGGTTCTCCCCGAGGTCGTACTGCTTCGTGCTTTCGCCTCGCAGCGAAGGGACTTCTTCGCCCTCCAGTTGCTCGAAAGACTTCCGCTCCCCAATACGACTGGATTCTTCATCAGCAGCCACCAGATCCATATCCTGATCCAGCCCCTGCAGATCTAATTCTTTGAGTTCCATATTTCCTCCTGTTCTTTTCATCGGTTTGAAATGAAGGTCCGTCCGGTGTCATGCACCGGACGGCCATTTTGACTCATCTTGTAGCACCTCAGAATTGTTGATGAACACTTGCGCTGTCTTGCGCGTTTCCGGCCATTCGTAATCAAAAACCAGCGAAGGCGGATCCGTCGACATATCAACATTCACTGCGCTTGCATCTTTTAGCCTTTTCTCAAGATTATCATCGCGCTGATCCCACTCGACCACTCCAACCATCCCGGCCTTTGCCTTATATGGATGTAGAATGGAGTGCATCAGAAAGTCATCTTCCACGGAGGGAAGATCACCGTCCGCATCGGTTGCGAGCATGAGGATCATCTTACCAGTGGACAACTCAAAATAGAGCCTTCGCACATGATTCATGTGTTTCACATCCTCCTAATAGCCGACAACCCAATACTTCATAGTGCCCTTGGATCCATTGGGGATGAACATGATGCTCGTGGGATAAGGGTAAAAGGTCTTCGGATCAATCCCTCCATCAGAACGATCAAAGATTCCTTCGTGACTCGCAGTAAAATCGCACCATCCAAACATGCGATCGTTGTTGGAACCAAGATGCGCATAGCCATAAATCATTGCCGGCGTCCAACCAAGCGTAATTGTATAATACGCATCGCCAGTATAATTGACGTATGCCTCCTGTCCAAAACGCTTGATGGAGTTAAAACCACCGCCTGTACCAGTGATATCGTATTGGCAGTACTTACCACCTGTAGGGATTGTCGAACCAGCCGACACGGTTGAACCTGTATAGGTCTCGATTGTGCCAGTTAGTTTGCCGCCCCTCGCATATGCGGTCTTATCTTTCAGGATGTGATTGCTATATGCAGTTCCGTCACTTGTGTCGGTGCCTGACGGATAGGACGTTTGAGGGTAGATCGTGATATCACTATTCATATACATGCCGGTTGTCCGCAGATACTGAGTGGAATAGTTGGGGGTTACCGCTGTCGAACCCGCGTACGTCGCCATGGTGCCAACAATTTTCGCTCCTCGCGCATATGCCGTATAGCCCAACCTGATATGCGTTGGAAGCGCTGTTGCATCGCTTGTGTCAACGGCGTTCGGGGGCGCCAGTTTAATCTGGTCGATGTAGCCAGAAAAGGTTTCATACTTTGCGGTTTCTGGGACACCAACATTTTTCCCAATGATAGAGTTTCGAATGGCGCTTTTAGAATCTTGCAGGCCCTTCAGGGATTCGCCAATTTTCCTCATTATTTCCACCTCCTACAGTGCGTCCATCTGAACGGCAAGTGTATGAATGGCGGCCAGATCCTCATAGAAATTACCCTGAGTGTCGGGGTATCCCCCCATCTGCGCCGCCGCATAAGCACTTTGGCCATCCACACCGTCGCGTCCCATGGTTTCTTTGGCGAAGGATAAGGCTTGAACCTTGTAAATCGGATAATCGGTTTCACTCAGATTCCTAAAGCTGTCGCCTTCATTGAGTATATGGCTTACCCATTCATCATTACCATTGTGGAAGGAATATGTGGGGACTCCTCCCAGGTCATTCGCAGTACGCCAAGCAACACGATAGTTGATCGGCTTCCCAGAAGGCAACGAGTTCGTTGACAGGATTTCGTTCACGGCGCACTTCCACGAAGAGTCCTTGATCAAGTTTTCGAGCTCGCACTCCATATCAGCCTTCACTCTATCGACATATCCATTGGCCGTATTCAGAGTGAGCAGATCCCGATCATCGACATACGCCCTGGACGAAGCATCTTCCGGGGCAATCGGGAAGGCTGCGAGTTTTAGCTGGCCCGTCATCGTATCTCCGGTCTTGGCAACTGTAAGTTCCGAAAGCTTGTCCAAAAAGTCTTGGTTCTCAAAAAGCCCAGCGGCGTCGATATTGGCGGCCAACATCTCGTTGAGCAGTGCGCTGTCCGCAAAGATCTGCTCCATGTCAAGCTCACGAGATGTTATAGTGTTCTCTTCCAGCTTCGACGCGGTAATCGACCCATCAGCGATGTTGTCGGTGTCAATGGTGAACTGCGTTTCGGTTACGGTGCCGTCCTTGTCAACGGCAACGGTGTACAGGTCGCCATCCAGATCTTTGACCACCACTTCACCGATGGCCGCGTGGGGCAGATTCTGGTCGGTCACGGCCAACCGGGGGATATAAATGGAATCCATATCCGCGTCATCCTCTTGATCGGTGTCAACTTCCGATTCTTCGTCATCATCAGAATCATCAGAGACATCGTCAGGCAATGCGAAGATATACTTGGGATTAGTGGGATCAGACATATCCGCGATCCTCCCCATGTCAACGGGGGTTTCCGCAAACAGTTGCAAGTTCATCAGGAATGCCCCCGCATGCTGCTCAGGCATATCGAGAGGCGCTTGATTGTCAAATTGTTCGTCCATTAGGTTTCCTCCTTGTCTTGTTTCGGTTTGAGTGGGTTGCTGATTCGTGTTCTGCCTTGTTTGCGGCTTACTCAGGTTCGTTATTCTGTTCTGGTACATCCTTCACGGAAGTGGGTGATGGCAGGAACGCCTCGCTCATCGTCACCTCAGTCGCCCGGAACATCTTCTCACCAATTGGGATATCACGTTGCGTCAAGTAGCCCTGCAGCGCGACTCGCATCCCACTCTTTAGATAGGCGACGCAATACTCGGCGCATTTGTGCCACGCGTTGATTTGGTACGCTTCCTCGCGCATCCCCTTTTTGGAACGGTGCTTTACCAGCAGCGCGAACGCACAGTGCGCGTCGGCTTCCGGCTTGTTCAGCAATTTGGGCTGTTCCTTGATCTCGCCCGTGAGAAAAACCTTGTTCATATATTAGACCACCTCATAAGTAATCACTAAATC
>JAVBNE010000090.1:0-7095 GCA_031551755.1 Cellulomonadaceae bacterium | reverse complement strand
TGAAATCATATCCTCGCTTTCCAGTGTTTTTATCCCGAAATTTAGTTCGTTTAGTCCGGCTGTTATACCTTTAAATCTCGACTGAAACTTTAGGGTATTGATTGTTTTGTGCTTTGCAATAGTGTAAAGATAGGCCCTTATATTTCGGGCAGGGTCAAGCGTGTGCCTGTTGGTCCAGAATGACAAAAATGATTCTTGCACAATATCTTCCGCCTGCTGATGACTATGGGTGACGAACGAGGATACAAAATGGCGCAGGTTATTATACTCTGCCCGATAAAATATCTCGAACGAACTTATATTACCTTCTATAATAGAACGGGTAAAATTAAGCCTATCTTCTATTTGCGGATTATACATCAAAATGAAAAAACAAAGATAGAAAAATTTTAAGCATCTTTTGGGTAGTATGCGGCAAATGAAAATTTTGCATGCAACGTACTGGATGAGTGTGCTTTTAATGAAATTAACAAGATGTATTGCGATAAAATAAGAAGCGGCTCCCGTTTATTCCGGCAGCCGCTTCCCCTCGCATTAAAATGCCCCAACTAATTTTAATTAAACCCAAGAACTTCTTTATTTTTCGAAGAGCGTTTCTAATTTTTCTTCCAAAGCCGCACCGCGCAAATCTTTTGCTATAATCGTACCGTCTTGATCTATCAGGACAGTTGCCGGAATTGTTCTTACTTGATAGGCCGCAGCCGCTTTGTTTTGCTTATTCAGATCCGATAGTTGCGGCCAGGTGATTTTATCTTTTGCAATGGCTTTTATCCATTCATCTTTTTTAACATCCAGCGAAATCCCAACAATTTCAAAGCCTTTATCTTTGTACTTGTTGTATAACAAAACTAAATTCGGATTCTCGGCACGGCAGGGGCCACACCACGAAGCCCAAAAATCAAGGAGCACATACTTCTTCTTTCCTACAAAATCGGATAAGGCGGTATTTTTACCGCTTGCATCCTGCATTTGCACATCTGTAAACAATTGTCCTGCGTCAACTTTTTGCAACGCTCCCAAATGATTTTTAATAGCCGTAACGTAAGAAGAATTTCCAATAACGCCGTCGAATCTACCAAGTAGGTTTGCTGTTTCTGCAGTGGGAAGTTTCTCATACATCCCGCGTAAAATGAATGCCGATACGATGGAGTTCGGGTGTTGATTGATGTATGCTAATTTATACGCTTGCTCGTCGTCCATGATGGACTGAAATTCCTTTTTGAGCCGTTCTTCATTCTCGGGTGTGGTACCGCCGGCTTGCTTTATAGCAGACATCTCGCGTCGATATTTCATAATCCGCGGATAAAGAGAATCGCCCAACGTACTGTTGTATTGCACGTAGGAATCATTGAGCGGCGAACCGCTGACTTTATTGTTCTTCGGGTTATCCTTGTCAATATCCACAGCAATGGAACAATTGTCCACCACCATGAAAATATCGAATTCTTCGCCGCTGAAAGAAAGGCTATAGAAGTCCGGATAAGGAACGCTTCCGGTGAGCAAAAACTCATTGTTCGCGATTAAGGCGCTATCGGCAATCGATTTGGAATAGCGCATCGTTTTCCCGTCAAACTGTTTCATATAGACGGTTTTCCCGTTCATGTCGCCGGTAATCTTTCCGCTGATTTGATACTGCTGCCCCTTTGCCATATGTGTCGATAGCATCAGTAAGGGAAGGAGTAAAAAGATAAATAAGTGTTTCATAATGTTTATTGTGCCTGCTTTCGTTTCTATTTTCATAAGCGTTGAACTGTTTTAGCCATTATTCCCCGTAACCCGGATTCTGTTTAAGCGCAGGGTTCAAGGTCAAATCTTCATGCGACAGGGCAAATAAATAATACTTGTCTTGCCATCCTTGTTTTGCATCGTTTAAATTAGGCGCCTTGAACATCATAAGACGTCCGGCATCGGCATCCGGGTCGGGATAAATAGCCAATGTAAATTTAGTAATATCCGGTTCGGTAACATGTCTGCTATCTTCAAAATCCGTCTTTTTTACATAAGCGCCCAGTTGTATTTGATTCATATATTTCCCTTTGCGCCACCGTCTCAGATCGTCGAACCGGAAACCTTCCACGATGAGTTCTATGCGCCGTTCGCGCCTGATTTCCCATAGCACAGGATCCACTTCATAGTCCCCTTCATAAATCCGTCCTTCGGCCATCGATGGGCCTTTATCTCTGGCGAGGTCGAAATTGGCATCAATGTTGGCCACTATCATAGGAGCAACACCGGCACGGGCACGCAACGGATTAATGGCTTTTTCTATTTCGCTGGCCGCCTTACCTAATTCCCAGGCCGCTTCAGCGTGGTTTACCCGCACTTCGCCCATACGGAATAGCGGAGCATCATTGCCATTCACTAAACGGGTGCTGGATACATCCGTTGTGATATTGTAATACTTGCAAATATAATACCCGCCGGTAGATACCATAAACGTTTGGGACATGTTATACCGTGCAGTGCGCACATGCGGCATCTCCCGAAGGTAAGCCTTTGCATTATTTATCAATGGCAATGCTTTTTTGGAAATGTTATTATTTTTCAAACTGTCGATATAAAACCGGTCTTCCGGATTGCCGGTGTACGTAAAGGCGTCCGAAGAATTTGCCGTAGCGGTATTCACCTTATACGGCGGGCATATAGTGTAGTATAAACGCCGGTCGCGGTTACGGAACTCCCTGTACATGCTGGCGGTGTCGGCCGCATAACTGCCGCCTTGGTAAACAGCGCTGGTGCTGATAGGCCGTCCGTCGTTACACAGGTATGCCTGTATGGCACTTGCCGACATTTCGTGAATCTGCATGTTGGCCGTGCGGCAACTGCTTGTCAGGTTATGCCCTAAGTTCTGGGTAGAATACCAGTTCCTGTACATTAAAACACCGGTTACGCTGGCAAGATTTTCCGAGTTGAATAAATCTTCATAACTTGCATTTACAGTAGGGTATTTGTTTATCAACTCGGAGGAAGCGGCAAAACTGGCTTCCAAAAATTCGCTGGCCGTATGGGAATCCGCTGCATCGGCAATTTTATGATACTTGCGCCAAGTTCCCTCAAAAAGTCCGAAACGAGAAATAAGGGCATTTACCACATCAAGATTAATGGTGTTGGGGCCGTCTCCTCCCGGTTTAATATGCGCTTTTGCAAACAAAAGCATATCCAACACTTTAGAGGCCACTTCTACTCTCGGGGTACGCGGGCCGTAAAGAATATCCTTGTCCTGATCGGTTACGGTATGTTCTTCCCACGTTACATCGCCAAAGCGCGAAATAAGGTTGAAATACTCTATCGACTTAAATACGTATCCCACGCTACGCCAATGGTCTTTATCGGTTTGCGTCATCACGGAACCGTCGATATTGTCCAGCATCACATTGATGCGCCGGATATTGGTAAAACTCCAACCGTTACCGCCTTTTGCCGTGGGAATGACAATTTTTCCGTCCGTAGTGTACGGGTTGGGATTGTTTGCACTGTTGCCTTGAAAGCAATTATCCGTATTCGATTCAAAAAATGTCCGGTCGTTAATATCACGGGGATAGCCGGTTAATACCTGATAGGAATACCATGCATAGCTTTTGAAATTATCGTATGTCGTAAAGAATGTTTCTTCACTTTGTTTATTCAGCGGCAGGCGTTCCAGATATTCGTTGTTCAGGCACGAGCCAAACAAACCCGCCAATAATAAAAAGAGTATATTTTTTTTCATGTGTTAGTCCTCCTTAGAATGTTATGTTGAGCCCGAATGAAAATTGCCGCATGAGCGGATACGACCAGAACAAGTCGCCCGAATCGGTTGACGCATCGCCGGGATAGCTCACGCCTTGGTTGCTGCCTACCCAATTAAAATAAGAATCGGGATTGAATCCCTTGGGCAAATGATGCCAGGTGAAAAGATTTTCGCCGCTTACAAACACTCGTAGCGCTTGTAATTTTATTTTATCGCAAATGTTTTTCGGAAGGTTATAACCTATCGTCACATTTTTCAGGCGAAAGTAAGCCCCGTTCATTAAATATTTTGTTTGAACCTGTGAATTGGCGCCATTATTCCCCCCTTGGCCATATAACCGGGGATAGTAAGCATTCGGATTATCCTCTGTCCAGTGGTCGAGTTGAAAATCGTAAACAGCGGTAGGACCTGTACCCGTAGGTACCCAGAAACCGCCATTCCAAAGGTCGCGTTTTCCCACGCCGTTAAAAAAGAGGGAAATATCAAAACTTTTCCATCCGAAGCCTCCCGTAATAGAATATTGATAACGGGGAAGGTTATTCCCGATGATCTGTTTGTCGCCGTGGTCTTCCATAGTAGCCTTTCCCCCATTAATGATAAGCTTCCCGTCGGCATTCGCACCGTCGAAATTTTTATACAGAATATCTCCGGGATTAGGGGCCGGATAACCTTCGAAATAGGGAATACCGGACTTGAGCTTCAATGTTCCGTCGGGCTGCCGGTCAAAATCATCCATCGTGTAAAAACGGTCGGTTACGTATCCCCATATATCGCCAAACACCATGCCGGTACGGTAGGATAGGTTGTTTCCGCTATATATAAGCCCGTCCAAATTATTATAATCCGTCATCACCGACCTGGAGTCGTACAGTTTGAAACCCAGATTGTAGTGTATATCTTTCCCGATATGGTCGCGCCATTCTAAGGACAATTCCCAACCTTTTGCCCGCAAGGAGGCGGAATTGGTTTGCGGAGCCGAGCCACCCAACGTGTTCGGCAAAGGTTTAACCGGAGCCATCATGCCGCGTGTATCGCGTTGATACCAGTCGAAAACAAGATTCAGGCGATTCCCGACAAAGCCCATATCCACTCCTATATCCAGCGTTTCTATTTTTTCCCATGTAAAAGAGGCGCTAACCATTGTCGGGGTGGAGATGGAACGCACGGGTTTCGTGTCGCCGGGCAATATCCAGTCGGCATCGGTCGGGCTCATGGTGGACATGTAGCCGTAGGCCGCCGTATTCTGGTTACCGATGATACCCCACGAGGCACGTAATTTGGCATGGGACAAGTATGGTTTCAAGGCATTCATAAAACGCTCTTCCGTGATACGCCATCCGGCAGAAAAGGAAGGGAAAAATCCGAACCGGTCTTTTTTCGGGAAACGGGAAGAGCCGTCGTAACGCCCATTCAGCTCTAATAAATATTTGTCCTTATAAGCGTAGTTTACCCTGTAAAACAAACTTCGCAAGGCTGTTTCCGAAAAATTATCAGAGGTTGTCATGCTACCCGATGCAAGGCTCAAGGACGGCATACCCGGGTCTAAAGGAGTAGTCCTTTTGCCTTCCAGCGACTCGCTGTAAAATGCTTCCTGGTTATAGCCTCCCATGATTTTCACATAGTGATGCTCGGCGATTCTCTTTTCATAAGTTGCATAAGCGTTGATAGCCGTTGTGTTCGAAATGCCTTGAGCCATGCTATAAGTAGAGTTGGCATTGGAAATCGAGGTCGCTCTCTCGTTACGTACCGGCGTAATGTAATCGAACGATTTGCTAAAGTTATCGTTTGCCGACCATGTGGCGTAGTAGCTATACTCGCCGGTGATTTCCAATCCTGTTATAGGCTTAATAATAACGCGGCCAAGAATATTCCCGTTGGATCCACGGCCGCGTTTCGGGCGGCCTAATTCAATGAGGTTGCGCGGAGATCCGAAAGGAAGGATATCACCGCCGGGCGACACTTCACCATACCCCAGCGGCCCCATGGACTGGTAACCTGTGGCAACCGACCAAATGGCGGTATTCCCTCCCTGGTCGGTATATGCCATTGCCGTAGATGTGGTGGCTTTGGCATAACGCACATCCAGTTGGCCGGTAAGCCAGCTGGTGGCATCGGCGCTAATGTAACTGGAAACATTATAGCGGGTATATTTATCGGTATCGGTGGCGAGGATTCCGTCTTCATTCACCAGGCCGAAAGAAGCCCTGTAGGCAATACGTTGGCTGCCTCCCATAAAGGATATGTTATGTTGCTGTTGAAATCCGTTTTTATCCATCATATCTTTATAAGCATTGGTAGCAGCCAAATTGTAGCGGATACCGTTATCCCATACATAACCTTCGGGATATTGCCCTTGTGCATATTCATTCAGAAAATTTAACCACGTATCCACGTTTTGCCCTCCGGTATATGCCGTAAGTTCCATTTCCTTATACGTGCTGACCGTTTCATAAGGGCTTACTTTTACCGGTAGCGTAGTAGGATTAGAAAAGGTGAAACTATTGGAATAGTTTACTCTGGTGGGTTGGTCTTTCTGTCCCTTTTTGGTAGTAACCAATATAACCCCAAAAGCGGCACGCGCCCCATAAATAGCCGAAGCCGCTGCATCTTTTAATACGGAAATACTTTCAATATCGTTGGGGTCAATCATGGTTAAATCCATTGGTACGTGGTCCACCAATACAATCGGGCCACCGCCTCCCCTGCTGGTCACCCCGCGGATATTCATTTCCGTGCTTGCGCCCGGCGTACCGTCATAACGGTTCACTTGAAGGCCGGGCACGGCGCCTTCCAATGCCAATACCGAAGAACTGATGGGCCGGTTGCCTAAAACTTCATCCATTTTCACCGTTGTTACCGCTCCGGTAAGGTTGACTTTCTTTTGAGAGCCGTATCCTACAACCACCACTTCTTCCAATCGGGTAAGGCTTGGCTTTAAACTTACGCCGATGGCGGTTCTTCCTTCCAGTTTAAACTCAACGGTTTCATGCCCTAAAAATGAAATAAGCAAAACGGCATTGGGGTCAATATCCGCCAACTCAAACCGCCCGTCGATACCGCTGGTTGCTGTCTTCTTTGTATTGTTTTTTACAGTAATAACAGCGCCCGGCAAAGGCTGGCCGGTCTCATCTCTTATAATACCGTGCACTGCATGAGGCGTTTGTACAGGCGTTTGCTTGCTGGGAAACAAAACAATTTGCTGGTCTTTAATTTCGTAAGAGATGCCTTTGTTCTCCAACAACTTTTTAAGCGTACTTTCCAACGGTTCGTTTTTCACCGTAAGCGAAGTGATAGTTTCCATTTCCACCAACGCATCGTTGTACACGAATTTGTAGGGGGTTTGCAACTGAATGTCTTTCAGGATA
>JAVBNE010000011.1:0-77591 GCA_031551755.1 Cellulomonadaceae bacterium | reverse complement strand
CTCCGAGGAGCACACCGCCATCGCGGAGCTCACCATCGAGCGAGCCAAGCGCCTCGTCGAGTACGGCCAGGACGTCGTCATCATCCACGACGGCATCACCCGCCTGTCGCGGGCCTACAACCTCGCCGCCCCCGCCACCGGCCGCATCATGTCGGGTGGCATCGACACGGGCGCGCTCTACCCGCCGAAGAAGTTCTTCGGCGCCGCCCGCAACGTCGAGGAGGGTGGCTCGCTCACCATCCTCGCCACCGCGCTGGTCGACACCGGCTCGAAGATGGACGAGGTGATCTTCGAGGAGTTCAAGGGCACCGGGAACATGGAACTGCGCCTGTCGCGGAACCTCGCCGACAAGCGGATCTTCCCGGCGGTGGATGTGAACGCTTCCGGTACCCGCCGCGAAGAGATCTTGATGTCGAACGACGAACTCAAGATCGTCTGGAAGCTGCGCCGGGTCATGGGGGCTCTCGATCAACAGCAGGCTATCGAGCTGCTGTTGGGCAAGCTCAAGGACACCAAGTCCAATGTGGAGTTCCTGCTTCAGGTGCAAAAGACCACGCCGGGCGGAACGTTCGCCGATGAGGACACCATCGGCAAGACTGTCTGACGGCCGGTCGCCTGACGCGCACACCGCCGCGAACGGTCCCGTTCCCCTCGGGGGCGGGACCGTTCCGCGTATCCGGCTAGGACAAAGGTCCTGGTCAGCCTGGGACCGCCATGGTGCGAATCCACGCCTGCGCCCCTTGTGCCACGGGCGCCGCGCCATAGGGTGGGAGGTGACTCACCTGTCGACGAAAAGGCGCGTGCATGTTCCAGGTCTGTATCCATGGCAGGGGCGGGCAAGGAGTGGTCACCGCAGCCGAACTCCTTGCGCAGGCAGCGTTCCGGGAGGGGCACGACGCCCAGGTCATCCCGTCGTTCGGATCGGAGCGCACCGGGGCTCCCGTGGTGTCGTTCTGTCGGTTGTCCGACGGACCCATTCACACCCGGGAGCCGGTCCACACTCCGGATGCGGTGATCGTCCAGGACCCTACGCTGTTGACCGTGTTGGACCCGTTCGCGGGCGTCTCCCCAGGGGGTTGGGGGATCGTCAACACCCGTCGCACCCCCGGCGCGGTCCGGCGCGTGTGCCCCAGCGCTCCGGAGCACCTCGTCACTGTCCCGGCCGACAGCATCGTCCGGGAGCATTTGGGTCAACCGAAGCCCTCGGCCGCGCTGCTGGGGGCCTTTGCGGCTTTGACCGGCCAGGTCTCCTTGGAAGCGGTGCTGACGGTCATCGGCGAACGGTTTGCCGGGTCCGTGGCTGCTGGAAACGCGCGGTCCGCAAGTGCCGCTTACCGCTGGGTGCTGGATGTCGTGGACGGTGACGGTTCGCCGACCTCCTATGCGGCAGCCACCCTGACCACGAAGGAGGCCGACGCTCATGCGTGAGCTGCTCGAAGGTTCCCAGGCGGTGGCGCGCACTGTGGCCCGGTGTCGGCCGTCGGTGGTCTGTGCCTACCCGATCTCGCCGCAGACCCACATCGTCGAAGCCCTCAGCGCCTTGGTGCGCAAGGGCACGCTCCGCGACTGCGAGTACGTGAACGTCGAGTCGGAGTTCGCGGCGATGTCAGTGTCCATCGGTGCTGCGGCGACCGGGGTACGGACGTACACGGCAACAGCGTCCCAGGGGCTGCTCTACATGACCGAAGCCGTGTTCAACGCTTCGGGCCTCAAACTGCCTATCGTGATGACGGTCGCCAACCGGGCGGTTGGCGCGCCGATCAACATCTGGAACGACCAATCCGACTCGCTCGCCCTCCGTGACAGTGGCTGGTTGCAGCTCTATGCGGCCGACAATCAGGAGGCCGCCGACCTTCACGTGATCGGCTTCAGAGTCGCGGAGGAACTGTCCATCCCGGTGATGGTCTGCATGGACGGCTTCGTCCTCACCCATGCCAGCGATGTCGTGGAACTGCCGACTCAGGAGCAGGTCGATGCCTTCCTGCCACCGATCTCCCCGCAGGTGTGCCTCGACATCGACAATCCGACGACGATCGGGATGATGGCCGATCCCGAGGTATTCACCGAGGTCAAGTACCTCCAGCATCAGGCCATGATCAATGCGTTGCCGGTGATCACCCGGATCGCTGGGGAGTTCGAGGGGGCATTCGGGCGACCCAGCGGGGCTCCGGTGCGGTCGGTCGGTGATGTCGAAGCCACCGATGGTGATCTGGTGGTCGTCGCGATGGGATCGGTGCTCGGCACCTTGCGGGACGCGATGGCACAATTGCGCGCCGACGGTGTGCCCGCGCGGCTCGTGGGTATCGGCGCCTTCCGGCCGTTCCCCGCCGAGCTCCTGCGCGACGCGGTGGGTGCGGCGGGGCGGGTCGTGGTCGTCGACCGGGCGCTGGAGCTGGGTGCCGAGGGAGTGCTGACCGCCGAGGTCAGGAGGTCGTTGGCCACGTCGGTAGAAGGTCCCGAGGTGTTGTCGGTCGTCGCGGGTCTCGGTGGCCGGGCGATGACGGCGGACGCCCTGGCAAGGACTTTGCGGGCGGCGCATGAGGGCCGGCTCGACCCGCTGACCTTCCTCGATCTGAATGAGCAAGCGATGGGTGGTCGGTGATGGTCAAGGTTCATGTCCCGTTCTTGCAGACTGGAGCTTTGGTCGCGGGAAACAGGCTGCTCGACGAGTCCGATCGCGCCGTGCAGGCCTGGCAGGATCGTGCGAGCGCCCTCACTCACGGGCACCGTGCCTGCCAGGGGTGCGCGGAAGCGCTCGCCGCCAGATGGGTGCTGGATACGGCTATGGAGGTCACCGGCGGAAAGCTGATGGTCGCGAATGCGACCGGCTGCCTGGAGGTCTTCTCGACCCTTTACCCGGAGTCGGCCTGGAAGATTCCTTGGGTGCATTCGCTGTTCGCGAATGCCGCCTCGGTCGCGACCGGCATGGTGGCGGCCAACCGGGCTCGGGGTCGCAGCGACATCCGGGTGCTGGCCCAAGGCGGCGACGGGGGGACGGTCGACATCGGGATGGCTTGTCTGTCCGGGATGCTCGAGCGCAACGACGACGTCCTCTACGTCTGCTACGACAACGGCGGCTACATGAATACCGGTGTGCAGCGGTCGGGAGCGACCCCCGCGGGGGCGCGTACCTCCACCACGCCGGCTGTCGGCCACTCGCCCGGGGCTCCCTTCGGTCAGGGCAAGAGCATGCCGCTGATCGCGATGGCTCACGAGATCCCCTATGTCGCCACGGCGACCGTTGCGGATCTGCGTGACCTGGAGGCCAAGGTCCGGGCCGCGATGGCGCACCACGGGGCTCGGTATCTGCACATTCTGGTGACTTGCCCCTTGGGGTGGGGCACCGATCCGAGTTCGTCGATCGAGATGTGCCGGCTGGCCACCCGGAGCGGGATCTTCCCGGTTTTCGAGGCGGAATACGGCAAGGTGACCGCGACCTCTCCGATCCGTTCGCGGGTCGATGTCGAGGAGTACCTCCGGCCGCAACGGCGGTTCGCGCACCTCTTCGGTCCGAACGGCGACCAGGGCGCGTTGGAGCGCATCCGCCAACAAGCTGAACGCAATATCGCGAGATTCGACCTCGCACGAGATTGGGATGACCGATGAACGTGTCATTTGGATTGAGTTCGGCAGCTGGTACCTCTGCCTCCTATCTGACCGGCACGTGGCGCACTGAGCGCCCGGTGTATGTCTCGTTGCTGCCGCCGTGTTCGGCGGCCTGCCCCGCGTCCGAGGACATCCAACGCTGGCTCTACGAGGCGCAGGCAGCAGGAAAGGGTTACAAACGTGCCTGGCGGGCGATTGTTGAGCAGAATCCCTTGCCCGCCGTGATGGGCCGAATCTGCTACCACCCGTGCCAGACCGCCTGCAACCGGGTGCAACTCGATGAGAACGTCGGAATCAATGCCGTCGAGAGGTTCCTCGGGGATGAGGCCATCGCCAAGGGCTGGTCACTCACGCCGCCCGAGGCGGAGTCCGGCCACCGGGTGCTGGTCATCGGCTCCGGCCCGGCCGGGCTCTCGGTGGCCTACCACCTACGCCGCCAGGGTCACGCAGTCACGATCCGGGAGGCGAAACCTGAACCCGGCGGGATGATGCGGTACGGCATCCCGGAGTACCGCCTGCCGCGAGAGGTGCTCGCGGCCGAGATCCAGCGGATCGCGGACATGGGCGTCGAGCTGATCTGTGATCAGCCGGTCCAGGATCTCGACGCCGCGATGGCCGGCTTCGACGCCACGGTGCTGACGGTCGGAGCGGGCGTGGGGCACCACATAGACATCCCGGCACATGCGGCGGCGAAGGTTCTCGACGCCGTGACCATGCTGGCCAAGACGGCCCAGGGTGAACCGCCGATGCTCGGTCGGCGCGTCGTGGTGTACGGCGGTGGCAATACCGCGATGGACGCCGCCCGCACGGCCAAACGGCTCGGAGCGGCCGACGCCATGGTGGTCTACCGGCGGACCAAGGATCAGATGCCGGCGCACGAGGAGGAGTACCTCGACGCGGTCGGGGAGGGTATCTCCGTGCGCTGGTTGTCGACGATCACCCAGGTGGACGAACACTCGATCGTGGTCGAGAAGATGACTTTGGACGACACGGGCCGGCCGGTGCCGACCGGGGTCTTCGAGACCCTGGATGCCGATGCGGTCGTGCTCGCCGTGGGTCAGGACGTGGACCTGTCGCTGCTCAGCGACGTGACCGAGGTCGACATCGCCGACGGGGTGATCTCGGTCTCGGATCAGATGATGACCGGCCGCCCCGGGCTTTTCGCCGCTGGTGACGCGGCGCCGGGGGACCGGACGGCGACCGTCGCCATCGGACAGGGCAACCTGGCCGCCCAGCACGTCGATGCCTACCTGCGCAAGGCCGAGTACACCGCGCCCTCACGGGAACCCCGGGCGACCTTCGACCTGCTGAATACCTGGTACTACGCGGATGCCCCAGCCCAGCACCGGCCCACGCTGGAGGCGGCCCGCCGCACCTCCGGATTTGATGAGGTGGTCAGTGGGCTAGACCGGGCGTCGGCGCTGTTCGAAGCGCAGCGGTGCATGTCCTGTGGGACCTGCTTCGAATGTGACAACTGCTATGGGCTGTGCCCGGACGACGTCATCACGAAACTCGGTCCCGGCGAGCGGTACGAGATCGACTACGACTACTGCAAGGGCTGCGGTGTGTGCGCGGCCGAATGCCCCTGCGGTGCGATCGAGATGGTGCCGGAGGATCGGTAGACGCCTCGCCAGCTGGTCGCCGAGCCGGGAAGTTTCGTGCGCGGCCCGGTGTTCTGGCACAATGACCCGTTGGTTTCCGGTTCACGGTCGCGGTCCCGCGGTCGACCCGGAGACATCACCCCAAGGAGCATCGTGAAGTCTGGCATCCACCCCGAGTACGTCGTGACCCAGGTGACTTGCACCTGCGGTAACACCTTCGTGACCCGCAGCACCGAGCCGTCCGGCCAGATCCACGCCGACGTCTGCAGCGCGTGCCACCCCTTCTACACGGGCAAGCAGAAGATCCTCGACACCGGTGGCCGTGTGGCCCGCTTCGAGGCCCGCTACGGCAAGAAGGCCGCTGGCAAGTAGCGACCCCACAGCGCCGGTGGTCCGGAATCGACAACCTCTCCAGGGGCAGTCGATCACCTGGACCGCCGGCGCTGTCGTCATATCCGCCCCTGTCTCATCTCCCGCGACCCGGAGGGACGTTCGTGACCGACGCCTTTGCCGCTGCCCGCCCGCTCCTCGCCGAGCATGCTGAGATCGAAGGGCAGCTCGCCGACCCCGCCGTGCATGCGGATGCCGGTCGTGCCCGGGTGCTGGGCCGCCGGTACGCGGAACTCGGCCAGGTAGTCGCCGCCTACCGAAGCTGGCAGCAGGCCGCCGATGACGCCCAGGCCGCAGCCGAACTTGCCACCGAGGACGAGTCGTTCGCCGCAGAACTCCCCGCCCTCCAGGATGCCGAGGAGTCGGCCGCCGAGAGGCTGCGCCGGGTGCTGATCCCCCGAGACCCCGACGACGGCCGGGACGTCATCCTGGAGATCAAGGCGGGGGAGGGCGGGGAGGAGTCGGCGCTCTTCGCGGGTGATCTCTTGCGGATGTACCTGCGCTACGCCGAGCGCCAGGGCTGGAAGACCGAGGTCCTCGAGGCCACCGAGTCCGACCTCGGCGGCTTTAAGGACGTTCAGGTCGCCGTGAAGGCGAAGGGGGCGACCGCGCCGGAGGACGGGGTGTGGGCGCATCTGAAGTACGAGGGCGGCGTGCACCGGGTCCAGCGGGTCCCCGTCACTGAATCCCAGGGACGCATTCACACCTCGGCCGCGGGTGTCCTGGTCTTTCCCGAGGTCGACGATGACGGAGAAATCGAGATCGAGGCCAACGACCTGCGTATCGATGTCTACCGTTCGTCCGGTCCGGGCGGGCAGTCGGTGAACACCACCGACTCGGCCGTGCGCATCACGCACGTGCCCACTGGGATCGTCGTCTCGATGCAGAACGAGAAGTCGCAATTGCAGAACCGTGAACAGGCCATGCGGGTATTGCGTGCCCGGCTCTTGGCCGCAAAACAAGAGGAAGCCGCTGCTCAAGCCGCTGACCTCCGCCGCTCCCAGGTGCGCACCGTCGACCGCTCGGAGCGGATCCGGACCTACAACTTCCCGGAGAACCGGATCGCGGATCACCGGACCGGTTATAAGGCGTACAACCTCGATCAGGTCCTCGGTGGGGACCTCGACCCGGTGATCCGCTCGGCCATCGAGGCGGACGAGGCCGCTCGGTTGGCCGCGGGCGGATCGTGATCGGCCCGATCGGCGTCGGGCGGATCACGAACGGTCCCCTGACGGGCCTCCGGTGACCGGAACACGAGTCGACACCCTGCTGGCTGCCGCAGTGGCGCGGTTCGCCCGAGCCGGCGTCGCGACGCCACGGCCGGATGCTGAGTTGCTGCTCGCGCACGCGGCGGGTGTCTCCCGTGCGGAGGTGGTGCGCGCCGCGCTCGTCGGCTCCGAGGTGCACCACCTTGGTTCGGGTACCCGGGATCCGGGTCTTGCGCCCGCGGTGGGGGGTCCGGGCTCCACTGGGTCCGGCGCCGACGGTGACGGTATCGACGGTGACGGTGTCGAGCAGGTGTTCGCGGCCCTCGTCGATCGACGAGCCGCCCGGGTTCCGCTGCAGCATCTCACCGGCCGGGCACCGTTCCGCTACCTTGACCTCGCCGTCGGACCGGGCGTGTTCGTGCCGCGACCCGAGACCGAGGTCGTCGCGCAGGCGGCTATCGATGAGGCGTCGGCCGTCGTCGCCCGGACGGGCCGGGCCGTGGTCGTGGATCTGTGCACGGGCAGCGGCGCGATCGCCCTGGCGGTCGCCACGGAGGTGCCAGGTACGCAGGTCCACGCGGTGGAGCTCGACGCGGTGGCCTATGACTGGGCGGCGCGCAATGTGGCCGAGACCGATGGCGTCGTGCACCTGATCCGCGGGGACGCTCGACGTGCGTTCGCCGGCGGACCCGCGGCCGGGGGGCTCGACGGGCAATGCGACGTCGTCGTGTCCAACCCGCCCTATGTGCCGCGGGGCGCGGTGCCGGTCGACCCGGAGGTCGCCGAACACGACCCGGCCATCGCGCTCTACGGACTGGGGGCCGACGGTCTAGAGGTGCCCCGTGGGGTGACCGCCGCAGCGGCCAGACTGCTGCGGCCGAGGGGGCTCTACGTGATGGAACACGCGGAGGTGCAGGGTGTGGCCGCACTCGAGATGGTCGGGGCGACCGGGCTCTTCGACCAGGCCGAAACCCGCCTGGATCTGACGGGTCGCCCGCGCATGGTATGGGCGCGGCGACTGTGACGATTCCGGCAGATGGATGGTTCTGGGTGGTGCTCGGGTCCCTGGTGGCGGGCCGACGTGAAAGACTCGATCCGTGAGTTCCGTGCGCCCAGCCATCGACCCGCAGACGTGGGGTCCCTCCATCGACGAGGCAGTCGCCGCCATCTCCCGTGGAGGGCTTGTCGTCCTGCCCACGGACACCGTCTACGGCATCGGCGCGGATGCCTTCAACCCCATGGCGGTCACCACGCTATTGACGGCCAAGGGGCGCGGGCGGCAGATGCCGCCACCGGTGCTGGTCCCCGACCCACGCACTCTCGACGGGTTGGCGACCGACGTGCCCGAGGGTGTCCGGCTGCTCGTGGAGGCATGCTGGCCGGGTGGGCTGACCATCATCCTGCGGGCCCAGCCTTCCCTGGCCTGGGACCTGGGGGAGACCCGCGGAACTGTCGCGTTGCGAATGCCCGATCACCCTGCCGCGCTCGCGCTGTTGCAGCGCACCGGTCCGCTGGCCGTCTCCTCGGCGAATCGCACCGGAAAACAGGCCGCCACCACCGCGGGTGAGGCGCTGTCCCAGCTCGGGCAGTCCGTCTCGGTCTATCTCGACGGCGGTGACGCACCCGGCGGGGTGCCGTCGACCATCGTGGACGCCACGGGGGCTCATCCGCGCCTTGTTCGGGTAGGCGCGATCGGGCTGAGCGAGTTGCTCGCGGTGACCCCCGTCCTGGCTCCGGGCGAACCGGAACCGACGGCGGCCCCCGAACCGACCGCGGCCGCCGGACTGGCGACCGCAGAACCGGCGACCGCGGACGAGGCCACTTCTCCACCAGCGGTGGTGGACGACCCGTGAGGGTATACCTCCTGGTCCTGCTCGTCGCGGCCGCGGTGACCTTCCTGACGACCCCCTTCGCCCGGTGGGTGGCGCTGCGGACTGGGGCGATCACGGCGGTTCGCGAGCGGGATGTGCACTCCACGCCGACGCCGCGGCTCGGTGGGCTGGCCATCTTGCTGGGACTGGCGGTGGCGGTCCTCTTCGCCTCGCAGATGCCCTTCTTGGCAGGGGTCTTCGAGACCGATAACCGGGCCTGGGGGATAGTCGGCGGCGCCACGATCGTCTGTGTGCTCGGCATGGCCGATGACATCTGGGACCTCGATTGGATGACCAAGCTCGCGGGCCAGGTCATCGCCGCCGGTTTCCTCTCGTGGCAAGGCGTTCAGTTGTTCACATTGCCGATCGCAGGCAAGACCATGCCATCGGCGAGGATGACTTTGTTCGTCACCATCGTGGTGGTGGTCATCGCGATGAATGCCGTGAACTTCGTCGACGGTCTCGACGGGCTGGCGGCGGGAATGATCGCCATCGGTGGTTCGGCCTTCTTCCTCTACACCTACCTGCTCACCCGGCAGGCCAGCTCGGAGGACTATGCCAGCCTCGCGACCCTCGTGATGGCCGCCACCGTGGGCATCTGTCTCGGGTTCCTGCCGCACAACTTTCACCCGGCCCGGATCTTCATGGGCGATTCCGGCTCCATGGTGCTGGGCTTCGTGATGGCAGCCGCGGCGATCACGGTGACCGGGAGCATCGACACAGCCGTGATCCCCGAGTCACGGCAGATCCCGGCCTTCGTGCCGATCCTCCTGCCCATGGCGGTTCTTCTCCTACCCCTGGTCGATATGGGGTCGGCAGTGGTCCGGCGGGTGGCGACGGGAAAATCCCCATTTCACCCCGATCGCCTCCACCTGCACCACCGCATGCTCGCCTTGGGGCATTCCCACCGCCGCGCCGTCGTGATCCTCTATATGTGGACCGCCATCTTCGCTTTCGGCACGGTGGCATTGGTGGGTGTACGCGTGCGTCCTGTGCTGATCGGCCTGGGAATCGCTATCGTCATCGGACTCGTGTTGACCCTCGGACCGCTGCGCAGTCGGGGACACTTCCTCGACGACGGGTCGGTCCCCGAGGACCTTCTCGTCACCGAGCCCGCCGCCCGGACCTCCACTTCGACCCAGACCGTCGCCCGCCCTCCGGAGCGGCCGATCACCGACCACGCTGAAGGAACGCTGCGATGACCCACCCCGAACCCGTCCCGACGCCGACCGTGGGGTCGACCAAGGAAGTCTCCGGCGTTCTTCGCCGGGCGCTGCGCGACATCGGCCTGTTCCTGTTGGTGCTGGCCGCGCTGGGGATCGGTGTGGGTGCTCTGGTGTCCGGCCTGGCGGGCGTGTGGGGGGCGCTGTTGGGGGTGGCCGTGGCGGCCTTCTTCTCGGCCACGACCGTCTTTGTGATGCTGCGCACGGTTCACTCCACCCCGACCACCACCGCAGCCGCCGTCATGGGCAGCTGGCTGGGGAAGATGATCGTGTTGATCGTCGTCCTGGCGCTCCTGCGCGGGCATGACTTCTACGACCGGTGGGTATTCGCGGCGGTGCTGCTGGTGGGCGCGATCGGCTCGGCGTTGCTGGACTACCGGGCAGTGAGCCGTGGCCGGATGCCGTACGTCGATGCCAATGGCCTAGCCCCATGACCACGCCCAGGCGCATGGCCTGGTCAGGTCACCTTCGCCGCGTGTGCTGATCAGGGGTCGCCGGTGCTCGGGCGAGACCCGGTGCAGCTCGTGAAGAAAGTGCGTTAAGCTTACGGCGAATCCATGACGGCCAGGTTCGGTGGCGCGCACACAGACGGTGCGGGTATCGAGACCTAAGACCACCAGGAGTCCACCCTGTTCACCTTCGCGGCCCCCACGATCGTCGCTGCCTCGGATGAGGGCGGCTTCCACGCGCCGTCGATCTCCGACTTCTTCCCACCGGCGATCCTGTTCGAGGGCACACCGTTTCAGATCGACCGGATCTGGATTGTCCGGATCGTTGCGACGATCGCGCTCCTGCTGATCTTCGGGATCGCCGCGAAGCGAGCCAAGCTGGTACCCGGGCGCTTCCAGAACGCCATCGAGATGCTCCTCGACTTCGTCCGGGTGAACATCGCCGAGGAGATCCTCGGCAAGGAGAACTCGAAGCGCTTCTACCCGATGCTCGCCACCATCTTCTTCGCGATCCTCGCGTTCAACCTCACCGGGGTCATCCCCGGCCTGAACATGGCGGGGACCGCGCGGATCGGGTTGCCCCTGGTGCTCGCGGTCTGGGTCTTCGTGACCTACTGGGTGGTGGGTATCCAGAAGCACGGGTTGGGCGGCTACCTCAAGGCCAACCTGTTCCCCTCAGGGATCCCCCTGCCGATCTACATCATCGTCACACCGATCGAGGCACTGCAGATCTTCATCATCCGCCCCGCCTCGCTCGCCATCCGTCTTGTGGCCAACATGGTCGCCGGGCACATCATGTTGGTCCTGTGCTTCTCGGCGACGGCCTTCTTCATCGCGGATCCGTTCCCGGCGATGAAGCCCTTCGCGGCCCTGAGCTTCCTCGGCGGCTTTGTCTTCACCGCCTTCGAGTTGCTGGTCGCAGCCCTGCAGGCCTACATCTTCGCGCTCCTCACCGCGGTCTACATCAACATGTCGCTGGAGGAGGCGCACTGACCTGACGGTCGGTCCTCGCTTCACCGTACGACGCACTCACTCCTCGGGTGCACAACACAAGAGACGCCGGCCAACACGGCTCGGCGCCCAACGGAAGGAACCAGTAATCGTGGACGTCACCACTCTCGCCGAGGTCTCCGGCAACCTGAACGCCGTCGGTTACGGCCTCGCGGCCATCGGCCCGGGTATCGGCCTCGGTATCCTCATCGGCCGCACGATCGAGGGCATCGCCCGCCAGCCCGAGGTCGCCGGCCAGCTGCGCGCCACCATGTTCCTCGGTGTGGCGTTCGTCGAGCTGCTCGCCCTGCTCGGCATCGTCGCAGGCTTCCTCTTCAGCTGATGTTGGCGCTGGGGAGCGTCGCCGCTGTGGCGGCGCAGACAGACGAGCCGGAGGGGATCGATCTCTTCCTGCCGGCGAGCTACGACCTGGTTTGGTCGACGGTCGTGGCCCTCATCATCGTCTTCGTCTTCTACAAGTTCATCCTGCCCAAGTTCCAGGCTGTCCTTGACGAGCGGACCGCCCTCATCGAGGGTGGCCTGGCAAAGGCAGAATCGGCTCAGGCCGAGGCCGCCGCCGCCCTGGCCGAGTACCACCAGCAGCTCCAGGAAGCGCGGACCGAAGCGGGCAAGATCCGCGAGGACGCGCGCGCCGAAGGCTCCCAGATCGTGGCGGAGCACCGGACCAAGGCGACCGCCGAGGCTGAGCGCATCGTCGAGACTGCGCACCGTCAGATCGAGGCAGAGCGCCAACAGGCGGCAATCTCGTTGCGTAATGACGTGGGCACGCTGGCCACTGAGCTGGCCTCCAAGATCGTCGGCGAATCGCTCGAAGACACCGCTCGCCAGAGCCGGGTCGTCGACCGCTTCCTGGACGAGCTCGAAGCCGCTACCGCCAGTTCGGCCGGCAAGGGGCGTTGATGCGCGGGACGAGTGGTGCCTCACTGGCCCAGGCTCAGGCACGGTTCGAGCCGGTCTTGGCGGCTGCGGGCGACAAGGCAGTGGAGCTGGCCAATGAGCTCTTCGCGGTCGCGGCGGCCCTCGACGGTTCGGCTTCGCTGCGTCGGTCCATGAGCGATCCGTCCAGGTCCGAGACCGACAAGGCGGCGCTGGCGGGTGCTGTCCTGCAGGGATTCGACCCGCGCGTGGTCGAACTCGTCTCGACCTTGGCCAGCTCGCGCTGGGCGCACGACGGAGATATCGCCGATGCCGTGGAGGAGCTCGGTGTGGATGCCGCGCTGGCTTCCGCACAGGCTCGCGGTGCGCTCGAGAAGGTCGAAGACGAGATCTTCCAGCTGACCCGCGCGTTGGTGGGTTCGCGGGAGGCCCGGCAGATCCTGTCGGATTCCTCGACCGCTCCGGAGCGCCGCCGGGCGTTCGTCGCCGCCCTGCTGGCGGGGAAGGCGGACGCGGTCACGACCGTCCTCGCCGAGCAAGCCACCGTGGCATTGCGCGGGCGCCGGTTCGTGCCGACGCTGGGATGGTATGGAGACCTGGCCGCACAACGTCGGCAACGGCTGGTCGCTTCCGTGACCTCGGCCGTCGACCTCGACAAGTCTCGCCGCAAGCGGTTGGGTGAGCTGCTCGAGCAGGCATATGGGCGTGCGGTTCAACTGAACGTCACGGTCGATCCGCAGGTGATCGGCGGTCTTCGTGTGCAGGTCGGCTCGGATGTCGTCAACTCGACGGTGCTGTCCCGGCTCGCCGACGCGCGCCGACGGCTGGCTAGCTGAGCATGAAGCGAACACGCAGCGAGTCCGCCGGTTGACGGTGGTGCGCGGCGGCAGGGCCGGCTTGAGCCGGCGCACAGACAAGAACGTTCGACCGCACGAGGTGCGGCCACGACAGGAGAAGAGCAATGGCTGAGCTGACGATCCGGCCGGAGGAGATCCGGGCCGCGCTGGACAGCTTCGTGAAGTCCTATGAGCCCGAGGGGGCGATCACCGAAGAGGTCGGTCGCGTCACCCTGACCGCCGACGGTATCGCCCAGGTCGAGGGCCTGCCCGGCGCCATGGCCAATGAGCTGCTGCGGTTCGAGGACGGCACGCTCGGCCTTGCGCTGAACCTCGACGTCCGCGAGATCGGTGTGGTCGTCCTCGGCGAGTTCACCGGTATTGAGGAGGGCCAGGAGGTCCGCCGCACGGGTGAGGTCCTCTCGGTGCCGATCGGCGACGGTTATCTCGGCCGGGTCGTCGACCCGCTCGGGAACGCGATCGACGGCCTCGGCGAGATCGCCACGGAGGGCCGCCGGGCACTCGAGCTCCAGGCCCCCGGTGTCATGCACCGTAAGTCGGTGCACGAGCCGCTGCAGACCGGCCTCAAGGCAATCGACTCGATGATCCCGATCGGCCGCGGCCAGCGTCAGCTGATCATCGGCGACCGGCAGACCGGCAAGACGGCGATCGCAATCGACACGATCATCAACCAGAAGGAGAACTGGGCGACCGGCGACCCGGAGAAGCAGGTTCGCTGCATCTATGTCGCCATCGGCCAGAAGGGCTCGACCATCGCGGCGGTCCGGGGTGCGCTGGAGGAGTCGGGCGCCCTGGAGTACACCACGATCGTCGCGGCCCCGGCCTCCGACCCGGCCGGCTTCAAGTACCTCGCGCCGTACACCGGCTCGGCCATCGGCCAGCACTGGATGTACCAGGGCAAGCACGTGCTGATCGTCTTCGACGACCTGTCCAAGCAGGCCGAGGCCTACCGTGCGGTGTCCTTGCTGCTGCGCCGCCCACCGGGCCGTGAAGCCTACCCGGGCGACGTCTTCTACCTGCACTCCCGTCTGCTGGAGCGTTGCGCCAAGCTCTCGGACGACCTCGGAGCCGGGTCGATGACCGGCCTGCCGGTGATCGAGACCAAGGCGAATGACGTCTCGGCCTACATCCCGACGAACGTCATCTCCATCACCGACGGTCAGATCTTCTTGCAGTCCGACCTGTTCAACGCGGACCAGCGCCCGGCGGTCGACGTCGGTATCTCCGTCTCCCGGGTGGGTGGCGCCGCGCAGGTCAAGGCGATGAAGCAGGTCTCCGGAACGCTGAAGCTCGACCTGGCCCAGTTCCGTTCACTCGAGGCCTTCGCGATGTTCGCCTCCGACCTCGACGCCGCCTCTCGTGGGCAGCTCGCTCGTGGCGCGGTGCTGATGGAGCTGCTGAAGCAGGGCCAGTACACGCCGTACCCGGTCGCGGACCAGGTCGCCTCGATCTGGGCCGGCACCAAGGGCAAGCTGGACGATGTCCCGGTCGAGGACGTTCGCCGGTTCGAGTCCGAGCTGCTGGACCACCTGCGTCGCAACACGTCGATCCTGACCACCATCACCGACACCGGCAAGCTCGATGACGCGACCGAGACGGCGCTCAACGACGCGGTGGATACGGTACGGAACGGATTCCTCAAGGCTGACGGGTCGCCGTTGGTCGTCACCGAGGAGCCCGAGGACGAGCACGTGGACGTCGAGCAGGAGCAGATCGTCCGCCAGAAGAGGTCCTGAGCATGGCCGGTTCCCAGCGCGTCTACCGGCAGCGGATCAAGTCGACGCAGTCGCTGAAGAAGATGTTCCGCGCCCAGGAACTCATCGCTGCTTCGCGGATCGGGCGTGCCCGGGCTGTGACGGCGGCGGCTGAACCGTATGCCCGGGCGATCACACGGGCGGTTTCGGCGGTGGCCACTCACTCGTCGACGCCGCACGCGCTCACCTCGGAGCGGACCGACACCAAACGCGTGGCCGTACTCGTCGTCGCCTCCGACCGCGGAATGGCCGGTGCCTACTCGGCCTCGATCATCCGCGAGGCCGAACGGCTGATCGAGCACCTGACGGAAGAAGGCAAGGAGGTCGCGCTGTACGTCGCCGGACGCCGGGCTATCTCGTACTACGCCTTCCGTGGCCGGGAGCTCGCTCAGTCCTGGTCCTACGGTTCCGACTCCCCGTCGGCAGAGCACGGTCAGGAGATCGCGGATACGTTGCTCCACGCCTTCATGGCCGCGCCGGACGCCGGTGGCGTCGCGGAGCTGCATATCGTGGCGACGCAATTCGTCAATATGGTCACTCAGCGACCACACGTCGTGCGCATGTTGCCACTGGAGGTCGTCGAGGGGGTGGCCCCCACGAAGGTGGAGGATGTCCTGCCGCTCTACGACTTCGAGCCCTCCGCGGAG
The DNA here is from genome assembly GCA_031551755.1 of Cellulomonadaceae bacterium. Taxonomy (GTDB): domain Bacteria; phylum Actinomycetota; class Actinomycetes; order Actinomycetales; family Cellulomonadaceae; genus JAVBMU01. Next base: position 62,098 of record JAVBNE010000011.1, on the reverse strand, counting down.
GAGGTCCTCGACGAGTTGCTCCCGCGGTACGTCGGCAGCCGGGTCTATGCCTTCCTCCTGGAGGCAGCCGCCTCCGAGCTAGCGGCTCGGCAGCGGGCGATGCACACCGCCACGGAGAACGCTGAGGATCTCATCCGTAACTACACGCGGTTGGCCAATCAGGCTCGGCAGGCCGATATTACGCAGGAGATCAGCGAGATCGTCTCCGGCGCCGACGCCCTGGCGGCCTCATGATGTCGCCGGCCACACCCACCAGCACCGACCACGCCGGAGCGCCCTCCGGCCCTGCGAAGCGAGGCAAGCAATGACCGCCACCACCGTGGAAGCCACGGTCGAGCACATCAGCGGGCCCGGCGTCGGCCGGGTCGCGCGCGTGATCGGCCCCGTCGTCGACATCGAGTTCCCCGCCGATGCGATTCCTGATATCTACAATGCCCTGACGGTCGACATCGACCTGTCCGGCCAGGGAGAGGGCGAACAGTCCTTCACCTTGACCCTTGAGGTCGCCCAGCACCTCGGCGACTCCCTCGTCCGGGCGATCGCATTGAAGCCGACCGACGGTCTGGTGCGTGGCGCGGTCGTGCGTGACACCGGCGCGGCCATCTCCGTTCCGGTGGGCGATGTGACCAAGGGGCACGTCTTCAACGTCACAGGCGAGGTGCTCAACGCCCAAGAGGGCGAGAAGATCGAGATCACCGAGCGTTGGCCCATTCACCGCAAGCCCCCGGCATTCGACCAGCTCGAGTCGAAGACCACCATGTTCGAGACGGGTATCAAGGTCATCGACCTGCTGACCCCGTATGTGCTCGGTGGGAAGATCGGCCTCTTCGGTGGCGCCGGTGTGGGTAAGACCGTGCTGATCCAGGAGATGATCCAGCGCGTGGCCCAGGATCACGGTGGTGTGTCGGTATTCGCCGGTGTCGGCGAGCGCACCCGTGAGGGCAACGACCTCATCGTCGAGATGGAAGAGGCGGGCGTCTTCGACAAGACCGCGCTCGTCTTCGGCCAGATGGACGAGCCGCCGGGCACCCGTCTGCGGGTCGCGTTGTCCGCGCTGACCATGGCCGAGTACTTCCGGGACGTCAAAAAGCAGGACGTGCTCCTGTTCATCGACAACATCTTCCGGTTCACCCAGGCCGGGTCCGAGGTCTCCACGCTGCTCGGCCGGATGCCCTCCGCCGTGGGCTACCAGCCGAACCTGGCCGACGAGATGGGCATCCTCCAGGAGCGCATCACCTCGACCCGTGGTCACTCGATCACGTCGCTGCAGGCGATCTACGTTCCGGCTGACGACTACACCGACCCCGCCCCGGCGACGACATTCGCCCACCTCGACGCCACGACGGAACTCTCGCGTGAGATTGCCTCGCGCGGTCTGTACCCGGCGGTGGACCCGCTGGCCTCGACCTCGCGGATCCTCGACCCGCGTTATGTGGGCCAGAACCACTACGAGGTCGCGACCCGCGTGAAGTCGATCCTGCAGCGCAACAAGGAGCTTCAGGACATCATCGCGATCCTCGGTGTCGACGAGCTCTCCGAGGACGACAAGACCGTGGTGGCGCGGGCGCGTCGTATCCAGCAGTTCCTTTCGCAGAACACCTACATGGCGGAGAAGTTCACCGGCGTGGAGGGCTCGACCGTTCCGCTGACCGAGACCATCGAGGCCTTCGGCAAGATCTGTGACGGCGAGTTCGACCACATCGCCGAGCAGGCCTTCTTCAACATCGGCGGTCTTGAGGACCTCGAGCGCAACTGGGCCCGGGTCCAGAAGGAATACGGCGTCTGACCTGAACATCCGCGTGGACCCTGCGGGGTCCACGCGGATCGGTCAGTTCGCGTATCGAGATGAAGGAGTGGTAGTGGCTCAGTTGAATGTCGACCTCGTGGCGGCCGACCGCAAGATCTGGTCGGGGCAGGCGCGCATGGTCTCGGCGCCGGCAGCCGACGGCGAGGTGGGCATCCTCGCGGATCACTCACCGCTGCTGTCCGTGTTGCGCACCGGTGCGGTGCGGCTGACCCTCGCCGACGGCGAGAAACTCAGCTTCCGGGTCTCGGGCGGATTCCTGTCCGTGGACTCCAACCAGGTGACGATCGTGGCCGACACGGTTGACGCCGACGAGCTGACCGCCGCCGCGCACTAGGCTTGTCAGATGCCGGCTGTCATCTTCGCAACCGTCGCGGTCTGCGTCGGTGCCTTGGTGGTGGCCGCTCTCAGCACGGTTCGGGTCCGTGCGCTCGCGCGCCGGCCCGGGGCCTTCGCCTGTGGGATGCGTCGAGGGAACTCGCCGGACTGGAGCGACGGCGTCGCCCACTACGGAGTCACCCGTATCAACTGGTGGCGATGTTGGTCGCTTTCCCTGCGGCCCGCAGCGAGTTTTCGGCGGTCCGCACTGACGATCGTGTCAGCGACGCCGCTTACGGAGTCGGACGAGGCCGGCAGGCTCCTGGTGAACTGCCGTTGTGATGGAGTCGACTTCGCCTGGACCATGTCCGGCCCAGCCTTCGAGGGGCTGTCTTCGTGGCTGGAGGCCGGCTCGGGCCACCGCTTGTCGGTCGTCTGAGGCCCACTGCTCGAAAGGATCTGCATGCGGCTCGTCGTCGCGCAGTGCTCCGCCCATTACACGGGCCGGTTATCCGCACACCTTCCGCTCGCGACACGGGTGCTGCTCGTCAAAGCGGACGGTAGCGTGTTGCTGCATTCGGATGGTGGCTCGTACAAGCCGTTGAACTGGATGAGTCCGCCGTGCACGCTGGCAGTTCGAGAGCCCGATGCGCAGGCGCAAGGGCGTGGCGTCTCAATGGTGTGGGTCGTGCAACACACCAAGTCCGATGACCGCCTGGAAATCGAACTCTTCGAGGTGTTCCACGACAGTTCCCATGACCTCGGGGTTGACCCGGGGCTGATCAAGGACGGCGTGGAGGCGCACCTTCAAGAGATGCTGGCGGAGCAGATCGGGCTCCTGGGCGAGGGGTGCACGCTGGTGCGCCGCGAGTATCCGACCGCCATCGGTCCGGTGGACATCCTGGCCAAAGATGCGACCGGTGCGACAGTGGCCGTCGAGATCAAACGCCGGGGCGATATCGACGGCGTCGAGCAACTGACGCGCTATCTGGAGCTGTTGAATCGCGACCCGCTGTTGCGTCCCGTGCGCGGCGTCTTCGCCGCCCAGGAGATCAAACCGCAGGCACGTGTGCTGGCTACCGACCGGGGGATCGGCTGCCTCGTCCTCGACTACGACGTGATGCGTGGTCACGACGACGTGGAGTCCCGGCTGTTCTGACGTAGCACCGGTCTGACGCGCGGTGATGGGCGAGAATGGCGGCATGACTTCATCGCAGGCCCCCGCTGCACCGTTCGCCGTTCTGGGTGAGGTCGTCACCCCCGAGCGAGTCCTGTCCGATGCCGCGGTCATCGTGGTTGGTGATCGGATCGCCTGGGTCGGGGAGCGGGCCGAGGCCGTCGGCCCGTGGGCCGAGGCTATTGCGAACGCCGGTGATCCCATCGCGGGGTTCGTGCTTCCCGGGTTGGTCGACATCCACAACCATGGAGGCGGCGGGGCGAGCTTCCCCGACGCTGCCACCGTGGATCAGGCGCTGGTGGCGGCCGGTGAGCACCTGCGGCATGGCACCACGACCCTGCTGGCTTCCCTGGTCACGGCCGATCGCGAGACGCTACTGACCCGCACCGCGATGTTGGCTGAGGTGGCCGAGGCGGGTCAGATCGCGGGGATCCATCTGGAGGGTCCCTTCCTGTCGGCGGCTCGCTGCGGCGCCCAGAACCCGCATGACATGCTCGCGGGTGATCCGGAGCTGGTGCGGGCCGTGGCGGAGGCTGCCCGGGGCTATCTGCGGACGATGACGGTGGCCCCGGAGGTGCCCGGCGTGGTGGGGGCAGGCGGGGTGATCGAGACCCTGATCGAGGTGGGTGCGATCCCGTCGATCGGGCACACTGATGCCAGCGCCGAGCAGACGGAGGACGCGATCGTGGCGGCGATGGCTGCCCTGGTGGCGACCGGCCGACGGACGGCGGACGGCAGCGGTGCTCGGATCACGGCGACGCACCTCTTCAACGGGATGCGTCCGCTCCATCATCGTGATCCGGGGCCGATCGCGGCCTGTCTCGCGGCGGCGGCTCGCGGGGAGATGGTTGTGGAGTTGGTGGGGGACGGGACGCATCTGGCCCAAGCGACGGTGCGGAGCATCGTGGACCTGCTAACCACGTCCGAGATCGCGCTGGTGACGGATGCGATGGCCGCTGCGGGGATGCCGGACGGCTCCTACGTGCTGGGTCCGATGGCGGTCACGGTCGCCGAGGGTGTGGCCCGGCTGGCCGACGGCGGAGCAATCGCCGGGGGAACGGCGCATCTGCTCGACGTCGTCCGGACGACCGTGGTGGGCGGAGTAGGGGTGGTCGACGCGGTACGCGCCGCCTCATGGACCCCGGCCGGTGTGGTGGGCCTCGATGATGTCGGCGGGGTGGTGGAGGGCCGCCGCGCTGACCTGGTGGTGACCGATGACGATCTGCGGCCGCTGCGGGTGTGGCGGGCCGGGGTGGCGGTGGCGGACTGAGGGTTGTCTGCTGATCACGCGGGGTGAGGTCGGCCGGTGCCACCGCCCTACGCGGCGCGGCCAGCCACAGTGGCGGCCCAGGGGTTCCGGGGTCAGTGGCGTTTTCCGCTGCGCCGCACCGCCCGCCGAGCGCGGGCTTCGGGCGACCGGCGAGGGGACTCGGCCAGGGTGGTCCGGTGGGCCTGTTTGTCGGCGAGGCCAACGCCCACCGCAGGGCCGGACCATTTCCGCCACTTCGTGCGGGTGAGGCGGCCAGGATCGGCGTCGATCCCTCGAAGCAGTTCGACGGCGACCGCCCGCCGGTACGCCCGCTGGTGACGAGCGCGGATCAGCGGGAGGTTGCGGCGGGCGGCTTTCTGGTTCTCTCCCCAGTCATCGAAGTGGTCACGGGCTCGTTCGAGCCGTTTCTTCTCTGCGGGTGTGCGGCGGCGAGGCATGGTGGACAGCTTCGCGGTGGCATGCGTCGGTCCGCAAGGAGATTTCTGCCAGCGACGGGTACTCGACGAGTGGGTGCGCGACACGCCGAGCGCGATCTGGATTCCGAGTTGTTCGGTGATCGCCGATCGAACAGTGACGCCTGATTTGGTGGGCGGTCAGGATGTCGGCACTCGGACATTTTGCTGCCCGTCCGGTGTGCCGCACAGCCTGGGGACGAGCCCGTGCTCAGGCTGTGAACAACCGTCGGTAGGCAGTGGGATTCGGGCCTTCGGACGTCGCCAGGGGCCGGGATCAGCCTGTGGAAAAGTCGATTGTCAGACCCTCGTGGAAGGCTGATCCTGGACGATCTGAAGCAGGATCTCGGTTGACACTCAGGCCGGCGCAACACGACATCTTGTGCGTATGCGAGTGGGGTACCACTAGGTATAGTGGTCTCACGCCAGGGACCTCCATCGGCCCGGCAGAGTCACCAAGACGTAATTACATCCGTGTCGTTCGAGGTCAGGGGCGTGTGAGGCCCTCGCGACACGACCGCCGCGCTACCACCGCAAGGAGTCACCACCATGAGTGTCACGGTCTACAGCAAGCCCGCCTGTGTGCAGTGCGATGCGACTTACCGTGCCTTGACGAACAAGGGCGTCGAGTACACGGTGGTCGACATCACGGCGGACTCCGAGGCGCTGGAATTCGTCCGCGGCCTCGGCTACTTGCAGGCACCCGTGGTCGTCGCTGGCGACACCCACTGGTCTGGATTCCGTCCAGACCAGATCAGCTCGCTCGCGGCCAAGGTCGCCGTCGCCTGAATCTAGGCATCTCTCGCATCTCGAAGTACGAACGCGCGGCCGTTTCCGCGCCGGATGGGAAGAACTGTGGTCACCACACTCACTGACGGCGTGGGTGCGCGCACCCAGGCGGATGCCGCTCTCGACTACCACGCGTTGAACGCGATGCTCAATCTCTACGGGCCGGACGGACGCATCCAGTTCGACAAGGACCGGCAGGCCGCGCGGCAGTACTTCCTGCAACACGTGAACCAGAACACGGTCTTCTTCCATGACCTCGAGGAGAAGCTCGAGTACCTGGTCGAGAACAAGTACTACGACCCGGCGGTGCTGGCCGCCTACGACCCGGCGTTCATCAAGTCGCTGTTCAAGCTCGCCTACTCGAAGAAGTTCCGCTTCGAGACCTTCCTCGGGGCCTTCAAGTACTACACGTCGTACACGCTCAAGACCTTCGATGGCACCCGGTATCTGGAGCGCTTCGAGGACCGGGTGTGCATGGTCGCTCTGGGTCTCGCTGCCGGGGACGAGCAGCGCGCTCGCGACTATGTCGAGGAGATCATCTCCGGCCGCTTCCAGCCGGCGACACCGACGTTCCTCAACGTGGGAAAGGCGCAGCGGGGGGAGCCTGTCTCCTGCTTCCTGCTGCGCATCGAAGACAACATGGAGTCGATCGCGCGGGGCATCAACAGTGCCTTGCAGCTCTCCAAGCGTGGTGGTGGGGTCGCCCTGCTGCTGACGAACCTGCGCGAGCACGGTGCTCCGATCAAGCACATCGAGAACCAGTCGTCGGGTGTGATCCCGGTGATGAAGCTGCTCGAGGACTCCTTCTCCTACGCCAACCAGCTCGGTGCGCGCCAGGGTGCGGGTGCCGTGTATCTGCACGCCCACCACCCCGACATCATGCGGTTTCTCGACACCAAGCGAGAGAACGCCGACGAGAAGATCCGCATCAAGACCCTCTCGCTGGGCGTGGTCATCCCCGACATCACCTTCGAGCTGGCGAAGAAGAACGAGGACATGTACCTCTTCTCGCCGTACGACGTCGAACGTGTGTACGGCAAGCCGCTCGCGGACATCTCTGTGACGGAGAAGTACCACGAGATGGTCGACGACGCGCGGATCCGCAAGTCGAAGATCAAGGCCCGTGACTTTTTCCAGACCATCGCCGAGCTGCAATTCGAATCCGGCTACCCGTATGTGATGTTCGAGGACACCGTCAACCGGGCCAACCCGATCGCGGGACGGATCACCCACTCCAACCTGTGCTCGGAGATCCTGCAGGTCTCGACGCCGTCGACGTATCGCGAGGATCTGTCCTACGACCACGTCGGCCGGGATATCTCCTGCAATCTGGGCTCCCTGAATATCGCCAAGGTGATGGACTCCCCGGACTTCGCGCACACGGTGGAGACCGCGATCCGTGCGCTCACCGCCGTCTCCGATCAGACCTCGATCGAGTCCGTGCCGTCCATCAAGCGGGCGAACGAGGCCGGCCACGCCATCGGTCTCGGCCAGATGAACCTGCATGGCTACCTTGCCCGCGAGCGGATCCACTACGGCTCCGACGAGGGCATTGACTTCACCAACATGTACTTCTACACGATCGCCTTCCACGCGATTGCGGCCTCGAATAAGTTGGCGATCGAGCGGGGTCGCGCTTTCGACGGATTCGAAGCCTCCACCTATGCGAGTGGCGCGTACTTCGACAAGTACACGGAGCGGCTCTGGGAGCCGGCCACCGAACGGGTTCGCGAACTCTTCGCCACCGCCGGCGTGCACCTGCCGACGCAGGACGACTGGCGTGAACTCAAGGCCTCTGTCATGGAACACGGGCTGTACAACCAGAACCTCCAGGCGGTACCGCCCACCGGTTCGATCTCCTACATCAACAACTCGACATCCTCGATCCACCCCGTTGCGGCCCGCATCGAGATCCGCAAGGAAGGCAAGATCGGTCGCGTCTACTACCCGGCGCCGTATCTGACCAACGACAACCTGGACTACTACCAGGACGCGTACGAGATCGGCTACGAGAAGATCATCGACACTTACGCAGCCGCGACCCAGCATGTGGACCAGGGGCTGAGCCTCACCCTGTTCTTCAAGGACACGGTGACCACGCGGGACGTCAACCGGGCGCAGATCTACGCGTGGCGCAAGGGCATCAAGACGCTGTATTACATCCGGTTGCGGCAGATGGCGTTGGAGGGGACCGAGGTCGATGGGTGCGTGAGCTGCATGTTGTAAACGGTGCTTCGGGCGCGGGAGTCGCGAGGGTGCGGTCGGCCTTCCGCCTGAGGGGCGCGGGCTTACCATCCGGCCGTTCGTCCCTCACGGCCTCCCGCCAGACCCGCCACGACCCGCGCCCCTCAGGCGTTCGGCCTCTTGCGACAACCACGGTTCGCATTTGGTCGTCGATCAGTTCGCTGGCTGTGGTTGCATCGGTCGGCTCGCGCGCACCCGCCCCAAGCGCCTCGGGTCGCCATGTCCATGGTGGTTTTCGACTGGCGGGATTGGTGTTCGGGCGGGCGTCGTGTTTGGTGGAGGTGGCGTTTGGCCGCTGTGGTCGGGGCTGATCCGGCGCCCCGTTGCTGTTCGATCGTGTTGCGGTACCGTTCGAGGACGTCTCCCGGTGTTCCGGGGGCTAGTGGGAAGTAGGAATGATGACACCCTCCGGCAAGATCAAGCTGATTGATCGCGTCACCGCGATCAACTGGAACCGGCTCGACGACGATAAGGACCTCGAGGTCTGGGATCGGCTCACCGGGAACTTCTGGCTGCCGGAGAAGGTCCCCGTATCCAACGACATCCAGTCGTGGCACACGCTGACGCCCGAGGAGCAGGTGCTTACTACGCGGGTGTTCACCGGATTGACCCTGTTGGACACGATCCAGGGCACTGTGGGAGCGGTCAGCCTGATCCCAGATGCGCTGACGCCGCATGAGGAGGCGGTGTACACCAATATCGCGTTCATGGAGTCGGTGCATGCCAAGAGCTACTCATCGATCTTCTCCACACTGATCTCGACGCAGGAGATCGACGACGCCTTCCGGTGGTCGGAGGAGAACCCGGCCCTGCAGCGCAAGGCCGAGATCGTTCTGGGCTACTACCGGGGCGACTCGCCACTCAAGCGCAAGGTCGCCAGCACCCTGCTTGAGTCGTTCTTGTTCTATTCCGGCTTCTACCTGCCCATGTACTGGTCCAGCCGGGCGAAGCTCACCAACACCGCTGACCTGATCCGCCTGATCATCCGCGACGAGGCGGTGCACGGGTACTACATCGGCTACAAGTTCCAGAAGGGCCTGGAGAAGCTCTCCGCGGCGGAACGCGACGAGATCAAGTCCTCCACTTTCGAGCTACTTTTCGAGCTCTACGAGAACGAGGTGCTGTACACCGAGGACCTTTACGACGGCGTCGGGTTGACTGAGGACGTCAAGAAGTTCCTGCGGTACAACGCCAACAAGGCCCTCATGAACCTCGGCTACGAAGTCCTCTTCCCGCAGGACGAGACAGATGTGAACCCCGCGATCCTCTCGGCGCTGTCCCCAAACGCCGACGAGAACCACGACTTCTTCTCCGGCTCGGGTTCCTCCTACGTCATCGGCAAGGCGGTCAATACCGAGGACGAGGACTGGGACTTCTGACCAGGTCCTGCATGTAGTCGCAGGATCCAAAGAGTCCCGGCTGAACAGCTGGTCAAAGGTCCGAATCTGCGTACTATCGCGGGTTCGGACCCTTTTTCGCGCTCTACGCCGAAGAGGTGGCGTAGCGGAAGCTGCTGTCTCCCCGAGAGTTACGGCGTTACAAGCTCCAGGCGAACACGAGTCCTTCGCAGCATGGTGAACGTGTCGGCGAACTCGACACCCATCGCGAGGCACGCGTCCGGGATCAGCACCCGCTTCTTCGCTTTCGGCTGAGGTCGTTCGTGTGTGACCAGAGTGTGACCGTGCGCACGGGCATGAGCGACGAGTTGATAGTCAGCTGCGTTGCTCGCAAACGCATTGAGCGCCGCCGGAGTGTACTGACCGCTGTTTGCCCATGTGCTCAGATCGCGAAACTGGGCGGTCGTCGAATGGTCCAGAGACCGGAAGAAGCCAGGGTGGGCATTTGCCCAGTCGGCAAGTTCGTCGGCCCCGGCGAGGAGCTCCTGCCTCACTGAGTCGATCGAGCAAGCCAAGGAGTTCGCGTGCGCGTGATCCAGCCAGCTCCAAAATCCGGGGACGATGTCAAAGGCGTAGTAGCGGTTCTTTGCCTCGATCAGCACATTGGCATCAATAAGGTACATTAGGCCACCCCCAGGTGCTCGGCGAGCCGCATGAGGGTTTCATGCTTCTTGGCTCCGAGTAGCTGGTAAGCATCGCGGTATGTGGTGTGACCTTCGAACGTGCTGGTCAATACGGCCTGGGCGAACTGGCGACCGAGGCGGATTGGCTGTGTGTTGTAGTAGTTTCCGCGGGAGCCGTCAGCCCGTCGTTCATTGAGCAGATCCATCACGCGGTGGTATTCAGCGTCGTACTCGTCCTGGTAAGCTTCCCAGCTGAGTAGACTTGCTTCATAGATGCTCTTCAGCACGACTAGTGTGCTCACCTTATAGCGGCGAGCCAGGCGGTCTAACTCGTCAGGCGAGATGTTCCCCGAGTACTCGCTTCTCAACAGAGCCTGTGGAACCAAAACCTCGGCGGCGACCTTGTTGCACCAGATCTCGTGTGCAGAGGTGCTGATCGCACCCATCGTCGCATCCGAGAGGGCGCTCTCGCCCAAGTAAAGGTGAGCAAGTTCGTGAATGATCGTGAAGATCTGCGCGGCTTTGGTGTCGGCGCCGTTGACGAAGATCAGCGGCGCCAGCTCATCGGAGAGAGCGAACCCCCTGAACTCGTCCGGGCGCAGCTTGCGATGGGGGTTGGCGCCGACGACGCCATTGACCTTGACGAGCACCCCGATGTTCTCAATCCGGTCGATCAGCTGGCGGAAGGCTTCTTCCCATGTCGCCAACTTGCTGCGGTTGGACGGTCCGAAGTCCAGGTCGGCTCGGAGGCGATCTGCGACAGTCTCTGGTCGGTCATCCAGCGTCGCAGTGCCGATGAATCCGATCGGATCGAACTCCTGTGTGTGGGCGTAGCCCCGATACCAGTCCTGGTGCTCCTGGCAGAGGTAAATCGTGTCGAGGAGATCGGCAGAGGGCTGGGCGATCTGCGTGTTCTGCAACGTGCGCATGTCCGGAATCGGTACCGTCTCGACCGGCGGTTCCTCCAGGAACATGAGTCCCAAGGGCGTGTGCGTATCGTTCGCGAACTTTTCGAGCTGTTTAAGGGTTGGGCGTGTTTCCTGATCTAGCCATCCGTCGAGCTTCGGTGCACGACGATCAGTCGTCTCCTCGTCCCAGCCAGCACGGGCGACAGCCCAACGGAGGAGGTCAGGTTCGACATCGACATACAGCGCAGCCACGACTACCTCCTCAGTCCTAGGTATCCAGGGTCTTCGGGCTCAGAGTCTATCCACCGCGTCTGACAAGGCCCGAGGTCGGCGCCGAGGGTGCGCCCAAGATTCGGCGTGACGCGGCCTAGGGCGGATTTCCGGAAGTGCTCAGAGTGGCCCGGGTGGTCTCCATCCAGGATGTCGCTCAACACGGGGTCGGTTCCATAGGTAGACCTCTACCGACCGGGTGCGGGCGCCGCACCCCGTTGCCGGAGTGAGACCCCCTACCCGCCCGACACCGTCACCGCGCACCCGTCGTCCGAGCAGGCCGCCGGCCCGGTCACGGCCGCCGTGGTGACATCTGACACAACCCCCGCCGCGGCGGCCTCCGCCTCGACCCGGCGCAGCACCTGGATGAAGACGTCCGGATCCTGTGCGCCGGACACCCCATAGCGGCCGTTGAAGACGAAGAACGGGACGCCGTTGATGCCGAGCGCCCGAGCCTGAGCGATGTCGGCCTCAACGTCGGCAGCGTGCGTGCCCGCCGCAAGTACCGCGATGGCCTCGTCCCGATCCAGCCCGACCTCTGCGGCGAGGCCCGCCAACTCCTCGACCCGGCCGATGTGGCGGCCCTCCACGAAGTACGCACGCAGGAGCCGCTCCTTGAGTTCCACCTGCTTTCCGGTGGCCTTGGCATGGTGCAGGAGCTCGTGGGCTTTGAGTGTGCGGGTGTGCCGCAACGCCTCGAAGTCGTACGCCAGCCCTTCGGCGGCGGCCACGGTCGTGACCTGATCCAGCATTGCCAGCGTCTGCTCGCGGGACAGCCCCTTGTGCTCGGCCAGAAAGTCGGCCTCCGACCCTTCGAAGTCGACGGGCGTATCGGGCGACAGCTCGAACGAGTGATACACGATGCGGACGTCCGGGGCGTCGTCGCCGAGTCGTTCCAACGCGGTCTCGAACCGTCGCTTGCCGATGTAGCACCACGGGCACGCGACATCGGACCAGATATCCACCGTCAGGGTCTCGTTCACGGAAGGTGGCAACACCCCGAGGCCCGCGCCGATTCCCGGCACGTGCGACAAGCAGGCCACCCGAGCAACCCAACCGGGCACCGTAGGGGTCTTGCCGACTCGAACGGTCGCACGGGCGTTGGGGAGCGTCGGAATGCGCGACGGTCCGGTCCCGATATGACGAAGGGCTGCACCCCACCGGGGTGCAGCCCTTCTGGGCGTTCAGGGTCTAGCTGGCTGCGAGGATGTCGACCACGAAGATCAGCGTTTCCTTCTGCAGTTCATGGCCCTTGGAGTCGCCGTATGCCAGCGATGGCGGGACGATCAGCATGATCTGGCTTCCGACGGTCTGGCCGACCAGCCCTTCGTCCCAGCCCTTGATGACCTTGCCGGCCCCGATCGGCTGCACGTCGAAGGTGTCAAAGCCTTCGTCGGCATCCCACGACGACTCGAACTGGGTGCCGTCGACCTTCCAGCCCGCATATTTCACGGTCACGGTCTGGCCGGATTCCACCTCAGGGCCGTCACCCTTGATGAGCGGCTGAACCACGAGGGTCTTCGATGCGGTAAAGCCCTTGGGGACGGTCAGGCTCGGCTTGCCCTTCTCATCAAGTTTGACCGTGGGCAGGCCCGACGCCGGGGTGACCGCGGTGCCCTTGGCCCGCGACGGCACGGTGGAAGCATCGGTGACTTCCAGGATGTTGATGTACGTGGTGCCGTCCTGCTGCGGCGAGGCGACGATCATTCGCGTCCCGACCTTCATGCCCGTCAGGGGTTTGGCCAGCAGGTCGTAGCCGGCAGCTCCGAGAGTGAAGCTCTCGGGCGCCTCGGTCTTCCACGTTGAGGTTTGCTCGGAGGCATCCGCGCCGCTGTAGACGGCGTAGTTCATGGTGACCCGCTCACCAGTCTTGAGCTTATCTCCCTCGCCGGAAGTGATGGTGCGGCAGACCGGCGCGGTGACCGTCAGCGGGGCGTCGAACGTGACCTTCGGCTCTTTGCCGGGGTCGCCGGTGACGGTGATGGCGTCGATAGCGGCCAGGTCCTTGGCGCTCGGCGTTGCGCCGACCGTCTCTTTGTCGAGTCCGCAGGTGTTGGCTTTGTAGGACGTCTCGTCGCTGGAGCCACAGCCGGAGAGGACGAGGGCGGCGCCGAGGGTAAGCGCAGCCAAGGCGCTCGCGGTGCGGTGCTTCACGGAGTTTCCTTCGAGTCGAAAGGGCGGCGCGAGCCGCTTCACAGAGCCGGACACGCAACGGGTTTCCACCCCACTGTAATGGTCCCGGCTGAAGGCGAGCTGGGAACGCGGTGCAGAGCACATGGAGAATGGGGGTATGCCCTCCCGCCGACCTCGCCGCCGCCCTTGGGGCGAGCCGTCTTCACCCCTCGACCTGGATCGCGCGCTCGGGGGCGTGCGGCACGAAGACGCCGCCGATGGTGAATGGACTGTGCGAAGCGTCCGTGGGGGAGCGAAGGCCTACCGCTGCCCGGGATGCAGCCAAGAGATCCCACCCGGTGTCGGCCACGTGGTGGCCTGGCCCCGTCAGACGTTGCTCGGCACGGGGCTTGACGACCGCCGTCATTGGCACTCGGCCTGCTGGGCGGCCCGCGGGCGTCGTCGGCCCCGATAGGAACGCCCTGCCCCGGTACGCTCGGATTGATGAACAGCTCTGAGCAGTCGCCCGCAGAGACAACCATCCGATCGCTGACGGTGCTCCCCGCGCACCGCAGCCCCATTGAGTTGCACACCGCGGATGGGCTGACACTCGTCGGCGAGTTGGCGCTACCAGCCGACCGGCCACCGGTCGCCACACTCGTCACCCTGCATCCACTGCCGACCCACGGCGGATACATGGACTCACATGTGCTGCGAAAGGCGGCATGGCGGTTGCCCGCGCTGGCCGATCTCGCCGTCCTGCGGTTCAACACCCGGGGCACGAGCTCACCGCGCGGCACCAGCCAGGGGGCCTTCGATGCCGGTATCGCCGAGAAATTCGATGTAGCGGCCGCGATCGAGTTCGCAGAGTTCCACGACCTGCCGCGGCTGAGGCTGGTCGGGTGGTCCTTCGGCACGGAGCTGGCGCTCATGCATGGCATAGACCCGGCAGTCGAGGGCGCGATCCTGCTCTCACCCCCGCTCGCGCGGGCCACCGACGCAGATCTGGACCGTTGGGACGAGTCCGGTAAGCCCCTGGTCGTTCTCGTTCCCGAATTCGACGACTATCTGCGACCTGCCCAGGCGCGCGAACGATTTGCACGAGTGCGCTCCGCCGAGGTCATCGGGGTTGAGGGCGCCAAACACCTGTGGGTGGGAGAGCCCTCCGTACGCCGTGTGCTTCAAGAGATCGTGAACCACGTCAACCCCGCCGCGGGGGAGCTTCCCAGAACCTGGGCCGGGTCCGCGACCACCGCGGGGCAGGACACCGATGTGTCCGATCAAGCCACCTATGACGCTCACCGAGGAAGGGTTTTGTGATGACCGCGATCGATCTGTTGACCCTGCGCTCGGGGTCGGGTCTCCCGCTCCTCCTGTTGCACGCTTTCCCCGTGGACCATCGAATGTGGTCCGACGTGGCCACCGCCATGCCGGGCAATCCCCAGGTGTTCGCCGTCGACCTGCCCGGCCTCGGCCAAAGTCCCCTCGGTGGCGAGCCCGCGTCGCTGGCCGACTCGGCCGATGCCGTCGCTGAGGCCCTCACCGGTCATGGTGTTCGGCGGGCCGTGGTGGCCGGGCTGTCCATGGGCGGCTATGTCGCCCTCGCCCTCGCCGACCGGCATCCGGAGCTGATCGCCGGCCTCGGGCTCGTCGACACGAAGTCGACGGCGGACGCCGACGAGGCGCAGGCCAACCGGCTCCGTATCGCAGCGGCCGTCGACCAAGCCCACTCGGTCGATCCGGTGCTGGGGATGGCCGGGACACTCCTCGGGAAGACCAGCAAAACGGAGCGCAAACACCTCACCGCCAGGGTGGAGGAGTGGATCCGGGCTCAACGGCCAGCCGGGGTGGCGTGGTCGCAGCGGGCGATGGCGGCGCGGCCCGATCGAACTCACGTCATCGCTGAGCTGGACGTCCCGGTCGCGGTCGTAGTGGGGACCGAGGACCAGCTGACTCCCATCGGTGAGGCAGAACATATGGCCGAGGCCAGCGGGGGTCCCCTCGTGCGGGTTCCGCGCGCGGGTCATCTCAGCGCCGTGGAGGAACCCGTAGCGGTGGCGGTGGCGCTCGCGGAGCTGCTCGCGGTGGCCACCGCCGCGACTGCCTAACCGTTCTGGCTCAGGCCGAGGGCGTCGTCCGAGTCGTGTCCTCCTCGGACGCCTCCGTGGCTGCTACCTCCTCGATGATCACCTCGGTCGGGCGATCCACCGTTTCGTCGGCGTCCTCGGTCACGGGCAGGACC
The DNA here is from genome assembly GCA_031551755.1 of Cellulomonadaceae bacterium. Lineage (GTDB taxonomy): Bacteria > Actinomycetota > Actinomycetes > Actinomycetales > Cellulomonadaceae > JAVBMU01. The sequence continues at coordinate 46,492 of JAVBNE010000011.1, read as the reverse complement.
TTGGTGTCGTCCAGCGCCAAGACCTGGGTGTCGTGCGTGGGCTGGGTGGGTTCTGGTTCCGCAGCGGGGTAGTCCGCGGTCAGCAAGGTCGCCGCTGCGCGGGCCTGTTGTCCGGGTGTGCCGGAGATCTTGGCCTTCCGGCGGTCACCCTTGGCCGATCCGCCACTGTGGTCCTCGACGAGGAGTCCACGCAGTTCGTCCAGATAGGTCGTGATCGACTCGTGTTGGCGGGTGAGGTCTTCCAGCTGCCGGGTCGCGACGGCCCGCTGCTGCTCAGCTTCCAGTTTCGCGTCACCGATCGTCTGGTCGGCGAACTCGCGCGCCTCGGCGACGATGCGTTCGGCGTTGGCCCGAGCTGTCGCCATGAGTTCCTTGATGTAGGAGTCCGACTCCACGCGTACCTGCTCCGCCTGCTCGAGCGCCAAGGCAACACGCTTCTCGGCGTCAGCCGCATGCTGTTCGGCGGTGGTGACCAGCCGCTCCGTCTCTTGTTTGGCCAACTGGTGGCGTTCGGCGTTCTCGCGTTCGGCCTCCTCGCGCTTACGCACGGTTTCCAGCTCGGCCTCGGCCAGCGCGTTCCGGGCCCGCTCGTGGAGTTCTTCCATCTCGGTGGTGACCGCGTTGGCCGCCTCGGAGGCGGTGCGGCGGGCCTCCCTGATCTGCCGTTCGGCGTCGCGTCGCGCGCCCTCCAGCAGTTCGGTCGACTCGCGTTCGGCCGACTCGCGCATCTCCGCGGCCTCCGCGGCCGCGCGAGCGCGAAGTTCTGCGGCATCACGTTCGGTGGTCACGCGCAATTCGGTGGTCTCACGTTCCGCCGTCGCCCGGGCAGTGCCCAGTTCGCGTTCGAGCGTGGTCCGACGCTCACTCTCCTCAGTCGCCAACGCGCTGGAGATCCGGGCGGCCTCGCGTTCGGCGGAGCCGACAAGTTCCTCGGCGCGCCGTTGGGCGCCCAACAGGGTGCTTTCCACCTCGGAGTTCGTGGTTGTCCGCAGCTCCTCGGCCTGGTGGCGTGCCGCCGTCAGCATCTCGGCCACCTCGTTCTCGGCCCGGGTGCGGACCTGGCCGGCGGACAGTTTGGCGCGGGCCATGATGTCGGCAGCCTGGGCATTGGCCTGGGAGAGCACATCGGCGGACTGCTCCTCGGCGGAGCGCAGCAGTTGCTCGATGCGAGAACCGAGACCGGCATACGAGGGGCGTCCCGCCTCTCGGACCTGGCCCTGTGCCTGGGTGAGTTGCGCGGAAACCGCTGCGGCCCGCTCGTCGGCGGCCTCGGCCTGGGCTTGGGCCTCTTCGAGTGCTTTCTCCAACCTCGCGAGGTGGGCTTCAACCTGGACACGGTCGTAGCCCCTCATAGTGATGGGGAAGAGCGTGCGCTCGTCGGTCACGTGTGCCTCCGTCGTACATGAGTAGCTGCCGTGGCGGCCGGGCTGGCGATGGTGCTCAACCCTCTTCGATCAGGATACGGGTAGGGAGCTTCCGTTGGCCTGTCCGTTTTCACGGAATGAGACCTTTCCACCCGCTCGTGTGGCGGTCAGCGGCCGGTCCCGGCTGCGGGTGAGGGCGGGCTCCCGCTGAAGCTCCGCGCTGTGCGTTGCGGGAAGGTTCAAGACGTGGAGGCCCTGTGCAGATCTGCGCGGGCGGCGCCGATTCTCGCTCATTCTCGGGAACACAACTATCCTGGGACGTCGATTGACGAAGGGAATCCGGTGATCCAACGAATCATCGCGGCAGTCCTCCTGGTCGGAGGGCTCGCGAGTATCGCCCTCGGCGTGGCCTCGGCCACGGTGTGGCGAGCCGCGGACACCGTGGTTGCCAGCGCCACGCCTCGCGGCGACGGCACGTTTGTCGTGACCGCTCCCGGCGTCCTGGATCTGGTGAGCGACAACGTCACCATTCGTGCCACAGTGCCGGGCAAGCAGCAGGTCACGATCGCTGTCGGGCGTGACATCGACGTCATGGGATGGGCAGGTGAGGACCCCTACACCGAGGTCACCGGCCTACAGTCGTGGACTGCCCTGGCCACCAAGTCGGTGACCGCACCACCGCCGGCCGCGGATGCCCCGGCCGACGCCAAGGCCCCGGCGGCCACTGCGACGCCGTCCGATGCCGCCGCCGCTGTCGTCGGTCCGGACCCGATCCCCTCGGACATGTGGGTAGCGCGGGCCACCGGCGAGGGAACGGTCGATTTGCGTTGGTCGGATCGGGCGGGTCGCTGGAGTCTGATCGCAGCCGGAGTAGGTGAGGATGCCAAGGCACCCACCGTTCGTCTCACCTGGCCGCATGAGGTGTCCACTCCGTGGCTGTGGCCTGGTGTGGTTTTCGGGGCGATTCTGTGCCTGCTCGGCGCTCTGCTCCTCGTGGTCGAGTCCCGGGCTCATCACGAGGGCGGTTGGACTCCGGTGCCTGCGCGCAAACCGGGGAGGGCCACAGCGGAATCCAAGCCCGGTGCACCGTCGTCGGAGGATCCGGTTCGCTCGCCGGAGCCGCAACGTGCCAGGGCTGATGGCGCGCCAGGCGGTCAGCGGGAAGCCACCACGCCGTTGGTCGGTCGCCGGGCGCGACGCGAGGCGCAGGTAAGCGAGCCAACCCCCCAGGCGCCTGCCCAGACAGCACCGACCACCCAGACAACACCGACCGCACCTGCGGCATCGACACCTGCGGCATCGAGTGTGCCGCAAGCATCGCCGTCCGGCGGGAAGGCGACCAAAGCCGCCAAGACTCGCTGGGGCAAGGCCAAGCCGACCGAGAAGCAGCCCGTTGAGTCGGACGTCTCCGGTGTCAGTTCGGCTCAACCGCCGGAGGCGGAGGATCGCCCGTTGACCCGGCGTGAGATGCGCGAGCGGGAAGAGAACCAACGAGGGGGCAAGAAGCGCGAGGAGGGCCAGCGGGGCGGTAAGAAGAGCGGTGGGGTTCGCGCATTGCTGACGGGGCAGATCCCGCTGGTCCGTCCGCGAACCGCAGCCCAACCCACTGTGAAACCGGCAGAGGGTTCCCGCGCCTCGACCGCCCGGGGGGATGCGTGGCGCCAGGCTTGGGGATTCGATGCACCGCCGACCCCGCCCGCTGAGAAATCGACCGACGGCGACGCGTCCGGCGAGAGTGGAGAGTCCCGATGACCCGGCTACGTCCTGGTCGCCTGCGCGCGGCCGCCATCGGGATCGCGGGTGCCCTGCTGTTCGGGGCATGCGCGCCGCCCTTGCCGCAGGCAGAACCCGACCCCACGCCGAGCGAGCTGCCGCCCGTCCTGTCTGAGAGTCAAGAATCGGCTGTGCTGACTGCGGTGGGTGAAGCGATCTCCGCAGCGGACAAGGCGCGCGACCCCAAGTTGCTCCGTGGTCGCGTGATGGGGCCGGCCTTGGCCATGCGGACCAGCCAACTGAATGCGGCTGCCCGGCTGAAGAACGACAAGCTCATCGCCCAGTTGCCGGTCGATGTCGACCAACAAGTGGTACCGACCACCCAGGCGTGGCCACGGACCTCCTACGCGGTCAGCGTCCGCCCAGACGATGTGGGGCTGCCGCGACTGATGGCGCTCGAACAAGCCGGCGCTCGCGATGAGTACAAGCTGTGGGCCTGGGCGCGCCTTTTCCCCGGTATTACGATGCCGAATTTCGCGGACTCGACCATTGGAAGTCCTGCGGTGGCCGGCGATGATGACAGTCTGCTGGTGACGCCGGTCGATGCCGTCGCGCAGTACGCGGATGTGCTCAACGTGGGCAAATCGTCAGCCTTCGTCGCCACCTTCCCGGGGACCGACCCCTATCGCGATCTGCTCGCCTCGCTGAATGCGGCGCAGAACTCACGGCTGGCCACGGCTGCCGGGAAACAGACGATGACGTTCACCTCTTCTCCCGAGCAGGTCCGGGCCGTACGGACATCCGATGGTGGTGCACTGGTGATGGGTGCGCTGACCGCCATCCGGACTCAGACGGCCGAAGCGGGTGCGAAGATCATGCCCGAGGCGCCAACCGAAGTCGCCCTATTCGGCGCCACCACGCCCGCCAACTCACTCAAGACGACCTTCCAAGTGGTCGTCGCCCTGTACATTCCGCCAGCCGACGCGAAAGGCCCGGTACAGGTGCTCGGCAACGAGCAGGTCGCGACAGCCGTCGCGGTCAAGTGACCCGGCCGCCCGAACCTTTGAGGATGCACCCATGAGCGACCCGATGAACCAAGCCGGCTTCGACGTGCGCGGAGCCCTTGACCTCGCGGCCCTGAACCGGCCGAAGTCACCGCCGCCGGGCACGCCCGGCGGGGCGCCCGCGGCGGGCGGATACGTCGTGGACCTCACAGACGAGACCTTTCCCGAGGTCATCCGGTCGTCCACTTCCTACCCCGTGGTGGTCCTGCTCTGGATTCCAACTGACCAGGCGAATGCCCAGCTCGGCACGGAGTTGGGCGCCATCGCCGAGGAGTTCGGGGGCCGGTTCCTGTTGGCCCGTGTCGACGCCGAACAGTTCCCGCAGGTGGCAGCTGCTTTCCAGGTGCAGGGCGTGCCGACCGTGGTCGCCGTCCTGCAGGGTCAGCCGCTTCCGCTGTTCCAGGGTGGGGCTTCCGGAGAACAGATCCGGGCGGTCCTCACCCAGGTGTTGGAGGCCGCCAAAGCCAACGGGGTCACGGGCACCGCCCCGCGCCAGGGCGGAGACGCGCAGGACGGCGCGGCCGGCGAGCCTCAACCGGAACCCGAAACCGAGCTGCCTCCACTCCACCAGGAGGCATACGAGGCGATCGAGCGCGACGACCTCGATGCGGCCGTGGACGCTTATGAGCGGGCCATCAAACAGGACCGCCACGATTCTCTTGCCGTTGCGGGGCTGGCCCAGGTCCGGCTGCTCCAGCGGACCCGTGACACCGACCTCCCAGCCGTGCGCCAGGCGGCCGCCGACGCCCCACAGGATGTTTCGGCTCAGCTCGCGGTGGCCGACCTGGACATGCTCGGCGGCAAGATCGACGACGCCTTCGGCCGTCTGCTCGACCTCCTGCCGACGCTCGACGCGGAGAATAAGGAGCCGGTGCGGGTCCGCCTCATCGAGTACTTCGAGGTCGTCGGTCCCGCCGATCCGCGGGTCGGTAAGGCCCGCCAGCGGTTGGCGATGAGCCTGTACTGAGCTGGTCGTCGCCTCAAGTCCACGCGGATGCCCCGCGCGCGGCCTCAGTCCGCGCGGACCAGGAACAGGGCGCCCAACGGTGGCACGCGCAGGGTGGCGGAGAACGCCCAGCCCTTGTGCGGCACGGATTCCGCCGTCACGACGCCTAGGTTGCCGACACCCGATCCGCCGTAGACCTCGGCATCGGTGTTGAGCACCTCCCGCCAGGTTCCTCCGCTCGGCAGCGCGATCCGGTACCCCTCATGGGGGGTACCGGCGAAGTTCACGATCGCGACGAGTTCGCCCCCGGCGCTGTCCCGGCGCACATAGGCCAACACGTTGTGGTCGGCGTCGTCGGCATCCAGCCAGGCGAATCCGGCCGGGTCGTGATCGATCTCCCAGAGCGCGGGCGTGGCTCGGTAGACGGAGTTGAGGTCGCGGACCACGCGTGAGACCCCGGCGTGCCCGCGATCGCCGAGTGCACCCCAGTCCAGGCCGGTGCCCTCATTCCATTCGCTGCGTTGCGCGAACTCACTGCCCATGAACAGCAGCTGCTTGCCGGGATGCGACCACTGATAGGCCAGGAAGGAACGCACCCCGGCCAGTTTCTGCCAGTCGTCTCCGGGCATCCGGCCGAAGAGCGACCCCTTGCCGTGGACGACCTCGTCGTGGCTGATCGGCAGCACGAACTGCTCGGAGAAGGCGTAGACCAGGGAGAAGGTCAACTCGTTGTGGTGGTACCGGCGGTAGATCGGCTCGGTCGCGATGTACCGCAGGGAGTCGTTCATCCACCCCATGTTCCACTTGAGCCCGAAACCGAGTCCGTCGGCGTCGGTGGGCCGTGTGACCCCGGGCCAGGCCGTGGATTCCTCCGCGATCATCACGATGCCGGGCGAGCGGCGGTAGGCCGTGGCGTTGGCCTCCTGCAGGAAGGAGATCGCCTCCAGATTCTCCCGGCCGCCGTAGATATTCGGATGCCATTGGCCCGGCTGCCGGGAGTAGTCGAGGTAGAGCATCGAAGCGACCGCGTCGACCCGCAGGCCGTCGATGTGGAACTCCTCCAGCCAGTAGGTGGCGTTGGCCACGAGGAAGTTGCGAACCTCGGTGCGGCCGAAGTTGAAGACGAAGGTGCCCCAGTCCGGTTGCTCACCACGGAGGGGATCCGGGTGTTCGTAGAGCGGGGTGCCGTCGAACCGGGCCAATGCCCACTCGTCGCGGGGGAAGTGCCCGGGCACCCAGTCCAGCAGTACGCCGATTCCGGCCTGGTGGAGCCGGTCGACCAGGTACCGGAAGTCGTCCGGGTGGCCGAATCTGGCCGTCGGTGCGTAGTAGCTAGTGACCTGGTACCCCCAGGAGCCGCCGAAGGGATGCTCGGCGACGGGCATCAGCTCGACATGGGTGAACCCCTGCTCGACGACATATTCCGTGAGCTGATCGGCGAGTTCGCGGTACGACAGTCCCATGCGCCAGGAACCGAGGTGAACCTCGTAGACGCTCATCGGCCCGTGATGCGGGTCGCCGTCGGCTCGCGCGGTCAGCCATTCGTCATCCGCCCAGGTGTAGTCCGACTCGATGACGACGCTGGCGGTCGCAGGCGGCACCTCGGTTCCCCGGGCCATGGGGTCGGCTTTCTGCCGCCAGGAACCGTCGTGGCCGAGGATCTCGAATTTGTACCGGGCACCTCCGACGACGTCGGGCACGAAGAGTTCCCACACACCTGACTCACCGAGCGAACGCATGGGGTGGGTGGCTCCCCACCCGTTGAAGTCACCGATCACCCGCACCGCGTGAGCATTGGGTGCCCAGACCGCGAAGGCGGTGCCTGTGGTGGCGCCCAGTGTGCTGGGGTAGGTCACAACGCGAGCGCCCAAGGCCTGCCACAACTGTTCGTGGCGGCCCTCCCGGATCAGATGGAGGTCCATTTCGCCGAGGCTCGGCAGGAAGCGGTAGGGGTCGTCGGCCAGGGTCTCCGAGTCGCCGTACCGTACCCGGACCCGGTAATCCGGCGCGGTGGTGCCGGATCCTGGGGTGGTCGGCGCGGGCATGACGGCCACCCAGATGCCGTTGGACTCGTGGATGGCCGGGTGCTCGGCGTCGGCCGTGATCACCGTGACTGCATCAGCGAGGGGGCGCAGAACACGCACTGTGGCCCAATCGCCGTGGAGATGGACCCCGAGGATCTGGTGGGGGTTGAACGAGCGACCCAACGCGACCGCCGTCAGGGCATCCGGATCGACTAAGACGGGGGGTGGGGGAGAAGTTGGCCCGGTCATGGCCCCACCCTTCCACGTTGGGCCACTGGTTGCCGAGCCGCATCGCGGCGATGGAAGATTTGTCGTCAACCGGTGAGCTGGTCGAGCGCGCCCAATGGGATGTGGATCCAATCCGGTCGGTGGTGAGCCTCGTAGGCCACCTCATAGACGACCTTGTCGAAGACCAGGGCTGCCAGCACAGCACCGGTGGAGGCGGAGCCCACCGGGTCAGCGGAGGCGCCTTCCCTATAGCCGGCGAGGAATCCCGCACCGGCTTGTGCGGCCCAGTCGGCGGCGGTGGGCAGCTGTGCGGTGTGCACGGGCGGGGTGTCGCTCTGCCGCGAGGTGCTGCTGCCGGACCGCAGGGCGGAACCGAGGGCAGCCGCGTAGTCGAGGGAACGCAGCATCCCGGCGACATCGCGCAGTGCGAGGTCAGGCCTGGTGCGTTCGGCTACCGGTCGCAGGGGTTCGCCCTCGAAGTCGAGGATGAGCCAGTCGCGCGGTGTCCGGAGGGTCTGGCCGAGGTGGAGGTCCCCGTGGATGCGTTGTCTCGCCGGGAGTTCAGGCCCAATCGTGGCATCGATCCGGTCCAGGAAGGCGGTGATCGCCTCGGCCCGGCCAGCGAGCGCGGGGGTCGCGATGATCGTGTCCGACGCGCGCCGGCGCAGGTCTGCGAGCCACCACTTCCGTTCCGGCGGTTCCGTGGCACCGAACGACCTACGAAGCGCGGCGTGCATCCGGGCCACCGTGCGGCCGAGGTCGCGGGCGGACTCGGCGAAGGACTCGCCCCGGCCGGCGTACTCCTTCGCGACGTCGAATCCGTCGTCGGCCCCGGAGACGAAGGCGCTCAAAATCGCGATCGGCGCCGTCCGGCCGGGTGGGTCACCGTCCTCCCAGGGCACCGTGATCTCGCCCAGGGGTCGCGGAACACCCGCCCAGCCTTGACCGGCCAGTGCTCGGGGTACCTCGATGTCGGGGTGCGGCCCGGGGGCGATCGTCCGCAGGATCTTGAGCAGGGCACCGCCCGCGACGTGGGGGAGCAGCACCGAGCTGTTCGACTGTTCGACGCCCAGCGGCCGGGCGCCGGCGAGGTCGGGCGCTGGAGTGGCCCCGGCATACCACGTGGTCAGCCGCAGGAGTGCAGCCCAGCCGGCCGGGTGGGCAGCACCGTCGATGACGGTCCACTCCCGGCCGTGGATGGTGAGCGCGCCGATGACGGCCGACGGGTCCAGGGGTGCACCCTGATGGGGACCGCCCAGTGCGGGCGACACCCCCGGCAGTAGCACCAGGGGTATATGCAGCGCCACATCGGTCCCCGGGGCGCACAGGTGCACTATGTGGATCGCCACCCGCGGGCTAGCGCCGATCTCCCGCCACGTTCCCGCGGTGAGCCGGGCCTGTGGCCCGGCCGGATACCAACGCTGGTGGGGCAGCCAGGTGGCCAGCAGCTGTGCGAGCTCCGCGCCCGGGTACCCGCCGGTCGGCTCCTGCTCGGTCATGGCGTCACCGTCAGCCAACAGAAGTCGCGGGACCCCATGTCCGCCGAGGTCACGACGGGCGGACCTCGACGATATGCGCGACCTGGCTCTGCGGCTCCAAGCGCACATAGACCTCTTGACCCCAGGCGTAGGCGGCACCGGAGAGGAGGTCATGGGCGACGAAGGCTGGTGTCCACGGATCGTGGTCGGGGCCGGGAACGGGCAGCCCGAGCGCCGCCAGGTCCAGCGAGACGTTCGACTCCTGCGGGTTCCACGGGTCCAGCGTGACGACGACGATGATCGTGCTGGACTCCCCGGTGGGGGAGTGCTCGGGCGGCAGATGCCGCGAGAAGGCGAGGATCTGGTCGTTGCTCGTCGGGTGCACGGTGAGGTTGCGTAGTTGACGTAGGGCGGGATGGGCTCGGCGGATCGCGTTCAGCGAGGTCAGCAGAGTCGAGATCCCGATCTCTTCAGCTGCTGCCCAGTCGCGTGGTTTGAACTCGTATTTCTCGTTGTCGATCTGCTCCTCGACCCCCGGGCGTGGGGTGTCTTCGACCAGCTCATAACCGGAGTAGATCCCCCAAGTCGGCGAACCCATGGCAGCGAGTACTGCCCGCAGGGCGAAGGCCGCCGGGCCGGTGTGCGTCAGGTGCGGCGGCAGGATGTCGTGGGTCGTCGGCCAGAACGATGGTCGCATGACGGCGGCGCTCGCTGCGCTGGATACCTCGGTGAGGTATTCCGCCAACTCGTCGCGCGTCGTGCGCCAGGTGAAGTACGTATACGACTGGTGGAAGCCGATCCGGCCGAGAGTCGCCATCATGGCGGGGCGTGTGAACGCCTCGGACAAGAAGATGACCTCGGGGTTGGTTCGCCGGACCTCGGTGAGCAACCACTCCCAGAAGTCGAGCGGCTTGGTGTGCGGGTTGTCGACCCGGAAGGCCGTGACCCCGCGGTCGATCCATACCCGGACCACGCGCAACACCTCGGTGTAGATGCCGGTCGGGTCGTTGTCGAAGTTGAGCGGGTAGATGTCCTGGTACTTCTTGGGCGGGTTCTCGGCGTAGGCGATCGACCCGTCGGCTCGGGTGGTGAACCATTCCGGGTGCTCGGTCACCCAGGGGTGATCCGGGGAGCACTGCAGGGCGAGGTCGATGGCTACCTCCATACCCTCCCGGCGTGCGGCCGCCACGAAGGCCCGGAAATCGCGTTCCGTGCCCAGCTCCGGGTGGATCGCGTCGTGACCGCCGTCGGCCGAGCCGATGGCGTAGGGCGACCCCGGGTCTCCGGGCACCGCGGTCAGGGAGTTGTTGCGCCCCTTGCGGTGGGTCGTCCCGATGGGGTGCACGGGGGTGAGGTAGACGATGTCGAAACCCATCTTGGCGATGGCCGGCAACCGGTTGGCGGCCATCGCGAAGGTGCCGGAGACCCAGCTGCCGTCGGGGTGCTGGTAGGCACCCTCGGAGCGCGGGAACATCTCGTACCAAGCCCCGGCCAGGGCCAGCGGGCGGTCGACCTGGAGGGGGTAGTCCGCTGACGGCGTGACAAACTCGCGCAGCGGCGCCCGGTCCAGGACCTCGCGCACCTCGGGCGCCGTGGCGGCAGCCAGGCGGGCAGCAGCCGGTCGGCCGGGGTCCTTCAGGGCATGATGGGCGTCGGTGATGGTGGCGGCATCCGCCGGGGTGCGGCCGGGGACAGCGGCGATCCGGTCGAAGAGCTGAGCTCCCTCGGCGAGCATGAGGTCCACATCCACACCTGCGTCGATTTTGATGGCGGCGTCGTGCGCCCAGGTTCCGTAAGGGTCGCTCCACCCCTCTACGCGCAACGCCCACAGTCCCTCGCAGTCCGGGTGCAGCGCGGCACGGAAGCGGTCGAGACCAGGGGCGACGTCGACCATCCGAGCCTGCCGGGTGCTGCCGTCCGGGGCGACCAGTACGGCGGTGGCGGCCACGGCGTCGTGCCCCTCGCGGAAGACGGTGGCCTCGATCGTGAGCATTTCGTCGACGGTGGCTTTCGCGGGCCAACGTCCGTGTTCGACGACGGGGGCGATGTCGAGCACCGGGATCCGGCCGATGGGCGTGGGAGGGGCGGGGAGCGGTGTCGAGGCGGGCTGACGCCGCGCCGGGGTCGGGGCCGGGGAACGGTCCGGTGTTGCGAGCGGGGCTGGGTCGGCGGAGGTGGTTGGGCGCGTGATCACTCGCGGACCCGCGGATGTGGCTGGGGCGGCTGTGGCCGGTGGTGCGGGTTTCGGAGTGCTCGCACGCCGCGGTGCGGGGGTGCCACTGGCCGGCGGTCGCGGCTTGGGGGTGGGACGAGGGGCGGGGGCTCCGGCGGGTGTGGTCACCTGCTCAAGGTATCCAGCATCGGCGATCGGAGCGATACCGGTCGCCCCCCGGGTCCTGGTGTATCGGTACCTGAGAGGGCGCAGGCCGCGACCTCGGCCCATGCGCCCGAGTGGTCGCCATTCCCCGTAAGGTCTTCGGTGTGAAAGCGATTCGACGATTCACTGTCCGCACCCACTTGCCCGCCGCGCTGCAGGACCTCGATGCCCTGGCGCAGAACCTGCGTTGGTCGTGGCACCAGCCGACGCGTGACCTGTTTGCTCGTATCGACCTGGAACTGTGGGCCAGTGTGCAGGGTGACCCGGCGGCGCTACTCGGCGCGCTGGGTCCTGAGCGGCTCGAGGAACTGGCGCGCGACGCGGCGTTCGTGGACCAGGTCCGTGGAGCTGCCGCCGACCTCGATCACTATTTGACCGGTCCTCGCTGGTACCAGGAACAGAGCGCCTCCTCCCCGGAGCTGCCAGCCGCGATCGCATACTTCTCCCCGGAGTTCGGCATCACCTCGGTGCTGCCGCAGTACTCGGGTGGCCTCGGTATCCTGGCCGGCGACCACCTGAAGTCGGCCTCCGACCTCGGCGTGCCGATCGTCGGCGTCGGCCTGTTGTACGGTGCCGGCTACTTCCGCCAAGGGCTCACCCGTGACGGCTGGCAGTCGGAGACCTACCCCCTGCTCGATCCCGACGGCATGCCGTTGACCGTGCTGCGGGAGGCCGACGGCACCCCGGCCGGCGTGCAGGTGCCGTTGCCCGGCGGCCGGACGTTGCACGCCCATGTGTGGGTTGCGGCGGTGGGCCGGGTTCCCCTGCTGCTGCTCGACTCCAACGTTCCGGAGAACGACGACGCCGCCCGCAAGGTGACCGACCGGCTTTACGGCGGTGGTGGTGAGCACCGCCTGCAGCAGGAGCTGCTGCTGGGCATGGGTGGGGTACGTGCGCTGCGGCTGTGGTCGCGACTCACCGGCGCGCCCGCACCCGAGGTCTACCACACCAACGAGGGCCACGCCGGGTTCCTCGGTGTGGAGCGGATCAGCGAGTACGTCGCCCAGGGCTTGAGCTTCGACGAGGCATTGGAAGCCGTCCGAGCCGCCACGGTCTTCACCACGCACACCCCGGTCCCGGCCGGTATCGACCGCTTTGCCCGCGACCTGATCGCCACTTACTTCGGTGGTGACCGTGAGATTCCCGGACTGCCGGTAGACCGGGTGCTCGCACTGGGTGCCGAGGATTACGAGGGCGGTGACCCGACGGTCTTCAACATGGCGCTCATGGGGTTGCGCCTCGGTGGACGGGCCAACGGCGTCTCCCTGCTGCACGGTGAGGTTTCCCGGGAGATGTTCAACGGTCTGTGGCCGGGGTTCGACGCCCGCGAGGTGCCGATCACTTCGGTGACCAACGGGGTGCACTCGCCGACGTGGGTCGACCCCGAGCTGGCCGAGTTGGAGTCCGACCGGCTCGGGCTGACTGAGCTGACCGCGCCCGAGGCGTCGGCGGGCTGGCTGCGCACCAGCGGCGGTGTCAGTGATTCCGAACTGTGGAACGTCCGTCGCGAGATGCGCGGCCGGTTGGTGGCCGAGGCTCGCCGGCGGATGCGCGAGTCCTGGCGCGAGCGGGGCGCGAGCCCCGCCGAGCTGGGCTGGGTGGACGAGGCGCTGTCACCGGATGTGCTGACCATCGGCTTCGCCCGCCGGGTGCCCACGTACAAGCGGCTGACCCTGATGCTCAGCGACCCCGAGCGCCTGCGTGCCCTGCTGCTGCACCCCACGCGGCCGGTGCAGCTGATCGTTGCCGGCAAATCCCACCCCGCCGACGACCAGGGCAAACGCCTCATTCAGCAGCTCGTCCAGTTCGCGGACGCCGCGGATGTGCGGCACCGGATCGTCTTCCTGCCCAACTACGACATCGGCATGGCCTTGTCGCTGTACCCGGGCTGTGACGTGTGGCTGAACAACCCGCTGCGTCCGCTTGAGGCCAGTGGGACGTCGGGCATGAAGTCGGCGCTCAACGGCGGCCTGAACCTGTCGATCCTCGACGGGTGGTGGGACGAGTGGTACGACGGCCAGAACGGCTGGGCGATCCCGACGGCGGACGGCGTCGAGGACCCGGATCGCCGTGACGACCTCGAAGCGGCGGCGCTGTATGACCTGGTGGAGAACCAGATCGCCCCCCGGTTCTACGACCGGGACGAGCACGGCGTGCCCGGCCGGTGGTTGGAGATGGTGCGGCACACGCTGGCCACTCTCGGACCCAAGGTCCAGGCGACTCGGATGGTCAGCGAGTACGTGCATCGGCTCTACGCCCCAGCGGCCGTCGCGGGACGGGCGATGGATGCGGATTCGCAGGTCGGCGCCCGGGAGTTGGCCACCTGGAAGCACGAGGTCCGTGCCGGGTGGTCCCATGTGCGGGTCGACCATGTCGACTCCGCCGGGGTGAGCGACGCGCCGAAGGTCGGCGACGTGCTGATCGTGCGGGCCTACGTCTCGCTCGGTGATCTCAACCCCGCCGACGTCGACGTCCAGGTGGTGCACGGCCGGGTAACCGATGCCGACGCCATCGATGCGTTCACCGTGGCGTCGCTGACGCTCGCCGAGTCGTATGAGGCCGGTCGGCATGCGTTCGCGGGGGATGTTCGGCTGGAGGCATCCGGGCCGTTCGGTTACACGGTCAGGATCGTGCCGAAGAACACGGCGCTGACCAACCCGGCGGAGCTGGGGTTGGTGGCGAACGCCTGAGCGTTCAGGCTGCACGCCTGACTGTGGGCGGTGACCCGGTGGGGTCGCCGCCCACAGTCGCGTGGCCTGCTACCGCAGTTCCGCTGCGAGTGCGCGTCCGGCGACTCGGCCGGAGAACAGGCAGCCGCCCAGGAAGGTGCCCTCGAGCGCCCGGTGCCCATGGACTCCGCCACCACCGAAGCCGGCGGCCTCGCCGACGGCCCACAGCCCCGGCAGCGCCGAACCGTCCGCCCGCAGGACCCGCGCCGACAGGTCCGTGTGGAGCCCGCCGAGGGTCTTGCGCGTCAACACCGACAACCGCACCGCCAGCAGGGGCCCGTCCTTCGGCGTCGTCAAGGGGCGCGGTGGGGAGACCCGGATCAGTCGGTCCACCCGGTAACGTCGCGCCATCGCGGTGGCCACCACCTGGTGGTCCTTGCCCAGCCCCGACTCGACCTGGGCGTCGCGCAGGGCAATGGTGCGGGCGAGCTGGTCGGCGTCGATATGCCCCTTCGAGCCGCTGGCCAGGGTGTTCATCCCGGCCGCCAACTCGGCGGGGGTGTCGGCCCAGATGAACTCGGGAGAGGACTGTGCGAAGCGCTCGACTGGCCCCACGGCACCCGGCCGCACGCGTTGGGTCAGCAGCTTGACGTCCTTGCCGGTGAGATCCGGGTTCTGCTCCGAGCCGGACAGTGCGAACTCCGAGTTCATGATCGCTTTGTTCAACACGAACCAGGAATGATCGTCACCCCGGGAGGTGAGGTGCGTGAGGGCGCCCAGTGCGTCGAAGCCGGGGAACAGGGGTGGGGGCAGCCGGTTGCCGTCGGCGTCGAGCCACAGCGGGGAGGGGCCGGGCAGGATGCGGATGCCGTGATCCGTCCAGACGGGCGAATGGTTGGCGATGCCCTCCGGGTAGTGCCACATCCGATCTTCGTGGACCAGCACCGCCCCGGAGTCGGCGGCCACCTGGATCATCAGACCGTCCGTGGAGTCGGGGACCCCAGAGAGCATCCGCGCGGGGAGCTTCCCGGCGATCTGTGGCCACCGGGAGCGCACGAGTTCGTGCTTGGCGCCGATCCCACCGGAGGCGATGACGACGGCGCTCGCCGCGAACTCCACCTCGCCGATGACCTCACGGTTCGAGGGTGATCCGCGTTCGCCGGAGTGTGGCGCGAGGATCTGCGCGCATACTCCGGTGACGGCACCGTCCGTGGCGACCAGCGAGGTAACCCGATGCCGGAACCCGACGTCGAGGAGCCCGGCGGCCCGTGCATCGAGGGCTTTGGCGACGAACGGCTCCAACAGTCCCGGCCCCGTGCCCCACGTGACGTGGAACCTCGGGACCGAGTTGCCGTGCCCATCCGCCAGGTAGCCGCCACGCTCGGCCCATTGCACGAGTGGGAACCAGCGGACCCCTTGGGCATGCAGCCAGGGACGCATATCGCCGGCGGCAAAGTCGATGAACCCCTGCGCCCAGCCGTAACCGAACCGGTCGGGCCCCTTGCCCTCGTCGGCGCCCGGGGCGAACGCAGCCGAGCCGAGCCAGTCGTCGAAAGCGAGTTCAGGGGTGTCGCGGACACCCATGCGGCGTTGCTCGGGGGAGTCCACCATGAACAGCCCACCGAAGGACCACCATGCCTGCCCTCCGAAGCTGGCAGGCGGTTCCTGGTCGAGGATGAGAACCCGATGCCCAGAGTCGGTCAGTTCGGTGGCGGCGACGAGGCCGGACAGCCCGGCACCGACCACGATGACGTCAGGGGCGAATGTGGCGCTCACCGGCGAGGCAGCAGTCATGACGCGAGGGTAGTGCCTGGTGCCGTTGCTGACCTGGTGGGGGAGGTGGGGGGCGACCCAGCCCTACCGCCCCACGTATACCCGCATGCTCAACGCGTCCAGCGACGCCGCGTCGCCCGCCGAACTGGATCGATCCCCGCCTACCGTCTCCGCGCAGTCCGGCGCCTCCCAGCCGGAGTCCCACGCCAGTTCCCACCGCTGCCCGTTGCGGACCCCGGCCAGCCGCACGTCGGCGGTGTCCAGCGCTCCGTTGATCACCAGCAGCACGTCGTGATCGTCGTCGGTAGGCCCGGTCCGCAGCATCTGGAACGTCCGGGTCGCTGGGTCGTTCCAGGCCGCGTGGTCGAGTGTGTCGCCGAAGATGTCGAACCACGCCAGATCCGGAACCGGGGCTGCCCCAGAGCCGGTAGGGCCGGAGGCGGCCCCATCCGAGCCGGACGTGTCGACTCGCGGCATCCCGTGGAAGAACCCAGTCGCCCGCAACGCCGGATGGTCACTGCGCAGCTTGAGCAGATGGGTGGCGGTCGCCAGCAGGTCGAGGCGCCACGGGGCGTCGTCCCATGTGACCCAGGAGGTCGCGTTGTCCTGGGCGTAGGCGTTGTTGTTGCCCTCTTGGGTGCGACCCAGCTCGTCTCCGGCCGTCATCATGGGCGTCCCCGCTGCCAGGAGCAGGGTGCCGAGCAGGTTTCGCATCGACCGGTGCCGTAGCGGCGTGATCTCATCGGCGGGTCCGGGCGGGACGGTGGGCAGCAGACCGCCCTCGATGCCATGGTTCCACGAACGGTTGTCGTCGGAGCCGTCGCGATTGCCCTCCCCATTGGCGAGGTTGTGTTTGTGGTCGTACGTCACCAGGTCGGCCAGGGTGAAACCGTCGTGCGCGGTGACGTAGTTGATCGAGGCGACCGGCCCCCGGGTCAACGGCGGATCGGAGTGCCCGAAGAGGTCGGCTGACCCTGCCAGCCGGGTCGCGAGGTCGCGAATCCCTTGACCGGCGCGACCGTGCGACGCCTCCCGCGCATCAGCGAGCCAGAACTGCCGCGCGGCATCCCGGAAACGGTCGTTCCACTCGGCCATCGGGGGAGGGAACTGTCCGACGCGGTAACCACCCGGCCCCACATCCCACGGTTCGGCGATCAGCTTGAGCCGGGACAGCACCGGGTCGGTCGTCATCGCCACAAGGAACGGGTGATGCGGGTTGTATCCGCCGGGACCCCGACCGAGGGTGACCGCGAGGTCGAAACGAAAACCGTCCACGCCCAGCTCAGCCCAGTACCGCAACGAGTCGAGGGCCATCCGCACCACAGCCGTGCGCCGGAAATCGAGGCTGTTCCCACAGCCGGTGACATCGGCCAGCCTGGCCGGGCTCGAACCGTCGTGCAGGTAGTAGGCGGTGTTGTCCAGCCCCCGCCACGACAGATGCAGCCCGCTCGCCCCGCCCTCGCAGGTGTGGTTGTAGACGACGTCGAGGATGACTTCCAGACCCGCCTCGTGTAGCAGGTGGATCATGCCGCGCACTTCGTCCAACACGGCGTCGGGGCCGGCGTCCTGGGCTGCCCGGGTCGCGTAGGGGGCGTGCGGGGCGAAGAACCCGAGGGTCGAGTAGCCCCAGTAGTTGGTCAGCCCGTCGGCGACGAGGCGCGGCTCCGAGCCGATGGCGTGAATGGGCAACAGCTCCACGGTGGTCACGCCGAGTCCACGCAAGTATTCGATGGTCGCCGGGTGGGCGAGTCCCGCATAGGTCCCGCGCAGGCGTTCGGGGACGGCGGGCAGGTCATGGGTGAGGCCGCGGACGTGCGCCTCGTAGATCACGGTGTCGGCCCACGGCACGTACGGGCGGCCGGTGGAGAGCGGCGGGGTCGGCTGGACCACCACCGAATGCGGCACATGGGGGAGCGTGTCGGTGCTGTCCCGGCCCGCGGCGTCGGGGTTTGCGGCTTCGGGACCCACGCCGTTGGCGAAGACAGCCGGTACGTAATCCAGTTCGCCGACCAACCCACGTGCATAGGGGTCGACCAGGAGCTTCGCTGGGTTGTGGTGCAGCCCAGCCGCCGGGTCCCACGGGCCATAGGTCCGGAAACCGTAGCGCTGCCCGGCGCCGACCCCCGGCACATGGGCGAACCACACACCGTGGACGGGGCCTTCCAACGGGAGGCGACGCTCGGTGTACCGGGCCGGGTCGGTCTGCTCACGGCCCGGGTCGACCACGTCGATGAGGCACAACTCGACCGACTGTGCGTGAGAGGCCAGGACCGCGACGTCGATTCCGTCGCCGCTGCAGTGCACGCCCAACGGCGGCACGGGGGCGCCGGGGCGAGTCCGGGCGGTCTTGGAGAACAGCGGAAGGTCGGGCACGTGACTATTGTGCGGGCCGGACGGGCGCGGAACGGCATCGGTCAAGGCGATCCGGGTCTGACGATGCTGTGTCGGTATCGACGGTACGCGTCCGGACCGGTATCGCCGGTACGCTTCGGTAGGTTGCCAGCTCGCGTACCCCAAGGAGTGAACTCTCGATGCGGATCGTCGTCGCAGTCAAATACGTGCCGGAGATCCACGCCGAACCCGAGTTCGTCGATGGTCGGCTCGTGCGTCGGCCCGAGGAGGGCACCCTCAACGAGCTCGACGAGAACGCCGTCGAGGCGGCCCTGAGCATCATCGAGGCGTTGCCCACCGAACAGCAAGCCGACTCCGAGGTCGTCGTCGTCACCGTGGCCGGCCCCGACGCCGACGCCGCCCTTCGCAAGACCTTCCAGTTCGGTGCACACCGGGCCGTCCGGGTGACCGACGAGGCGTTGGCGGGGTCGGATTATTTCGGCACCGTCCGGGCTTTGGCCGCTGCGGTCGGTCGACTCGCGCAGGAGTCGCCGGTGGACCTGGTCATCACCGGGATGGCTTCCCTGGACGGACTCGGCTCGGTGGTGCCGACGCTGTTGGCGGCTGAGCTCGGCTGGCCGCAACTCACCCTGGCCGGTGCGCTCACCGTTGACGCGGCTGCCCGAACGGCGACCATCACCCGGGAACTCGATGATGCTGACGAGGTGCTCGCCGCCCCGCTCCCGGCCGTCGTGAGCGTGACCGACCACGCGAATCAGCCCCGGATGCCGAACTTCAAGCTCATCATGGCGGCCCGGTCCAAAAAGCCGGAAGCGTGGTCGGCCGCCGACCTGGGCCTCGACCCGGCCAGCGTCGGCGCCGCCGGTGCCCGGACCACCGTGCTTTCCGCGACTCCGCGCCCACCACGCCCCGACGTCGAGCTGGTCGTCGACCGGGGTGAGGGCGGGCGGGCACTCGCCGACTTCCTCATTCGCAACGAGCTGGTCTGAGAGGCTTCCATGACCAACCGCACCGTCCTTGTCCTGCTCGACACCCCCGACACTGAGCTCCATGCCCCGGTTCTCGAGCTGTTGACCTTTGCCCGCCGCATCGGCCGCGTCGAAGCCGTCGCCCTGGGTGCGCCGAGTGTCGCGACGCTGGCACAACTGGGTGCCTACGGCGTGGAAACCGTCCGGCAGCCCGAACTCCCGGCCGCCTCCCGAGGTGAGGTGTGCGGGCTGACCCCGGTCATTGCCGAGGTGCTGGCGGCTGCCGTGCAGTTCTGTGACGCCGACGCAGTGCTCCTGACCTCCTCGTTCCCCAATAAGGAAGTGGCCGCGCGACTGGCGCATCTCATCCAGGCTGGCCTGGTGATCGACGCCGTCGCAGTCGCGGACGACGACGGCCGGATCGTCACGACCCAGCGGGCGTTCAGCGGTTCCTGGGAGGTGGCCTGTGCGGTCACCGCGCACCGGGCCGTCCTGACAATGCAGGCCAACTCGGTGACACCGGAGCCGGCCGCCGAGGCGGTGGCCACGGAGGTCGACGGTTTCGGTGTCGAGGTCAGCGAGGCCGCAACCGCGGCCGGCCGGGTGTCGCGGACCGTTCGGCCGGCCCGCGACGACGCCCGCCCGGCCTTGGGTGAAGCCGCCGTCGTGGTCGCCGGTGGGCGGGGGACCAATGGCGATTTCGGCCCGGTGATGGAACTGGCGGACGCCCTCGGTGCCGCCGTGGGCGCCACTCGGGACGCGGTCTACGAGGGCTGGTTCGACCAGTTCATCGGGCAGACCGGTGTCACTGTTGCCCCTCGCGTCTACATCGGTGCGGGTATTTCCGGGGCCGCACACCATCGCGGTGGCATGCAGGCCGCACAGGTGATCATCGCGGTGAATAACGATCCAGAATGCCCGCTCTTCGAGATCTCCGACTTCGCCGTGGTGGGCGACCTCGCGGATGTGTTACCGCAAGCTGCCGAAGCCATCCGCGAGTACCGGCAGAGCTAGTCGATGCCGAGCTGCCGTAGCCAGGCGATGGCGGCGACTCCTTGGGTGTGCTGGAGCCGGCGGAGCTGACGGGGGACCGCCATCCGCCGGGCAGCCTCCAGGTAGTAGCCGGCGATGCCGGCGACGACCGCACGCAGATCGCCCGGATGCACGTCTTCAGCCATCGGGTGGCTGTCGAAGGTCTCCGTGGCCCAGTCCCCCGCAACGGTCACCTCCTGCGCACTGCTGGTGACCCGGACGGGGCTGAAGAGCCCGCGGACCCCTTGGGCGAGGACTGTGGGCAACAACATGGCCAGGTCGAGCCAGCGCGCACCCCGGGTCACGGTGGCCCAGTCCACCAGAAAGACGTCGTCATTCGTGAGCAGGACGTTGTCCGCGCAGATGTCGCCATGGACGAAGGACTCGCCTTCACAGGCGACCAGCACCGACCGTTCCAGATCGGCCAGTGTCTCCAGGTGAGTCGCTGCCCAGGGACCCACCCACTGATCCAAGGTATCTGTGGGGCGTGCCGACATCGCGCGCCAGCCGGTGGCCAATGTCGCGAGTACCGATCCGGTCGGCGCCAGGGCGATTTCGCGTGCGCCGGTCGTGCGACCGAGTTGGGTGACCGCCGTCAGCATTCTGGCCAGCTCTTGGGTTGCCCACGGCGTTTCCGGTCGGCGGCCCTCGACGGCCTCGTAGGTCAGCACCACCCAGTCCTCGTCGCTGTGTGCCCAGGCGAATCGCGGGGAGGGTATGCCCAGGGGGAGTCGAACGGCGATGTCACCCTCGGCTCGGTGTGCCTGGGCGGTGTCCGGATGGTCGGTGAGATGGGCCGCTTTGGCAAAACAACGTCGGCCATCGGCCAGCGTGAGGACGGACGCCATCCCAGGCCCGAATCCCGCGGATGCCTCTGTGACGGCAACGACTCGCGCTTCGAGGATCGCCTCGATCTCGGCGCGTAGCTCAGTCGGCAGCTGGACCCAGGTCAGTCGCGGCCGGACAACCTCGACGACCTCGTCGGGGGTGTAGTGGGTGACCATGGATCGGCTCTCGGGTTCGGAGGGTCGCGCTGCCGGCGACCATCCTCACGGTAGCGGTTCTACGGCCGGATGTCCGACCGGTTTTTCGCCCGGCGTGGCGAGGTTCGTAGACTGGGTAGGTGAGCCTTCCCATCGCCCAGGAGCGCGCGATCGCCTACCTGGATCATGCTGCGACGACACCCATGTCGCCGCGCGCCTTGGCCGCCTTCGTGGACGAGCTGTCGAAGACAGGAAACGCCTCCTCGCTGCATTCGGCGGGGCGCGCGGCCAGGCGCGTCGTGGAGGAAGCGCGGGAGGCGCTCGCGGGCGCATTGGGTGCGCGGCCCAGCGAGGTCATCTGGACGGCGAGCGGCACGGAAGCCGACAACCTTGCGGTCAAGGGCCTGTACTGGGCGCGACAGAACGGCACCCGGCGTAGGCGGATTCTGGTGTCGGCGGTCGAACATCACGCGATCCTTGATCCGGCTTTCTGGATGGCTTCCCACGCGGGTGCCGAGATCGTGCTGCTGCCGGTCGATGAGGTCGGCCGGATCGACCTCGCCGCATTGGAGGCCGAGCTGGACGCACACGGTGAGACCACCGCGTTGGTCTCGGTCATGTGGGCGAATAACGAGGTCGGCACCGTGCAGCCGGTCGATCAGGTGGCTCGGCTCGCACACCGGTACGGGGTTCCCGCACACGCCGATGCCGTGCAGGCGGTTGGGCAGTTGCCCGTTGACTTCGCAGCAAGTGGCCTCGACGCGATGACCATTTCCGGCCACAAAGTCGGCGGGCCGATCGGGGTGGGGGCGTTGATCGCCCGCCGCGAGACTGAGTTGATCCCAGTGCTGCACGGCGGTGGCCAGGAGCGCGGGGTGCGATCCGGCACCTACGACACCCCGGCGATCCGGGCGGTCGGTGCGGCCGTCACCGACGCGGTCGCGGAGCTGGATGCGAGAGTCGCCCACCTGGGGGAGCTTCGTGACCATCTGATCGCGGGAGTGCGTCGAGTGGTGCCTGATGCCGTGCTCAGCGGAGTTGAGCCAACCGGCGTCGACGACCCGCGGCGGCTTCCCGGCAATGCCCACTTCCGCTTCGCGGGTACCGAGGGCGACTCCCTGCTTTACTTGCTCGACTCGGTCGGCATCTGTGTCTCTACCGGTTCTGCTTGTCAGGCGGGAGTGCCGCAACCCTCCCATGTGTTGCTGGCGATGGGGATCCAGGAAGTGGATGCCCGTGGCGCGCTCCGGTTCACCCTCGGGGCGAGTTCCAGGAAAGCCGATGTCGACCTGTTGATCGAGGCCCTACCCGCCGCCGTCCAGCGAGCTCGGGCGGCCGGTTTGGTGACAAGTGCGGGAGGAACTCGGTGAGAGTGCTGGCGGCGATGTCCGGCGGTGTCGACTCGGCGGTGGCGGCCGCGCTCGCGGTCGACGCTGGGCACGACGTGGTCGGGGTGCATATGGCGCTGTCGCGCAACCGCGATCAGTTCCGCACCGGCTCACGGGGATGCTGTTCGATCGAGGACGCAGGTGACGCCCGCCGCGCCGCCGATATCCTGGGCATTCCGTACTACGTCTGGGACCTCTCCGAGCGCTTCGAGGAGACGGTGGTTGCGGATTTCCTCGCCGAGTACGCCGCTGGACGCACCCCCAACCCCTGTGTGCGGTGCAATGAGCACATCAAATTCGAGGCCCTTCTCGACAAAGCTTCGGCGCTGGGTTTCGATGCTGTGGCCACCGGCCACTATGCGCGGATCGTCGGTGAGGGCGAGCAGCGACAGCTGCACCGCTCGCCGAATGCGGCCAAAGACCAGTCTTATGTCCTTGCGGTGGCCGGTCCGCAGCGGCTCGCCCGCGCGCTGTTCCCGCTCGGCGGCTTCGTGTCGAAGGACGAGGTGCGAGCGGAGGCGGCCAGGCGTGGCCTGTCGGTATCGACGAAGCCGGACTCCTACGACATCTGCTTCGTGGCCGACGGCGACACCCAGGGATTCCTCCGCGAACGGCTGGGTTCGCGCCCGGGAGAGATCGTGGACACTTCCGGAGAGGTCGTCGGAGCCCACGACGGGGCCTACGCCTATACCGTGGGTCAGCGCAAGGGCCTGCGGCTCGGGCGGCCGGCGCCGGATGGCCGGCCGCGTTATGTGCTCGACGTGCAGCCGGTCAACAACCGGGTGGTGGTGGGTCCGGCCGAAGAATTGGCCGTGGATCGGTTGACCGGTACCGACCCCGTGTGGTTCGGGGGCGATATCCGGGCTGCTGTGGAGGGCGCGGGCATCGAGGGAGAGGTGCAGGTCCGCGCCCATGGCCGGCCGCTTCCGGCGCGGATCCTCGCCACCGTCGGTGTCGACGGGTCGCCCGGGATGTCGGTGGAGCTGACGGGGGAGCCGCTGTCGGGGGTGGCGCCGGGGCAGTCACTGGTCGCTTATGTCGGTACCCGGGTGGTCGGGCAGTCGACGGTGAGTAGTTCGGGGCGGTAGCCGTACCCCCACCCCCGGTGAGCCGTCACCGATCAACAGCCGGGTTGACTCGCTGATGGTGAGCCCTGGCGACAACTGGGGAAATCTTCGACGTGGTTTGACCAGAGTCGAAAAGAAGTTCGTGCTGTCGCGTCTACACTCGGGTCCCAACGGCGTGTGAGGGAGTGCGGACAGCGTGTGTGGACGTTGATATCGCTAGGATTTGGACTGACGCGCACTCGCGGCGCACCACTGACACAAAAGGACTTTTGATGCCTCACCTGCGCGCTGTGCTCTTCGATCTCGACGGGGTCCTGACGCCTACCGCCGAGCTCCACATGCGTGCATGGGAGCGCCTTTTCGCCCCGTTCTGCACTGAGCGCGGGGTCGCGCCCTATACCTCCGCCGACTACTTCGCGTATATCGACGGCAAGCCCCGATTTGACGGAGTGGCCGCCCTCCTGGAATCACGTGGCATCGACCTGCCCCGAGGTGCCGATGACGACCCACCGGGAGATGGGTCGGTCACGGCGTTGGGCAACCGCAAGAACGACATCGTGAACGTCATGTTCGCTTCGGAGGGCATCACGCCCTACCCCGGGTCGGTCGCCTTCCTCGACGCCGTTCAGGCCGCTGATGTCCAGGTCGCCGTCGTGTCCTCCTCCCGCAATGCCCCAGCGGTCCTGGCGGCTGCGAACCTGGCGGATCGGTTCCGCGTGGTGGTCGACGGTGAGGTCGCGGCTCGGGATCACCTGCCGGGTAAACCTGCGCCCGACACCTTCGTGCGCGCGGCCGAACTCCTGAATGTGCCCGTGGCGGAGTCCGTCGTCGTGGAAGATGCAGTTTCGGGTGTGCGGGCTGGCCGGGCGGGCGCCTTCGGACTTGTGATCGGCGTCGACCGTGGCGTCGGCGCGAGTTCTCTCACCGAAGCGGGCGCCGATGTCGTGGTCGACGACCTGGGCGACGTGGACGTTCCCGCGATGTTGTCGGGCGGGCTGTCATGAGCGCGCCTCGCGTGGACCCGTTCGCCGCTATCGACCGGCGCCGGTTCCCCGTTGACCCCTGGCGGCTGGTCGAAAGCAGCTACGACGGCAGCGATCTCGGGGTCACCGAGTCGCTGTTCACCGTGGCCAATGGCTACCTCGGGATGCGAGGCAACGTCGAGGAGGGCCGCGACTCCTACTCTCACGGGACCTACATCAACGGCTTCCATGAGACGTGGCCGATCCGCCATGCCGAGGATGCCTTCGGCTTCGCCCAGGTCGGCCAGACGATCGTGAACGTCCCCGACGCCAAGGTGATCCGGCTCTACATTGACGACGAGCCGCTGCTCCTGTCGGTCGCCGATCTGGCGGGCTACGAGCGCATGCTTGATCTGCGCGACGGCGTCCTACGTCGTGAGCTGGTGTGGCGCACCCCCTCGGGTAAACGGGTACACATCCGCTCCGAGCGCATGGTCTCCTTCTCCGAGCGGCATCTGGCTGTCATGACCTTCGAGGTCACCCTGCTCGACGATGCCGCGCCGGTGGTGATCTCCTCGCAGATCCTCAACCGCCAGGACGGCCAGGACGAGTACCACGTGCGTGCCGCGGCGATGGGTGAGGGATTCGACCCGCGCAAGGCCACCGAGTTCACCGGTCGGGTGCTCATGCCACAGACCCAATGGGGCGACGACGAGCGACTCGTCCTGTCCTACCGCTGTGCGAGTTCCGGCATGACGCTGGCAGTTGCCGCTGATCAACACCTGTCGACCGTGGACCCAGCGGATGTGCGATTCCAGGTCGACCCGGATCTGGCGAAACACGTTTATCGGATCAAGGCACAGCCAGGTAACACGATCAGGCTGACGAAAACCGTTGCCTATCACACCTCTCGGGGGGTGCCGGCGCGCGAGTTGGTGGACCGTTGCCGACGAACCCTGGACCGGGTCCGTGATGAGGGCACGGAGGCTCCGTTCGATCAGCAGCGCGCGTGGCTCGATGACTTCTGGGCGCGTTCGGATGTCGAGATCGGGGGACGACCGGAGATCCAGCAGGCCGTGCGGTGGAATCTGTTTCAGCTCGCCCAAGCGACAGCCCGGGCCGAGGCCAACGGGGTGCCCGCCAAAGGGCTCACCGGTTCCGGTTACTCCGGACATTACTTCTGGGACACCGAGATCTACGCTCTTCCATTCCTGACCTACACCAGCCCCCGGTACGCCCGCAACGCCCTACGATTCCGGTACCAGATGCTCGACGCAGCCAGGCGGCGGGCAGGGGAGCTCTCCCAGGAGGGTGCGCTTTTCCCCTGGCGCACGATCAACGGGGAGGAGGCGTCGGCCTACTACGCTGCCGGTACCGCTCAGTACCACATCGACGCCGACATCTCCTATGCCTTGGCGCAGTACATCCGGGCGACCGGCGATATCGACTTCTTGATCCGCGAGGGTGTCGACATCTTGGTCGAGACCGCCAGGATGTGGGCCGATCTGGGTTTCTGGCGCGCTAACGGGGACGACAACTTCCACATCCACGGGGTCACCGGACCGGATGAGTACACGACGGTGGTCAACGACAACCTGTTCACCAATGTGATGGCTCGTTTCAACCTGCGCGCGGCGGCCCTGGTCGTCGAGCGCATGAAGGACATGGCCCCCGAGGCGCTCGAGAAGGTGATTGCGCGGCTCGGGCTCAAGGACTCCGAGGTGACCGAATGGTCGCGGGCGGCCGAGCATATGTTCATCCCGTACATCGAGCACCTGGGCATCCACCCGCAGGATTCGCATTTCCTGGAACGAGAGATCTGGGATCTCGCTGCGACTCCGGCCGACAAGCGCCCGCTGCTGTTGCACTACCACCCGCTCGTGATCTACCGCTACCAGGTGCTCAAACAGGCCGACGTGGTGCTCGCACTGTTCCTCCAAGGTGATGAGTTCACCGACGAGCAGAAGCTGGCCGACTTCGAGTATTACGACCCGCTGACCACCGGAGACTCGACCCTGTCCGGAGTGGTGCAGTCGATCATCGCGGCCGAGGTGGGCTACCACGAGCTGGCGCTGGACTACTTCACCTCGTCACTGCTGGTCGATCTGGCCAATCTGCACCGCAATGCGGCCGACGGGGTGCATGTGGCGTCGGCGGGCGGCACCTGGTCGTCGTTGGCCTTCGGTTTCGGTGGGATGCGCGATCACAACGGGGTCATCACCCTGGACCCGCGCCTGCCGGAGGACTGGGAGTCGCTGACCTTCCGCGTGACCCTGCGGGGTTCTAGGCTCCGCGTGAACATCACCCGGGACGCCGTGGAGATGTCCTGCGAGGCCGGTGACGGCGCGGAGATCTCCGTGCGCGGTCACCTGTCTGCCGTGAAGCCGGATGCCCCGGTCGTGGTGCAACTCCACGGTCAGGGTCCCCGGATTCCGGGCCGGCCGAGCCTCCGGGCGTTGTCGGGCAACCGGCGCGAGGACGGCACGCTGATCACCGCGACGGTGCCCCATACCTGAGGGTTATGGAGTTCCCACAGAAGAACGACACCGTTCGGGCCAGTGCGCCGCTCGGCATGCTGCAACGAGGCCGTGGCATGGCTGTGTGGGCTGGGCGGCGAGCGCGGTCCCGAATGGCTGCTTTCCTGCCTGGTGAACGATCCGCGGTGGGATCGACAGGTGGAGATCGCGCCGACTATTAAGCGACGCTCGCGCTGTAACTGTCGTTGCCGGTCGAGTCCTTCGCAGACCCCACACGTTGGGGGGGGAGGGCGAATGGCTCATCGAGGGAGTCGTCGAGGCGATGGCTCGCCGGGGTTCTGCCGAGGCGGCGGAGTCCGTTCTCGCCAGGCACGGTGAACTCGCCGACGCTCCGGCATTGCGGGCCGCCTTGGCGCTGTCGACCGACTACCACTCGATGTCGAGCCTGGTCGGCGCGCTCGGCCGGCTGCCGGAGGCCGGTCCGTTCCCGGAGCTCAGCGAGATCTACGCGGCGTCGGTCTACTCCTACACCCGCGCCCGCGCCGTTCAAGCCATGGCGGCAACCGACCCCGAGTTCTCGAACCGGTGGGCGACGGAGTGCCTCTGGGACTGCGAACAGGATGTTCGCGTGGCGGGTGCCCGTTTCGCTCCGCTGGAGTGGACGGTGGTGGCGCGCCTCCAGGAGCTTGCCGATGACGGATGTGAGGTCGATGAGGTCCGCGACGCAGCACGAACCCGGTGGACCGCAACGGCGACCTGACCGGAGCGGGCGACCGAACGCCCGGCGGACTGCGACCCTCAGCTCAGCCGCTCCCAGAGGAATCGGTACAGCACGGCTGCCACATGGGCTGCCTGCTCGTTGGTGGCCGCACCGCCGTGACCGCCCTCGGTGTGCTCGTAGAGGTCACATCAGGATGTGTGCATTCTTGCTACACGGGGTGCGGCTTGGGCGTTGAGTTTGCGCGGGTCTCGGGCTCTCGGTGATGCAAAGTTGCGTCATTTGGGCCTGTGAACTGCGTGGATGCTTTGACGGGGTTGGCGTGGGGTGGGTAACGTGTCCGGCGCGTACTGATCGTGCGATTGGTCGTTTTCGGATCAGCGGGAGGCGTTGTGGTGGATTTGCGTGTCGATGATGACGCGGTGGGGGCTGTTCTTGCCCAGATGGCTGATTCCGCACCTCCTGGGGTGTGTGTGGCTCCGCCGGATTTCGGTGCTGGCCTGGTGAGTAGTGCTTTCGACAAGGTGAATGTGCTGGTGCGTGCGGCCATGGACGGCTTGGTGGAGGCGGTCGCTGATAAGCGGGTGGTGGTCCTGGCTTCCCAGGAGTCGTTCGGCCAGGCCGATGACGTGCTTGCTGGGCGAGCAGAGGGCCGTTGAGCGTGGGTTGGTCCGTGGGTGGTCCCGCGTTGTTGGGTGATCCGGGGGCCGGTGACCCAGCCTCGGTGCGGGCGGCCGCGTTGGAGTACCGCGAGCGGGCATGGCACATGGGTGAGCGTCAGGTCGCGGTCGCCAAGGCGTTGACGGCGGCGCAGACGTTGGAGGGCGAGTTCGCGACCGCGCTGCAGTCGTTTCTGGCTGAGGCCGGCCCGAAGTTCGGAGTGGCGGCCCAGGGGTGTGAGCAGATCGCTGACATTCTGGAGATGTACGCGACCGGGATCGAGGACTTGGGGTATGTGGCGGTGAGGGTTCGCGCGGACGCGGATGAGGGATTCGCCCAGGCGTGTTCTGCTCGCGCGGCGGTGTGTGGTCAAGTGCCGCAAGTGGAGTTGGTCTCTGATTCGTGGGCTCACCTGCCCCCGCCCAGCGTGGTCCCATCGGGGACGTTCGGGTGGGGCCGGTGGTGTTCAGGGGTTCAGGAGGTCGAGGCCGCGAAGGCGAACTGGGCCGGGTTGCTCCAACGCCGTGAAGCGTTGAACGAGGAGACGGCTTCGCGGTTGAGCAGTGTGTCCCTTGTTCAGGCCATCACCGGTGCGGGTGGGTACACCGGAATCCCCACCGGTGCGATGGCGTCGGCGGTGGCGGGGTTGTGGTCCGGGGACGGGCGCCTCGTCACGGCTGCTGCCTTGGCCGCGTTGCCTGATGCGCAGGCGGTGCGGGCCGTGTGGGACACACTCTCACCCGCTGACCGGGACCGGTTGATCAAGGCCGATCCGATGATCATGGGCAACCTCAACGGGGTTCCGCTTATGTACCGGGCAGTGGCGAACCGGGCGAACATCCGCGCAGAGATCACCCGACTCCAAGCACAGCTCGACGCCGGGCCGGTGCGAGGACCGGGCTACGACTCGTTCGGGTTGCGCGCGAACTTGTCCAGCTACGAGGACCCTGAGTGGGCCGCAGAGAGCGCGGACCTGCGCAACCGGATCCGTCTTCTGGAGAACCTTCTCGAAGACCCCGAGGCGGACCACCCTCGCGACGTTCAGCGCTTGTGGTGGTTCGACGGGACGAAAATCAAACGTTATCGGCGGGGCCAGGAGGTAGTCGTCTTCGACCCGTCCCGGGAAGCGATCGGCATCTACCACGGGGCCTACGACGAGCAAGGTGATGTCCCCGCCTGGATGAAGAACGTGGTCGTACACGTACCGGGGACCGGAACACGGATCGACAACTTCAGCAATCCGAACAACCGTGCCACCGACATGTACGAAGCGGCGAACGAACACGCACCGACCGCAGTGATCGTGTGGGCGGATGGGAAGCTCCCGCAACTCCTTGATGCTGCCTACCCCAGCTATGCACGGAATATGGCGCCGCGGTTGCGGGACTTCACCGCTGCGATCGACACCCACCCGGCGTCCACGCTGACCGTGGAGGGGCACTCCTACGGCGGCACCGTGGTGTCCACTGCCGAAAGTGTGGGGTTGCGGGCAGACCGGATCATGTACGTCTCCAGCGCCGGACTCGGCAACGGCATTGCCGGCATCGACGAGTTCCCGTACACCAAAGATGTCCCGCACTACGCTCTGATGGCCCGCCACGACAGCATTGTCGGGTACATCCAGAACGTCGAAGCGGGATCGCACCTTGGACACGGAACCTCCCCGCTGAACGCCCCCGGCGTCACTCGCTTGGAGACCGGGTGGCTTGATGTCAACGATCGTTCCAAGGGCCACGTCGACGACACAGGTCCAGGAAAAAGCCATTCTACCGTCTATGAAAAGACCTCCACATCTTTTGAAAACATCGTCGGGGTTCTGGTCGGCGGCAGTGTCGAAACGTGGGCACCGCCATACGGGCAGTACTCCATGAACTTCTTCGGCCTGCTTGAAGTCTCCCAACCCGCAGACGGAAACGACGCACCCGGCTACACCCCCCACTACATCGAGATCGAATGATGAAACAGTCCCGCACACTGAGACTGATCTGCGCCCTCGCCTTGGCACTGACAGTCACCACCCTGACCGCATGCGAAGCTCGTGAAAAGGACGACGGCGTGAGCGTTGAACAGCTAGAAACCCGAGCCCGCGAGATCGGCGCAAAAATCCTCGCGGAAACAGACGGGCTCCAACTCGCACAGGAGAGCGCTTGGGGTGTCGAGCCCCGTGAAGGCGACGTCGACTTCTTCGGCCAAGGTGACCCACCCTGGTGGGTCCAAGCGGATGGCTATATCTCGCTCTCCTTCGACGAAAAAGTTTCCCCCGGAGAACTGGCTGAGAAAACGGGTGCTATGCTGAAGGCTGATGGCTGGACCCCAAAAGACCCGTGGCCCGGTCGCCTCGAGCTACCCTTCACCAAAACCGACGATCTTGGCACCTGGACAATCAAGATTGTCTACGGGACAGACCCGCCTCCAATGGCGCAGTGGGTCAGCGTTTCACTCACCAGTCCTCACACCGATCAGCACCCCAAAGAAACCACCTAAGAGCGCGCAGAGTTTCAGCACGACTTTACGTTCGACTGTGGTAATGCTGCGTGGCGGAGAGATGGAATGGTCCCGCACTACGAAACTGCCACACGCGCTCGCGTTGACGCTGATAGTCGCCACCGTGACTGGACGCGAAGAAGGCAAGGAGGACCATGTGACTATCGAACAAGTGGCAGCACGGGCGTGTGAAGTGTGGCCCACAAGGGTGCTCCTTTCCCTCACCAGCCCACACTGACAAGGACTCCGTAGACCCCGGGGCAGAGTTCGGGTAACTCAAAGACGACTACGGTTGCTCCAACTGGGCAGAATCAACTGACTGGAACGGTCTTATTGATGTCAGCGGTCACTTCAGGGGACACGTGGACGACACCCGGCTGGAGTTAAATGATCCACCGTCTATAGGAAGGTCTCGACACCTTTTGAAAACATCGTCGGGGTTCTGGTCGACAGTAGGGTCGAAACGTGGGCACCGCGTATGGGCAGTACCCTGTGAACTTCTTCGGCTTGCTTGAAATCTCCCAACCCGCAGACGGCAATGATGCACCTGGATACACACCCCACTACATTGAGGTCGAATGATGAGGCAGTCCCGCATGCGAGGCTGGTATGCGCCCTTGTGTTCGCAGTGGCAGTCACCACCCTGACTGCATGCGGAGCCTATGAAAAGGAAGACAATGTGACTTTCGAACAATTGGCAGCGCACGCCTGCGAAATTGGCCCGGAACTCCTGGCGCAGACAGACGGCCTTAAGCTCAGGCGAGAGAACTCATGGGGTGTCGGTCCCCGTGAAGGTGACGTTGACTTCTTCGGTCAAGGCGACCCTCCTTGGTGGATTCAAGCCGATGGACGTGTCTCCCTGGCATTTGACGAGACGACCACGACCAAGGAACTGGCCGAGCGAATGGCCGCGGCCCTCGAGGCCGATGGGTGGACACCCAAAGACCCGTGGCCCGGTCGTGTCGAACTACCGCTCACGAAGACAGATGAACTCGGCACCTGGACCGTCAACATCGCTTACGGAACGGAACCGCCCCCGATGGCCCAGTGGGTAGACTTCTCCTTAACCAGCCCACATACGGCCGAGGATCCTGTGGATATCGAAGAAGCCGAAGCGGGTTACCTCAGCGACAACGCGCAATGCATGTAGGTACATATGTCGATTGGGTTGTGGCTGCGCAACCACCCCCTCAGCTCAGCCGCTCCCAGAGGAATCGATACCGCACGGCTGCCATGTGGGCTGCCTGCTCGTTGGTGGCCGCACCGCCGTGGCCGCCCTCGACGTTCTCGTAGTAGGTCACGTCCTTACCCGCCGCGATCATGGCTGCGGCGAGTTTGCGCGCGTGGCCCGGATGCACCCGGTCGTCCTTCGTTGAGGTGGTGAAGAGCACCGGCGGGTACTCACCGCTGGGGTCGAAGCGGTGGTAGGGGGAGAAGGTCCGGATGTACTCCCACTGGGCCGGGTCGTCGGGGTCGCCGTACTCGGCCATCCAGGAGGCGCCCGCGAGCAGATGCGGATAACGCTTCATGTCCAGCAGCGGCACCCCGACCACCACCGCACCGAAGATTTCGGGGTAGCCCGTCAACATGTTCCCCGTCAGCAACCCGCCGTTCGAGTGGCCTTCCGCACCGAGCCGGTCGCGGGTCGCCACCCCGCGACGGACTAGATCTTGTGCCACTGCGGCGAAGTCCTCGAAAGCCCGACGGCGGTTCTCTCGCAGGGCCGCCTGGTGCCAGGCCGGTCCGTATTCCCCGCCGCCGCGGATATTCGCGACCACGTAGACGCCCCCGTTCGCCAGCCAAGCCCGGCCCAGGGCGCCCGAGTAGGTGGGGGTCAGGCTGACCTCGAAGCCGCCGTAGCCGTAGAGCAACACCGGAGCCTGAGCCGGTTCCCGCGGGCCGACGACGACGTACGGCACCCGGGTCCCGTCGGCCGAGGTCGTGAAGTATTGGGTGGCGGTCAGGCCGATGGCGTCGAAGAATGCCGGGTTGGCCTTCAGCCGCTCGGGTTCGCCTGGTTCGGGACCCGCGCCCAACGCCAGGAGGGACAGCGTGGTGGGCGTCAGATAGTCGGTGCTCACGAGCCACACGTCGTCACACTCCACCGCGTCGACCGCCCGGGCGCTGACCGTTCCGAGCGGGGGGAGTCCGGGCAACTCCGTGCGTCGCCACGTGCCCGAACCGCCCTCCGGGGGCGGGGTCAGCACATGGAGCCTGCTCCGGACATCATCCAGGACGGTGACCACCAGGTGGTGTCTCGTCCAGGTGGCTCCGTCCAAGGACGCCGTCGGGGTCGGTGTGAACAGAACCGTGAGGTCGCGGCTGCCCGCCAGGAAGTCGGTGAGCCGGGCGGTGACGAGGCTGCCGGCCGGATGTGTGAGTCCGGGCAGCGCCCAGTCATCGCGGAGCTCGATCAGCAACCACTCGCGGTGGACGCCGGCCTCGGCCGACTCCGGCACCTCGATCCGGACGAGTCGCTCCGCCGGTGTCCCCGCATCCTCGACGAGGAACAGCTCAGAGGTGTAGAAGGTCGTCGAGCGCAGCATAAAGTCGCGCTCGAAGCCGGGTGTGTGGGTGTGCCAGCCGCTGACGGCGACATCGTCGGCCGCACCCTCGAAGACCACCGGTGCCTCGAAGAGCGCGGTTCCCCGCCGCCACCGTCGCACGGTCCGCGGGTAGCCGGAACTTGTCACGGTGCCCGGACCCAGGTCGGTGACGGCGTAGACCGTGTCGGCGTCGATCCAGCCCAATGCCCCCTTCGCCTCCGGTCGTTCAAAACCACCCTCGGAGGCCGGCACGAACCGCAACTCGACCAGGTCGAATTCCCGGGTGACGTCGGCGTCGGATCCGCCCTTCGACAGATCGACCAGGGCGTGACGCCACGGCCCGCCGTCCTTGGGCCGGAGCACGCTGGCGCCGTGCCAGACCCAACTCTCGCCCTCCCGCTCGGCCAATGCGTCCAAGTCCAGCACCGTCTCCCAGACCGGCTCGTCCGTCCGGTAGGAAGCCGGTGTGGTTCGCCGCCAGAGCCCGCGTTCATGCGTGCCGTCGCGCCAGAAGTTGTAGTAGTGCTCGCCGACCAGGCCGACGTCGGGAATCTTCTCCGCCGAGTCGAGCACCTCGCGGATGGCTGCCTTGGTCGCGGCGAAGGCCGGGTCGGACTCCACCGTCGCGGCCGTGGCGGCGTTCCGCGCACGCACCCAGCGCAGTGCCTCGTCCCCGGGCACATCTTCCAGCCACAGGTAGGGGTCGTCGGCAGCGTCGAAGTCGGTCATGGGCACCAACCCTATGGGCCGCCGGGTGTCCCGATGGTGTACCGGCCGGGCTCGTGTCCGCCCTTCGCGGCATGATGTTCTGGTGACCACCGAGAATCCCGAAAGCTCCCTCGACTCCGCGCAGGTGGAGGCCGAGGCCGCCCTCGACGAAGTCAGTGCGCAGCGGCGCTGGAAGGAACTGGTCGACCTGATCGAGGTGGATCAACGCGCATACTACGAGGACGACGCGCCCGTCTCCTCCGACGCCGATTACGACGCCCGGATGCGCGAACTCGCCGCCTTGGAAGCCGCCCACCCGGCGCTCGCCTCACCGGAGTCCCCCACCCAGCGGGTCGGTGGCCGAGCGGTCACGACGTTCACCCCCGTGCAGCATGTGGAGCGGATGCTCTCACTCGACAACGCGTTCTCCGACGAGGACCTGGCCGCGTGGGCGACCCGCGTGCACCGGGACCTGGAGGTCGATCCCGAGGCGCCGATCTGTTACCTGTGCGAGGTCAAGATCGACGGACTCGCAATCGACCTGGTCTATGAGAAGGGTCGCCTTGTCCGTGCCGCGACCCGGGGCGACGGCGTCACCGGGGAGGATGTGACGCTCAACATCCGCACCATCGAGTCGGTGCCCAAGGTCCTCGGCGGCGACCCGGCGAGACATCCCGACCTCCTTGAGGTGCGGGGTGAGGTCTTCATGCTGGTCGACCAGTTTGCGGCGCTGAACGCCGCCCAAGTCGCAGCGGGGAAGGCTCCCTTCGCCAACCCGCGGAACGCCGCGGCGGGTTCGCTGCGTCAGAAGGACCCGAAGGTGACGGCCAGCCGTCCGTTGCGGATGTACGCCCACGGCCTGGGTGCGCTCCACTGGCAGGCCGGCCGGCCCGTCGAGCTTGCCCGGCAGTCGGCCGCCTATGAGTTGCTGGTCGAGTGGGGGATTCCGGTTTCGGGTCACAACCGGGTGGTCGACGGGATGGCGGCCGTCCGCGAGATGATCGATCACTTCGGCGAACACCGGCACGACATCGAACACGAACTTGACGGCATCGTGGTCAAGGTGGACGAGTTGGCACTGCAACGCAGGCTGGGCTCGACGAGTCGCGCCCCCCGGTGGGCGATCGCCTATAAGTACCCGCCCGAGGAGGTCAACACCACGCTGCTCGACATCCGGGTCAACGTCGGGCGGACAGGCCGGGTCACTCCGTACGGGGTCATGCGGCCGGTGTTGGTGGCCGGGTCGACTGTCGAGATGGCCACGTTGCACAATGCGAGCGAGGTCGAGCGCAAGGGGGTGTTGATCGGCGACACGGTGGTCCTGCGCAAGGCGGGGGACGTGATTCCGGAGATCGTCGGCCCGGTCGTGGCTCTGCGGGACGGTACCGAGCGGCCCTTCGTGATGCCCACCCACTGTCCCGAATGCGGCACGGCCTTGGCTCCCGCGAAGGAGGGCGACGTCGACATCCGTTGCCCGAACCAGCGTTCGTGCCCCGGGCAGTTGCGCGAGCGGATCTTCCACGTCGCCTCCCGGGGCGCCTTCGACATAGAGGCCCTCGGATGGGAAGCCGCTATCGCGCTCACCGATCCGGAGTACGGGCGGCCGGCGGACCCGGCGGTCTACCGGCCGGATGGTGACATCGCGGCGGCACCACCGGCACAGCTGCCGCCTCGGCAGACGCCGGTGCTAACTGATGAGGGCGGCCTGTTCACGCTGACCCCCGAGGCGCTCTCCGCGGTCCGGGTGTGGCGGGAGATCAAACGCGGTGGGGCGGCCACCGGTCTGTGGGAGGACCGCCTGTACTTTTGGACCAAACCGACCGCGGCCAAGCCCTCAGTCCCGCATGCCAACACTGAACGGCTCTTCACGGAGCTGGCGAAGGCGACCGCCCAGCCCCTGTGGCGGGTGCTCGTCGGCCTGTCCATCCGGCATGTGGGTCCTACCGCCGCGCGCGCCTTGGCACAGCGGTTCGGTTCGATCGAGGCCGTCGACGCCGCGACCCAGGAGGAACTGGCCGCTACCGACGGCGTCGGCCCGACGATCGCGGCTGCCGTCAAGGAGTGGTTCGGCTCGCCCGACGACCCGGGGAACTGGCGACGACGCATCGTGGACGCTTGGGCGGCGGCTGGGGTCCGGATGGCCGACGAACGCGATGAAAACACGGTGCGCACCCTGGAAGGGTTGACGGTCGTGGTCACCGGTTCCTTGGAGGGGTTCACCCGCGACGGGGCCAAAGAGGCGATCTTGTCCCGTGGCGGGAAGGCAGCCGGGTCGGTCTCCAAGAAGACTGACTTCGTGGTCGTAGGGGAGAACGCCGGCTCGAAGGAGACCAAAGCCCGCGAACTCGGCCGGCCGATCCTCGATGAGGCAGGCTTCGTCGCCCTGCTGGAGGGCGGTCCGGAGGCGGTGGGGTAGGGGCCGACACCCGTCGGATTGCGTCGGCTCGACATGTGACCCGGCGCGCGGATTGCGCCGGCTCGGCGCGTCAGCCGTTCTGCTCGTAGGCGATCCGGAGCAAGCCGAGCAGTTCGTCGTCCACCTCGGTCACCGTGGCGAGCCGCACCCGGTGGGTGGCCTGCCCCGGGGCCTTGGCGGGTTCCAGGCGCTCGCTGGCCGGCGGAGCCGTGAACCGTAGACCGACATCCACACGCGTCGTGGTCATGGGGCCGACGGCGGCGAACTGGCGGGCCCGGACAAAGGGAATGTAGGTGGCCCGGCCCTCAGCGTGTACATCCTCGCCGAGGGCGAGAATCCGCGGCGCCAGGGCGTCGTAGACCGGCCGCAGCACTGCCTTCTTGCCCGTGTACTGCTGGTCGACGAACTCGGCGACGGTCGGCATCGACCACCCGGCACGCCGCGCGACCTCGAATGCGATCGCCCACTGGCTGTTCTGCCGGACTCCGTGCACGTCCCGGAGCCAGTTGCGCACGGCTCGCTGGTCGAGCGGGTCCCCGCCCGCATTCACGAAGTCCCGGCGGGTCAGCTCGACCCAGCTCTCCAGGTCACGTCCGGTGCGGGCCGCCATCGTCTCGGTGACGGCGGCCATCATCTCTTCGGGTGTTGCCACAGGCCTACGGTACGCGGGCTCAGCACTCGGCCGACGGTTGCTGCAACCGGGCCTTGCCATAGGCATTTGGTACGTCGGCTCACCCCAGGAGCGCGTCGATCGCCTCCGGGGCCAGCACGTGGTCGATCGCCATGGCAGCGGCCCCGCGCACACCCGAATGCGTGCCGGCCTGGGAGGTGACGATCCGCAGGTGCTGGGTCGCCAGGGGGAGTGAGCGCTGGTAGACGACTTCGCGGATCCCGGCGATGAGGTGCTCACCGGCCTCGGCGACGATGCCGCCGATCACGATTACGGAGGGGTTGAGCATGCTCACGCAGGCGGCCAGCACCGCCCCCAGGTCCCGGCCGGCCTGCCGGACGGCGTGGCTGGCGCGCATGTCACCCGCACGGACCAAGGCGACCACATCGGCACTATTCGCTGCCGTCAGCCCGGACCCGGCCAGCGCTGCCGCGATCGCCTGGCCGCTCGCGATCGCCTCCAGGCATCCGACGTTCCCACACCGGCAGGGCACATCACCGCCGCCCGGCACCGCCACATGGCCGATGTCTCCGGCGGCCCCCTGAGCGCCGCGCCGCAAAGCCCCGTCCGCGATGATGCCGGAGCCGATGCCGGTGGCCACCTTGACGAAGAGCAGGTCCGAGACCGCGGACCAAGCAGCGCGGTGTTCCCCCAACGCCATGATGTTCACGTCGTTGTCGACCAGCACGGGCACGTGAAAGGAGCTCGCCAGGATTCCCGGGACGTCGACGTCGTCCCATCCGGGCATGATCGGCGGGTTGGTAGGCCGGCCGGTGGAGTGTTCGACCGGGCCGGGAAGGCCGACCCCGACGCCGACGAGCTCAGTCATCGCGCGACCGGCGGTCGCGATGAGCTTCTTGCCGTTCTCCTCCACCCAGCGCAGCACCAGGTCCGGGCCATCCGCGATCGACAATGGTGCTGCGACCTCCGCCAGCACGGTCGACGACAGATCCGTGATCGCGAGGCGGGCGTGGGTGGCGCCCAGGTCGACTGCGAGCACGATCCGCGCGTCGGGTTTGAAGGAGAACATGGACGGCGGCCGGCCTCCGGTCGAGACGGCTTCGCCCGCCGCGGTGATCAATCCGCTCGCGAGCAACTGATCGATCCGCTGGGAGATCGTCGAGCGTGCTTGGCCTGTTTGTGCGACGAGGTCGGCTTTGGTGCGGGGCCGTCCGTCGCGGAGCAACTGGAAGACCTCACCGGCGAGGCTTGACCGAGGCGCTGACTTCGCGACTTCCACCATCCGCACAGTGAATCATGAAGTCTTCTCGACGGCAGATCGGACTCTTTTAGCGTCACAGATCGATAACAGTGAGTCGGGCGCATGACTTCTGATTGCGAGTCGGCGAAAGCTCAGTAGGTTCACGCTCATGGTCACAGCAGACCCACCCCTGTTGCAGATGACTGGCATCGTCAAGCAGTTCCCCGGTGCCCGCGCGCTCGACGGCGTCGACCTGGAGATCCGGCCCGGCGAGGTGCATTGCCTGCTGGGGCAGAACGGTGCCGGTAAGTCCACGCTGATCAAGGTGCTCTCGGGCGCTCACCAGCCCGACGCCGGTGAGATACGCATCGACGGCACCACGGTCACGGTGCCCAACCCCGTCGCGGCCCTCCGTCTCGGGGTGGCGGCCATGTACCAGGAACTCGACGTCGTCGACGGACTGAGCGTGGCGGAGAACATCCTTCTGGGCCACGAACTGTCCAGCGCTGGCTTCTCTCAGCGCCGGGCGGCGATCCGGCAGACTCGCGAGCTGCTACGCAGGCTCGGACACTCGGAGATCGCACCTACCCGGGAGGTCGGGCGGCTCTCGGCCGCCGGGAAGCAGATCGTCTCGATGGCCCGCGCCCTGTCCCGCGACGCGCGGGTGATCATCATGGACGAACCGTCCGCCGTGCTGGACTCCGGGGAGGTCGCGAACCTCTTCCGGGTGGTCCGGGAGCTGACGGCCTCCGGGGTTGCCGTGGTGTACATCTCCCACCGGCTGGAGGAGATCCGGCAGATCGGTGATCGGATCACGGTGCTCAAGGACGGTCGCACCGTCGCGCAGAACCTAGACGTCGCGGGTACGCCCACCGCCGAACTGATCCGCCTCATGACCGGACGAGGGGTGGAGTACGCGTTCCCGCCACCCCGCGAACCTGATGACTCGGCCCCGGTGGTGCTCGATGTCGAGGGGTTGGCCTTGCGCGGCGTCTTCGAGGACCTGTCGGTGCGGATCCGCGCCGGCCAGGTCGTAGGGTTGGCCGGGCTGGTCGGCTCCGGTCGCTCCGAGATCCTGGAGACGATCTTCGGTGCCCGCCGGTCCTCGGCAGGCACTGTCACCGTTGGCGATCGCCGCTTGCGCCCGGGTTCCGTACCCGCCGCCGTGGCCGCCGGCATCGGACTGTGCCCTGAGGAGCGAAAGAGCCAGGGGCTACTGCTCGACGAGCCGGTCTACCGGAACATCACACTCTCGGCTTTCTCTCGGTTCGCGCGCGGACCCCTGCTCGATGAGCGTTCGGAACGACGCGCGGCGGCCGAGCAGGTCAAGGCACTGGACCTGCGCCCGCCCCAGGTGGAACGCGACGCACGCACCCTCTCCGGCGGCAACCAGCAGAAGGTCCTGCTCGGGCGCTGGCTCGTGCACGGCTGCCGGGTGCTCCTGCTCGACGAACCGACGCGCGGGGTCGACGTCGGCGCCCGCGCCGAGATCTACGCGCTCATCCGCGCCCTGGCCGACCAGGGCGCGGCGGTTCTGGTGGTCTCCAGCGAGATCCCGGAGGTACTCGGTCTCTGCGACCGCGTGCTGGTCATCTCAGAGGGCCGCGTCGTCCATTCCGGACCCGCGGCCTCGATCGACGAGCACCACGTGCTCGACCTCGTCATGGAGGGAAGTGCCGCGTGAGCGACTCCGGAACACCTCAGGCCGCCGCGAGTGTCGCGGCCGATGAATCACAACGGGTCGAGACCGCCGGTGACCTGCCCACGCGGCGGCGACCGGCGCTGCTCTCCGGGGCCTTGGGCCGCAACATCGGCCTCGTCATCGCGCTCATCATCCTGTGCGTCATCGGCTACATCACCGCCGGTGAACGGTTCGCCAGCATCGACAATGTGCTGACCATCCTGCGGTTGGCCGCCGTGATCGGCGTGCTGTCGATCGGCATGACCTTCGTGATCACCGGTGGCGGCATCGATCTCTCGGTCGGGTCCGTCCTCGGCCTCGCCTCCGTCTGGGCGACCACCGTGGCCACCCAGACCATCGCGGCCGATACCCACTGGCTTTTCATGGTGTGGATCGCGCTCGCCGTAGGGGTCGGTTGCGGGTTGATCAACGGCGTCCTGGTTGCCTACGGCCAGGTGGTCGCCTTCATCGCGACACTCGCGATGATGGTCGCCGCTCGCGGGCTGGCCGAGCTCATCGCCAACCGGCGCACCCAGGTGGTGACCGTTCAACCCTTCCTCGACGCACTGCGTGGCGACCTGCTCGGAGTGCCCATCCTGGTCTGGATGTTCGTAGTGGTGGCCGTCGCCGGCTGGCTGCTGCTCAACCGGACGACCTTCGGGCGGCGCACGATCGCCGTCGGCGGCAACCCCGAAGCCGCCCGCCTCGCCGGCATCCGCGTCAAGCGGCACACCATGTATCTCTACGCCTTGGTGGGGTTGGCGGCAGGCATCGCAGCCGTGATGATCCTGGCCCGCACGACCGCCGGCTCGTCCACGAACGGCATGTTCTACGAACTGGACGCCATCGCGGCCGTCGTCGTCGGCGGAACACTGCTCTCCGGGGGGCGCGGCACCATCGTCGGCACCGTCCTCGGTGTCCTGATCTTCACCACGCTGACCAATGTGTTCGTCCAGAACAACCTGGAGAACTCGGTCCAACTCATCGCCAAGGGCGTCATTATCGTCGCCGCGGTGCTCCTGCAACAACGTTTCGCTGCCCGCAGTCAGGCAACGTGACTCCACCCATCCGATTGGACCGTTCCGAGGGAGATCTCATGTCCGCACGCACCAAGTCCCGCCGACTGGCAGGCGCGGTGATCGCTGCCGCGAGCGCCGCACTGCTGGTGGCCGGTTGTACATCCAACTCGTCGGGCGACGACTCGACCGGCGACGGCGGTAACAACGCCGCCTCCGACAACGACGCCTCCGGCGAGAAGGTCGTCATCGGCTTCTCCGCACCGGCCGCCGACCACGGCTGGATGGGCGCCATCACCAAGAGTGCCCAGGCCGAGGCCAAGAAGTACGACGACGTCGAACTGCGAGTCGCCGAGGGCACCAATGACGTGAATCTGCAGATCAGCCAGATCGAGGGGTTCATCAACGACAAGGTCGACGCGATCGTGCTGTTGCCCTTCGACGGCTCGGCGCTGACCGAGGTCGCCACCGAGGCGATGGAGGCCGGGATCGTCGTCATCAACGTCGACCGGGAGTTCGACAGCCCCTTTGCGGCCCGCGCCACCATCCTCGGTGACAACTACGGCATGGGTGTCAGCGCCGGTACCTACATCTGCGAGCAACTCAGCGGCAAACCGGATTCGATCATCGCGGAGATCGCCGGCATCGACTCGCTGCCCCTGACCCAGGACCGCAGCAAGGGGTTCGCCGACGCCCTCAAGGGCTGCGGGCTGAAGGTCAGCAACCGCGTCGCGGCCGACTTCACCGTCCAGGGTGGCGAGCAGGCGGCGGCCAACCTGTTGCAGGCCGCCCCGAAGATCGATGCCATTTGGAACCATGACGACGACCAGGGCGTCGGCGTGCTGGCCGCGATCGACAACGCGGGCCGGGACGAGTTCTTCATGGTCGGTGGTGCGGGTTCGGCCAATGTGATGCGCGCCATCAAGGAGGACAACACGGTGCTGAAGGCGACCGTCATCTACCCCTCGACCCAAGCGGCCGACGGGATCAAGCTGGCGCGTCTGGCCGTCCAGGGCAAGTCGATGAGTGACCTGGCGTCCTTCGGTGTCCCGCGGCAGATCCAGCTCTACGCGCCGGTCGTGACCAAGGACAACGTGGACGAGTACCTGGACTCCGCCTTCGAGTCCTGAGCCCAACGCGTGGTCGCCCACCGGCGGTGGGCGACCACGGACGGAGGTAGACGATGACGGATCCGAAACCCGCCCTGGGTGTCGCGATGGTGGGTTACGCCTTCATGGGGGCGGCGCATTCTCAGGCGTGGCGTACAGCCTCGCGGTTCTTCGACCTGCCGTTGCGTCCTCGCATGCGCGTGGTGGCGGGACGGGACGGCGCGGGGGCGCGGGCTGCGGCCGAACGGTTGGGCTGGGAGTCGTCGGCGACCGGCTGGCGGGCCGCCGTCGACCGCGATGACGTCGACCTGGTCGACATCTGCACGCCCGGGGACTCCCACCCGGAGATCGCGCTGGGGGCGCTCGCGGCCGGGACGCACGTGCTCTGCGAGAAGCCGCTGGCGAACTCGGTGGCCGAGGCGCAGACCATGGCGGATGCCGCCGCGGCGGCGGCCGCGCAGGGGCTTGTGGCGATGGTCGGCTTCACCTACCGGCGGGTGCCGGCCGTTCAGTTGGCCCGCCAATTGGTCGCCGACGGCCGGATCGGCACGATCCGGCACGTGCGGGCGCAGTACCTGCAGGACTGGATCGCC
Organism: Cellulomonadaceae bacterium; assembly: GCA_031551755.1. Lineage (GTDB taxonomy): Bacteria > Actinomycetota > Actinomycetes > Actinomycetales > Cellulomonadaceae > JAVBMU01. Next base: position 3,825 of record JAVBNE010000011.1, on the reverse strand, counting down.
GACCCGCAGACCCCGCTGTCCTGGCGGCTCGACAAGACCAAGGCCGGCTCCGGTGCGCTGGGAGACATCGGCGCCCACATCATCGACCTCACCCAGTTCATCACGGGGCAGCGGCTGACGGGTGTGGTGGGTCTGCTGGAGACCTTCGTTCCCGAGCGACCGGTGGCGGCGGAGTTCGGCGGGTTGTCGGGCCGCAGCGGCACGGAGCGTGGTCCGGTGACCGTGGACGACGCCGCAGTCTTCCTCGGGCGATTCTCCGGCGGCGGGCTGGGCACCTTCGAGGCCACCCGGTTCGCCTACGGACGCAAGAACGCCATCCGGCTGGAGATCAACGGGTCCGCGGGATCGTTGGCCTTCGACTTCGAGGACATGAACGTCCTGCACTACTTCGACGCCGCCGAGGACGCGGCGACCGGCGGGTTCCGGCGAATCGTGGTGACCGAACCCGCACATGCGTATATCGCCCACTGGTGGCCGGCGGGCCACGGCCTGGGTTACGAACACGCCTTCACCCACCAGGTGGTCGATCTGGTGACGGGGATCGCGACCGGCACGCAGCCGGCGCCGACCTTTGCCGACGGCCTCGCCGTTCAGCGGGTACTCGCCGCGGTGGAGACGAGCGCGACCGGTGGTGGTCACTGGATCGACCTCTGATACCGACAGTCTTTGCGAGAGGGAGCACATCATGGCACGACCGATCACCTTGTTCACCGGCCAGTGGGCGGATCTACCTTTGGCCGAGGTAGCGCGGTTGGCCGCGGACTGGGGGTACGACGGGCTGGAGATCGCCTGCTGGGGCGATCACCTCGATCCCTGGCGGTGGGACGACGACGAGTATGTCCAGGGAAAACTCGATCTGCTCGCACGGCACGGCCTGAAGGTCTACGCGATTTCCAATCACCTCAAGGGGCAGGCAGTCTGTGACGACCCGATCGACGCGCGGCACCGCGACATCCTGCCCGATGTGGTCTGGGGTGACGGCGACCCCGAGGGGGTGCGCTCCCGGGCGGCGGAGGAGATGCAGCACACCGCGCGGCTCGCACGGAAGCTCGGGGTGGACGTGGTGGTCGGCTTCACGGGGTCCGCGATCTGGAAGTACGTGGCGATGTTCCCACCGGCCTCCCAGGCGATGGTGGATGCCGGATACCAGGACTTCGCGGACCGGTGGAACCCGATCCTGGACGTCTACGACGAGGTGGGGGTGCGCTTCGCCCATGAGGTACACCCGAGCGAGATCGCCTATGACTACTGGACGACGGTGCGGACGCTGGATGCGATCGGTCACCGTGAAGCGTTTGGGCTCAACTGGGATCCGAGCCATATGGTCTGGCAGGACCTCGACCCGGTGAGCTTCCTGTGGGATTTCCGTGACCGGATCTACCACGTGGACTGCAAGGACACGAAGAAGCGGATGGGCAACGGGCGCAATGGCCGGCTCGGTTCGCATCTCCCGTGGGCAGATCCGCGGCGTGGGTGGGACTTCATCTCGACCGGCCACGGGGACGTGCCGTGGGAGGACGCCTTCCGGATGCTCAACACGATCGGTTACGACGGACCGATCTCGGTCGAGTGGGAGGACGCGGGGATGGACCGGCTGGTGGGCGCTCCCGAGGCGCTGGACTTCGTCCGGCGGCTGGCTTTCGCCGCGCCGGAGGCAGCCTTCGACGCGGCGTTCTCCCAACGGTAGGAGGGCCCGGCCTGCACATCGGTTGACCGCGGGGAGGAACACAGGCCCGGGAGACCGTTACGGGGCGAGTGCCGTGGAACGCGCCATCACGACATCGTCGTGTGATTCCCCGCCGACGACGTAGGTGCGCTTGCCGACCGCCTCGAAGCCCGACTTGCGGTAGAACGCCTGGGCGCGGGCGTTCTCACCGTTGGTACCCAGCCAGACGCGTCGACCGGGAGCCTGTTCCACCGCGGCCGCCAACGCTGCCGTCATGAGGTCACGTGCGACGCCGGTGCCCTGCGCTTCGGGACGGACGTAGATCTTCGAGAGCTCCACCGACGGTCCGGTGCCGACGACGGCGCTGATATCCGGGTCTTGTGCGGGGCCGTGAATGAGGAGGGCATAGCCCATCAGCCCGGCGGGGGAGTCCGCCACGATCAGATGGTGATCGTCACTACGCAGCCAACGCGTGACCTGGGTGCTCGACAGGTGGGTGGCGATGTGGGCGGCGACGGCCTGCGGGTCGGCGTCCTGTGGGCAGGCCAACGGAAAGGTCAGCGCGGCAAGCTCCACGACAGCCGCTGTATCCGCGAATGTCGCAAGCCGGATCTCATGTGGCACAACCCGACCTTACGCGGGGTGGACCGGCCCTCGGCGGGTCATCTCAGGGCGCCGGAGACCGGTGATCGCGTCGGCCGCGCGACCACCGGATATGTACCCTGGAGGGCGGTGCGGAGAGTCCGCGACCGCTGGTACTCCGCGGTCGGCAGGCCCGCCGTGACACAGGCGTCCGGCTCGGTTTGACGACGGCCCCAAGAGTGTGCGAAGCTTCAGGTCGTTCGCCCGCCGGGACGAACCGGCCAGCTGGCCGGAATCGACCGCAGAGCGAGCAAACCCCTTTCATTCTGCGTCTTGGTTGGTGTGGGGTGGGGTGTGTGGTGGTTGTTTGTGAACTCAACAGTGTGTTTGTTTGTCGATGCCGTTTTGGTGGGTGTGGGCTGTTTGGTTGCCGTTGTGGTGGCTGGGTGGTTTGTGCCTGCTGATGGTTTGATTTTTTTGGACTGGAGACGCGAGTTTTCGGTTCGGGGTTGGGGGATGGCACCTGTTGTGGGTGTTGTTTTCCGTATGGTTGAATCGCCTGCTGTTGTGGTGGGTGGTTTGTGTTTTCTTTACGGAGAGTTTGATCCTGGCTCAGGACGAACGCTGGCGGCGTGCTTAACACATGCAAGTCGAACGATGAAGCGGTGCTTGCACCGTGGATTAGTGGCGAACGGGTGAGTAACACGTGAGTAACCTGCCCTTTCCTTCGGGATAACTCCGGGAAACCGGGGCTAATACTGGATATGAGATGTCACCGCATGGTGGTGTTTGGAAAGATTTATCGGGAGGGGATGGGCTCGCGGCCTATCAGCTTGTTGGTGGGGTGATGGCCTACCAAGGCGACGACGGGTAGCCGGCCTGAGAGGGCGACCGGCCACACTGGGACTGAGACACGGCCCAGACTCCTACGGGAGGCAGCAGTGGGGAATCTTGCGCAATGGGCGGAAGCCTGACGCAGCGACGCCGCGTGGGGGATGACGGCCTTCGGGTTGTAAACCTCTTTCGCGATCGACGAAGGTCCACTTTTTGTGGGTTGACGGTAGGTCGAGAAGAAGCACCGGCCAACTACGTGCCAGCAGCCGCGGTAATACGTAGGGTGCGAGCGTTGTCCGGAATTATTGGGCGTAAAGAGCTCGTAGGCGGTGTGTCGCGTCGGTCGTGAAAACCTGCAGCTTAACTGTGGGCTTGCGGTCGATACGGGCATCACTGGAGTTCGGCAGGGGAGACTGGAATTCCTGGTGTAGCGGTGAAATGCGCAGATATCAGGAGGAACACCGGTGGCGAAGGCGGGTCTCTGGGCCGATACTGACGCTGAGGAGCGAAAGCGTGGGGAGCAAACAGGATTAGATACCCTGGTAGTCCACGCCGTAAACGGTGGGCACTAGGTGTGGGGGCCATTCCACGGTCTCTGTGCCGCAGCTAACGCATTAAGCGCCCCGCCTGGGGAGTACGGCCGCAAGGCTAAAACTCAAAGGAATTGACGGGGGCCCGCACAAGCGGCGGAGCATGTGGATTAATTCGATGCAACGCGAAGAACCTTACCTGGGTTTGACATG
>JAVBNE010000018.1:0-54495 GCA_031551755.1 Cellulomonadaceae bacterium | reverse complement strand
AACGACGAGTACTCCCCGAGGTGGTCGGACACCAGACGCACAGCACGCGCCTTGATCCCCGGATCGATCTTCTTGGGCATGAGCCCATCCTTCCTGGTCGGCGACTCAGAAAGGAACGGCATCAAACCCAGGGCGGTTCAGGCTGCTTTGGCTCGGTTGCCGGATGCGCAGGCGGTGCGGGCGGTGTGGGACACGCTTTCGCCGGGTGATCGGGACCGGTTGATCAAGGCTGATCCGATGATCATGGGCAACCTGGACGGGGTTCCGTTGATGTTCCGGGCGGTGGCGAACCGGGCGAATATCCGTGCTGAGATCAAACGACTCCAAGCTGAGCTGGACGCGTTGCCGGTGGTGGACCTGTCTTATGACACGTACGGGCTCAAAGCCGCTCAAGCGGGCCAGGTCGCAGGTCAACGCGCGGACCTGCGTAACCGGATCCGATTGCTGGAGAACCTCCTCGAAGACCCCCAAGCCGACAACCCCATTCGTGCTGAACGACTCTGGTTGTTCGACGAAGCTGGGGATCCTCATGTTCGGCGGGGTCAGGAGGTGGTGGTTTTCGATCCGTCGCGGGAGGCGATCGGGATTTACCACGGGGCTTATGACGAGCACGGGGATATCCCAGCCTGGATGAAGAACGTGGTCGTACACGTGCCAGGGACTGGGACTCGGATTGATAACTTCACCAATCCGAATAACCGGGCCACCGACATGTACGTAGCCGCGAACAAGTTTGCTGCGAGTGCCACGGTGGTGTGGGCGGATGGCAGGCTTCCGCAGTTGGCTGATGCTGCTTCGCCGCTTTATGCCCAGCTCATGGCGCCACGGTTGCGGGACTTTGCTGCGGCGATCGATGTCCACCCGGGGTCCACGTTGACGGTGGAGGGGCATTCCTACGGTGGGACAGTGGTTTCCACGGCGGAGAGTGTGGGGTTGCGGGCGGACCGGATCATGTATGTCTCCAGTGCCGGGTTGGGTAACGGTATCCGGGGGATTGATGAGTTCCCGTATACCAAGGATGTCCCGCATTATGCGTTGATGGCCCGTCATGACGGGATCGTCGGCCGCATCCAGAACCTTGAGTTGGGTCCGCCCTTGGGTCATGGGACCTCACCTTTGGACACCCCGGGGGTCACCCGCCTGGAGACTGGCTGGTTGGATGTCAACGATCACTCCAAGGGTCAGGTGGATGACACTGGCTGGAACACGAGCCACTCCACCGTCTACGAGAAGACCTCCACGTCGTTTCGGAACATCATCGGGGTCATGGTCGGGGACCGGGTAGAAATCTGGGCGCCAGACGGCTACGAACCAGTGCGAGTCTTCGACTACGGACCCAAATGGTTCCCTGTCCTGACCGACGGCAACGACCGACCCGGCTACACCCCCCACTACATCGAGGTCGAGTAATGAAACAGTCCCGCACACTGAGACTGGCCTGCGCCCTCGCGTTGGCACTACTGACAGCTGCCCTTGGCGGATGTGGAAAGGACGACGGCGTGAGCCTTGAACAATTAGCAGCACGAGCCTGCGAAATAGGTCCACAGTTCCTCGGGGAAGCGGAAGGCTTGAGCCTTGCACAAGAGACCGCTTGGGCTGTCGAGCCTCGGGAGGGTGATGTTGACTTCTTCGGGCAGGGCGACCCCCCGTGGTGGGTCCAAGCCGACGGACGTGTTTCTCTTTCGTTTGATGAGCCGACCACGACCAAGGAACTCGCCGAGCGAATGGCGACAGTTCTTCGAGCCAATGGATGGGCGCCCAGAGACCCCTGGCCTGGCCGCCCGGAATTTCCGTTCTCCAAGACCGATGACCTAGGTACTTGGAGCATGATAGTTACCTACGGCACAAAGTCGCCTCCCCAGGCGCAGTGGGTGACTATTGAGCTGACTAGCCCGCATACTAACAAGGACCCCGTGGATCCTGGGGCAAAATTCGGGTACCTGGAAGATGACTACGGCTGCAACCTGTAGCGAGGCAATCGCATCGGCCACGGGACCTCACCTGTGGACACACCGGAGGTGACCCCGCCTGGTATGAGAAGACCTCCACGTCGTTTCAGAACATCATCGGGGTCCTTGTCGGAGACCGGGTAGAAATCTGGGCGCCAGACGGCTACGAACCAGTGCGAGTCTTCGACTACGGACCCAAATGGTTCCCTGTCCTGACCGACGGCAACGACCGACCCGGCTACACCCCCCACTACATCGAGGTCGAGTAATGCAACGGTCCCGCACACTGAGACTGGCCTGCGCCCTCGCGTTGGTCCTGACAGTCACGACCCTGACCGCATGTGTCACCAGCGAAAAGGACGACGGCGTGAGCATCGAACAACTCGAAAAACGAGCCCGCGAAATCGGTACACAGATCCTGGCAGAGACAGACGGGCTCAAACTTGCGCAGGAGAATATTTGGGGGGTCGGTCAGCGCGAAGGAGACGTGGACTTCTTCGGCCAAGGCGACCCACCCTGGTGGGTCCAAGCCGACGGTTTCGTGTCTCTAGCTGTCGATGAGGAAGTGACACCAAAGGAGCTGGCGGAGCGAATGTCTGCATCCCTCGAAGCTCATGGTTGGATTCCGAAAGAACCCTGGCCGGGACGCCTCGAACTCCCCTTTACCAAGACCGACGATCTGGGAACTTGGAGTCTTAGAATCACCTACCAGACCGAGCCATCACCTAAAGCCCAACGCGTGATGATCTCACTCACCAGCCCGCATACCAACAAGGACCCCGAGGAACCTTACTGAGAAGCCTATTCATAAGGGGTTGGGGCACTGGTCTTCCCTGGTGGAGTCTGAGGGTTTGTTGTCCAGGCTGACGAAGCAGGTCATCGAGACCGCTCTCAAAGAGGAAATGGCCGAGCATCTGGGGACGATGACGGTGAAAAGGGCGCAGCCGATACGTCGAACGAACACGATGGGGACCAAATGCCCGGCAGCAATCCAACTATGGAAAAACACGAGGAACGAGTTCACCCCGTTCCTCGACTGGGACGTAGAGATCCGCAAGATCATCTGCACGACCAACGCACTCAAGTGCCTGAACCCGGTGACTCGGTCCCTGGACCCAACCGGCCGAGGTAAGGCACGATGGGTCATCAGGTGGAAGGCAGCACTTAACGCCTTCGCCATCACCTTCGCCGGACGCCTGACCCCGACGGAAACCAACTAACAATGACCACCCTTACCCACCGCTCAACGGACAGTCCCGGTCCTTGTCGGGGACCGGGTAGAAATCTGGGCGAGGGACGGCTACGAACCAGTGCGAGTCTTCGACTACGGACCCAAATGGTTCCCTGTCCTGACCGACGGCAACGACCGACCCGGCTACACCCCTCACTACATCGAGGTCGAGTAATGAAACAGTCCCGCACACTGAGACTGGCCTGCGCCCTCGCGTTGGCACTACTGACAGCTGCCCTTGGCGGATGTGGAAAGGACGACGGCGTGAGCCTTGAACAACTGGCGACGCGATCCTGCGAGATTGGCACAAGACTTCTTACTGAGTCTGATGGGCTCAAACTCTTCCAAAAAAATGCTTGGGCTGTCGAGCCTCGGGAGGGCGATGTCGATTTCTTCGGGCAGGGCGACCCGCCCTGGTGGGTTCAGGCCGACGGCGATATCGAGCTATCACCCGATGAACCCGTCAAACCAAAGGAACTAGCCGAACGGATAGCCGCCGTCCTCGAAGCTAATGGGTGGACGCCCAAAAATCCCTGGCCGGGCCGCATCGAACTCCCATTCACCAGAACCGACGAACTCGGCACTTGGACCATCAACATCACCTATAGCGTCGAGCCGCCACCCATTGCGCAACGAGTCGGGATCTCCCTGACCAGCCCGCACACCAACAAGGACCCGGTGGATCCTGGGGCAAAGTTCGGGTACCTGGAAGACGACTATGGCCGCAACCGGTAGCGAGGCAATCCCATCGGCCACGGGACCTCGCCTTTGGACACGCCAGGGGTCACCCGCCTGGTATGAGAGTTCCTCTACCTCTTCCGTAACATCATTGGGGTCATGGTCGGTGACCGGGTGGAAATCTGGGCGAGGGACGGCTACGAACCGGTGCGAGTCTTCGACTACGGACCTAAATGGTTCCCTGTCCTGACCGATGGCAACGACCGACCCGGCTACACCCCCACTACATCGAGGTCGAGTAATGAAACAGTCCCGCACACTGAGACTGGCCTGCGCCCTCGCGTTGGTCCTGACAGTCACGACCCTGACCGCATGTGTCACCAGCGAAAAGGACGACGGCGTTAGCATCGAACAACTCGAAACGCGAGCCCGCGAAATCGGTACACAGATCTTGGCAGAGACAGACGGGCTCCAACTCGCGCAGGAGAACATGTGGGGGGTCGGTCAGCGCGAAGGAGACGTGGACTTCTTCGGTCGAGGCGACCCGCCCTGGTGGGTCCAAGCCGACGGCGAGGTCGTACTAGCACCCGACGAGCCAGTTAAGCCCAAGGAACTGGCGGAGAAGATATCCAGCGCCCTCGAAGTAGACGGATGGACCCCTAAAGAACCATGGCCAGGACGCGTAGAACTGCCACTCACCAAAACCGACGAGTTTGGTTCCTGGCCATCAATATAGCCTATACGACTAAGGCCCCTCCTGTCGCTCAATGGGTAAGAATTTCGATGACTAGCCCGCACACTAACAAGGACCCCGAAGAAGCATACTGAATAAAGTCAAATCGCAGGAGAGAGCAGGCACGGTTCTTCGGTCAAGGAACCAACTGGATCCGGCTCATCCGATCTGCGGGACGTTCAGTACTTACAGGTCGGAACCGCCACAACACCACTCACCGTTGCGGTGATACGCCCTGGCCGTCCACCCCCACGATTTCCCGCCCGGCCCCCGGGCGGGTAGGCTGGGCCACTGCTGTCTGGGCGCACGTGCGCCTGGCTCCCCGGAGCCGATCGAGACAGCGATGCATGAACCCTCCTGCCACGGATGGACCGTGGCCGCCAAGACCAGAGGAGGTGGGTTATTCGCATGCGTCATTACGAACTGATGATGATCCTCGACCCTGACATCGAGGAGCGCACCGTCGCCCCGTCGCTCGACACCATGCTGGCCGTTGTCGGCAAGCAGGGCGGCAGTGTCGACAAGGTGGACATCTGGGGTCGGCGCCGGTTGGCTTTCGACATCAAGAAGAAGTCTGAGGGCATCTACGCCGTCATCGACTTCACCGCGACGTCCGACACCGCCAAGGAACTGGACCGTCAGCTCGGCCTCAACGAGTCCGTGCTGCGCACCAAGACCCTGCGCACGGACGCGCGCTGATCTTCGACCCGACCTTCAGGGAGTTCCCATGGCTGGTGACACCGTCATCACGGTAGTCGGAAACCTCGTAGCCGACCCGGAGCTGCGCTTCACGCCTGCGGGCGTGGCCGTGGCTAACTTCCGGGTGGCCTCGACGCCGCGCACCTTCGACCGGCAGACCAACGAATGGAAGGACGGCGACTCGCTGTTCCTCCAGTGCTCAGTGTGGCGAGACGCTGCCGAGAACGTCGCCGAGTCGCTGACCAAGGGGATGCGCGTCATCGTCCAAGGTCGGCTCACGCAGCGCTCCTATGAGACCCGCGAGGGCGAGAAGCGCACCGTGGTCGAACTGCAGGTGGACGAGGTCGGCCCTTCTCTGCGCAACGCGCAGGCGAAGGTCAGCCGCACCCAGCGTTCGGGCGGTGGCGGCGGATTCGGCGGCGGCGGTGGGGGCGGGTTCAGCTCCTCCGGCGGTGGCTCGAACCGGCAGGACGACCCGTGGGCCACGGCCGGACCGGCATCGTCGGGCGGCTCGTTCTCTGACGAACCTCCCTTCTAGATCATTATTCGTACTTCGGCCGCGACCTCGTCGCCTGAGCCGGACCGCACCTGTAAAGGAGCAACACCATGGCGAAGCCTGTGGTGCGTAAGCCCAAGAAGAAGTCCAACCCGCTGAAGTCGGCCAAGATCGAAGCCGTCGACTACAAGGACACCGCGCTGCTGCGCAAGTTCATCTCCGACCGTGGAAAGATCCGCGCCCGCCGGGTCACCGGCGTCTCCGTCCAGGAACAGCGCCAGATCGCGCGTGCGGTGAAGAACGCCCGCGAGATGGCCCTGCTGCCCTACACCTCGACAGCGCGCTGAGGGGAAGGGACCTGACATGGCGAAGATCATTCTGACCCACGACGTGACCGGCCTCGGTGAGCCCGGTGACGTCATCGAGGTCAAGGACGGGTACGCCCGTAACTACCTCATTCCCCGTCGTCTCGCGACGCCGTGGACCAAGGGCGCCGAGTCGCAGATCTCGGCGATTCGCAAGGCCCGCAAGGCCCGTGAGATCGCTTCCCGCGACGACGCCGCTGCCGCGCGCGACTCGCTGCAGGCCAAGCCGGTGACGGTGTCGGCCAAGGCCGGCGCCAGTGGACGACTCTTCGGTGCGGTGACCACCGCCGACATCGCCCAGGCGATCGCCGACGCTGACGGCCCCCAGGTCGACAAGCGCAAGATCGAGGTCGCCCAGGCCATCAAGTCCGTGGGTAACTACACGGTCTCGGTGCGCCTGCACCCCGAGGTCGTCGCCAGCGTTGCCGTCAAGGTGGTCGCGGCGAGCTGATCGCTTGCTCTCGAAGGCCCGGTCCGCAGGTTCGGACCGGGCCTTCGGCTATCCGGTCCCGGCGCGGCTGCTGCCCGGCGCGCCGCTGTCAGGCGTTGCAGGCCGCCGCCAGACGCTGACTGCCGCCACTCGCGTCACCCGGCCCCGGTGACCAGCCAGTGGTCGCCGCGCGCCCGCAGGCCGGTGGTGATTGCTCGGGCCGCCATGAACACCCCAGCGAAACCTGCCCACAGCCAGGCCAGCCCGACAGCGCCGTCGGGCGCCCAGGAGCGCACGCCCAGAGCGAAGGGAAGATAGGCGAGCAATGTGCCCATGCCGGCCCAAGCCAGATAGCGGCCGTCGCCGGCTCCGATCAGGACGCCGTCGAGCACGAAGACCCAACCCGCCATCGGCATGAAGAGCCCGCAGACCCCCAAGCCCAGGGCCACGGCGAGGCGCACATCGGCGTCACTGGTGAACAGGGGAGCCAGCCACCAACCGGCCGCGCCCACCACCAGACCTAGAACGGCGCCGGCGCCGACTCCCCAGCGAAGGGTCCGGGAGAGTACGGCACGTACCCTCGGGAGGTCGTCGGCGCCGAGCCCATGGCCGATCATTCCCTGTGCCGCGATGGCCAAGGCATCCAGCGCGAAAGCGGTCAGCCCCCAGACGCTCGCGACCACCTGATACCCGGCCAAAGCAACGTCACCGAGGGCGGTGGCCACGAAGACCGTGAGCAGAATGGCCAGACGCAAGGAGAGGGAACGGACGAGTAGCGGGGTGCCCGCGCGTGCATTCGCCCAGATGCCGCCAGCCGCGGGGGCCAACGAAGCACCGGCCGACCTGGCCCGGCGAATGACGGGACCAGTCAGCGTCGCCCCCATAGCGACCTGCGTGAGTGCCGTGCCGAGGCCGGAGCCGGCGATACCCATATGCGCCCCGTAGACCAGCGCGATGTTCATGGCCATGTTCACGACCGCCCCGCTGGCCGCGATGACCAGGGGCGTCCGGGCGTCGAGCAACCCCCGGAGCACGCCGGTGGCGGCGAGTACGACGAGCATGCCCGGGAGCCCGAAAGCCGACCAGCGGAGATAGATCACGGCTTGGGCGGCGACCGCGCCGTCGCCGCCCATCATGTCCACGGCCCACGGTGCCGCGAACCATAGGCCCGTGCCCAACACGAGGCCCAGGCCGGCGGCGAGCCACAAGCCGTCAATTCCGGACTGGATGGCAGCGCGCTCCTGACCGGCCCCCACCTGCCGGGAGACGGCTGCCGTCGTGGCGTAGGCCAGGAAGATGCACAGGCCGACGAGGGTCACGAGCAGCGTCGAGGCCAGGGAGAGACCGGCCAGTGGTGCGGTTCCCAGGTGACCGACGACCGCGCTGTCCACGAGCACGAAAAGCGGTTCGGCGACCAGTGCCCCGAGGGTGGGGACGGCGAGGGCAAGGATCTGCCGATCGAGTGCTCGGCGTGTCGTCGGCGTGTCGGCAGACATCTATTTCCCCACAGCCTGGGTGCAATATTTGGGCAGGTCGGAAAGCTGAAACCGGCGGATCGACGCGGAAACTGGTTGCTCATCCACATCGTTATCCACCGGCTGTGCACAGTACCCGACCCGAGATCCACAGGTTGGCGAAGTTGTCCACCGATACATACACAGGAGCATTTTGCGACCTCGGACTCCGCGCTCTAATGTCGCCTGGATGTGCCCGGTGAGCGGTCAGTATGTGGGTGGCCAGCGGTAGACAGAGACCAGGCCGGTCTCAAGGGAAGGGGCCCCATGTCCATTGAGGAGCTTGAGTCGAGCTTCGGCACGCCGGGGTTCGACCGCACGCCGCCACAAGACGTCGCGGCGGAGATGAGTGTCCTCGGTGGCATGCTCCTGTCCAAGGACGCGATCGCGGATGTCATCGAGCAGATCCGCGGCTCGGACTTCTACCGGCCGGCCCACGAACTGATCTACGAGTCGATCATCGACCTGTACGGGCGGGGTGAGCCGGCCGACGCCATCACGGTGGTCGCCGAACTGACCAAACGGGGTGAGCTGGGGCGGGTCGGCGGCGCTCCGTACATTCACGACCTCATGGCCGGGGTGCCGACGGCCGCGAACGCCGGCTACTACGCACGAATCGTTCGGGAGCGCGCGGTGTTGCGGCGGCTGGTGGAGGCCGGCACGCGGATCGTCCAACTCGGGTACGCGACCGACGGCGGCGACGTCGACGACATCGTGAACAACGCCCAGGCCGAGGTCTACGCGGTCACTGAGCGCCGTGCGGCTGAGGACTACCTGCCGCTGGCCGACATCATCAGTGGAACCGTCGACGAGATCGAACGGGCTGGGCACCGTGGCGGCGGCATGATCGGCGTACCCACCGGTTTCGTGGACCTCGACAAGCTAACCAACGGCCTGCACCCGGGACAGATGATCGTGCTGGCCGCCCGGCCCGCCATCGGCAAGGCCCTCGCCCTGGACACGCCGCTGGCGACACCGACCGGGTGGACGACCATGGGCGCGGTCGGCGTCGGGGACCAGTTGCTGGCCGCCGACGGCACGATCACCACGGTGGTCCGGGCGACCGAGGTGCTGACCGACCGGGAGTGCTTCAAGGTCACCTTCGACGACGGTTGCGTGATCGTGGCCGACGCCGCCCACGAATGGGCGACAGTCGGGGTGGCTGGGACACAGACGACTGCGGAGTTGGCCCGGACGGTGCGGGGGGCCGGTGGGGAGCCAGCTCATGCGGTGGCTGTCGCGGGTGCGCTGCGGCTGCCCGAGGCGGAGCTGCCAGTGGACCCGTATGTGCTGGGGGAGCGGATTGGTGCGGGCTGCTCGGAGGGCGGCCGGGCCGGCGACGGCGTGGCCAGCGGACGTGGAGCGGCCGATGCGGGGGCAGCAGGCGGCGGTCGACGGGACGCCGCTGCCCGTATTCCGGCCGCCTGCCTGCGTGCGAGCGAGTTCCAGCGGCGCGAGCTGTTGGCCGGGCTGCTCGACTCGCATGGTGTGGTCGGCGCCGCCGGGGAGCTGCGATTGACCGTGCCGACGACGGCGCTCGCGGGGGATGTGCGTGAGTTGGTGCTGGGCCTCGGCTACCGCCCGGAGCTGACGGGCACCACGGTGAGCTTCGCGACCTCGGATGAGGTCTTCCGGCTCGACACCAAACGGCTTGAGCACAAGGAACGGCAGGGCCGGTCGGCGCCGCCGGCCACGGCGCGCGTCATTGTCGACATCCGTCCGGTGGACTCGGTGCCGGTGAGGTGTGTCCAGATCGACCACCCGTCGAGGCTGTACTTGGCGGGCCACTCGATGATTCCCACGCACAACTCGACGCTCGGCATCGACATCGTCCGGTCGGCGTCGATTCACCACAACCTGACGTCGGTCGTGTTCTCCCTTGAGATGAGCCGCAACGAGATCACCATGCGGTTGTTGGCCGCCGAGGCCCGGATCCACCTGCAGAAGCTGCGCAACGGTTCGATGGGGGAGGACGAGTGGGCAAAACTCGCCAGCACCCAGGGGCGGCTCTACGACGCCCCGCTGTTCATCGACGACTCCCCGAACATGTCACTGATGGAGATCCGCGCGAAATGCCGGCGGCTCAAACAGCGCCACGACCTCAAACTCGTGGTGATCGACTACCTCCAGCTGATGTCCTCCGGCAAGCGGGTCGAGTCACGGCAGCAGGAGGTCTCGGAGTTCTCCCGGGCGCTCAAACTCCTCGCGAAGGAACTCGAGGTCCCGGTGATCGCGATCTCCCAGCTCAACCGCGGGCCCGAGCAGCGCACAGACAAGCGACCGGCCATGTCCGACCTACGTGAGTCCGGTTCCATCGAGCAGGACGCCGACATGGTCATCCTGCTGCACCGCGAAGACGCCTATGAGAAGGAGTCCGCCCGTGCCGGTGAGGCCGACCTGATCGTGGCCAAACACCGCAACGGCCCGACAGACACGATCACCGTGGCGTTCCAGGGGCACTACTCGCGGTTCGTCGACATGCAGGGGTAGGGGTGGATCGGATGACTCGAGGAGAGCAGATCCCATCGCGGGGCGAGGTCGTGCTCTACCGCGCTGACGATGGTGGTTCGGTCGTCCAGCTTCGCGCGGCAGGCGGGACGGTCTGGCTTACGCAGGCCCAGATGGCGGAGCTCTACGGGACCTCTGTGCAGAGGGCCGCTGTCGGTGCGGCTGCCGTTCGGCAGGATGTGGTTCGTTGCGTTCCAACGAGCCCACCGACTGCAAGTTGATGGCGATCGACTTGCAGTCTCGGAGTTTAAATGAAAGTAAAACCGCTGAAACTTTCAAAGTTAGAACCCAACTTAAAGTTTCGAGAGCTAGACTTGCAGTGTGGATGTGAAGCGCTTCGAGAGTAGTCCTTGCGGATCGCTTGTACCGTTCCGTGGCACGGACGGTCGAACGGGCTTGCCCTTCGACCACGTCGCCTACGTCGCGGACCCACTCGGTGGTGAGCGCCCAGTTGGTGCCGGAGACCTGGCACCGAGTCACAGCGGCGCACCGGGCGTTGGCCCGCCTGGACCAAGGCTCGAGGCAGGTGCCCGAGCCGGCGTTGGTTCGGTCGCCCACCTTGCGCCGAGAGGCGCAGAGCACGTCGGCGCTGGAAGGCACCTACGCTCCGCTCGATCAGGTCCTTGCCGCAGGGTCACTCCCCGAGGAGGCGCAGACTGCCGAGCTCCGCGAAGTGTTGAACTATGTCGAAGCAGCGGACGATGCGTTCCACTGGATCGCGGCTCACCCACGGGTGACGGTTGGGCTCCTGGAGAACATCCACAAGGTTCTGGTCCGTGGTACCAGGTCAGATACCGACGACGCAGGTCGAATCAGGCACAAGCCAGTTGTGATCGGGAGTTCCACCGGGACGGTGGAGGATGCGCGGTTCATCCCCATGCCCCCAGGCCCGGCTCTCGATGCGGCGACTCGCGAGCTCATGAACTGGATGAGCGACGCGAACAGTCACGACCCACTTGTAGCTGCAGCGATGACGCACTACCAGTTCGAGACGCTGCATCCGTTCAATGACGGAAACGGTCGGATAGGTCGCCTGCTAATCGTTCTCCAGCTCATGGTGAGTGGACTCATCGCAGAGCCGCTCCTCTCGGTCTCCCCTTGGTTCGAAGCTCGTCGGCCCGAGTACCAGGAGCGGCTCGCGGAAGTATCGGCGAGCGGCGACTGGGACGGCTGGATCCAGGTCTTCAGCGAAGGAGTCGAGCAGTCCGCGATCGACACCGCGAGGCGGGTTGACAGATTGCTCGCGGTTCAGCGCCGTTACATGACGTTGCTCCAGGATGCGGGCGCCCGCGGAGTGATCCGCGACATCGCTGAGCTTCTGATCGGCAACCCGTGGATCACCGTTCCGAGTGTGGCGGCGACACTCAGAAAGACGCAGCCTGCCGTCAATACAGCTGTGCTGAAGCTGGTCGAGCTGGGCATCCTGACGGGACCCGTCGGGCGCTACGGCCGCCAGTTCAGGGCCCTTGATGTGTGGGAGACGCTCTCGGCTCCGATGGGCCGGGTTCGTGATCCGGGCGATCCCCTTCTTGTAGAGCGACCTGCCGTCGAAGCGCCCGAGGGGTGACTCGGGGTAAGCGAATCCGCGACTTCGAGTCAGCGAATCCGCGACAAATCTAGTGTTGTTGCAGGTCGAGCCGCTATCGTGTCCGATGTTGAACCGACCGATTCACCCCGTGAGGTTCGGTCCGGGATCGTGCGACCTGCCGTCGAGGCTACGCTGGCCGACACTCGATCACAGTCATCCAAGGGCGCGGCAAGTGGGTTGTGGAGCCCTTCGTCGCCGCTGAACTCCGCCGCCAGCTTGCCTGGGCTGAGACTCCAGCCGAACTGTTCCACTTTCGTGACCGCAACGGGCTTGAGATTGACATCGTGCTTGAGGCCGATGACCGGCGGGTGGCCGGTATCGAGGTGAAAGCCTCGGGAAAGGTCACCGCTCGTGACTTCAAGGGCCTGAACTACCTGCGGGACAAGCTCGGGGGACAGGTTCACCCTCGGCGTCGTTCTGCACACCGGCAAGGAGGCTCTCCCGTTCGGACCTCGGGTGTGGGCGCTGCCGTACTCCGCGCTGTGGGCTTAGCCGAATGGCCGGCAGGAACCCGGGGTGGGTGGCTTGGATCGAGTAGCGGTTGGGACCGGGAGGCTGTGGCGCGCGGAACGCCACAGCCTCCCGTGACCATGCCTTCCGAACCCGCCTTAGGGGCAGGTGTACCGGATCTCTCAGGCTGTGGATGGCGGGTTGGCCGGTCTTGCGGCTCTTGATACGGTTCTTCGACGGGGTTGGCATTTGGTCAGCGTCGCCGAGAATGGCGATGGTGCCGGCTCTGGAAGGAGGTGACCCGATCGTGGTCGAACGCCGAACAGAGCTGGGTCGGTTGAGGTCGTCGCGATGGGTGAAGTCACTCGTTGTCGTCGCCCTCGTGGGTGGTACGGGTGTTTCTCTCTCGGGATGCCAGGCGGAGCCCGGTTCGACCTCGTCCGGTAGCTCTACCGTGAGCAAGTTACCGTCGCTGAGCCCCGAGAAGCAGCTCATGGAAGACAATATCGCCGCCGCCGAGGAAGCGGTGCGTAACTACGTGACCGTCGCGGGGGAGGTGGCGAACGATCACTTCAAGGGCTGGGAAAAGCTGCAACCGTTGGTGACGGATGAGGAGCGGGTTCGTCTCAACGAGGACTACGAGTTCATGGAGTCGACGGGGAACTACACCACCGGCACCCCTGAGATCAGCGAGGTGAGCGTTAGCAGGTATCAGGCCGAGCCTGTGGGTGGCGAAAGGGTACGGCTAAAGGCCTGCGTCGACGTGGCTAAGGTCGAGTCCTTTACCGGTGATGGAGAAGTCATTTCGCCTGGGGAGGACGAGCTACTTGTGAGGGCGATCTGGTTCGAGATGCTAAAACAAGAAGAGGCTTCGTGGCTGGTCGATGAGATGACCTACGATTTGGATAAGCCTTGTTGATCCGGATATGTATCGTTCGTACGCTCGCATTGTTATTAACGTTTGGCGCCATAGCTGCGAGTGGCGGACAAACAACGTTGGCGTGGTCCGGTCACCCGAAATCCGCGATGGCTTCTCAAGTAGAGAGCCCAACGGGTGGGTGTAGACCGGGCGGTCAATCAACAGTTGGGGGTCGGATGTCCCCCGATCAGATCACGATCCGTTGTCAGCGTCAGTCTGGTGGCAAGCCCGGTTCCGTCGGCGCTGCCCCCAATACCAAGCCTGGTCCGGTTGCCGAGCGGGTCTGTGCGGTGGGTGCGGTGCGGGTCGATTGCGTTGTCTCCGGCCGCGTCTGGTCCGATGCCCGGACCTGTCATGCTGACCGTTCACGTCCGGTGGTGAACGGTGCTCGGGAGGTCTCCTGTGCACAACCGGCATGCGCAACGAGCGCGTTCGCCCGCCGCGTCAGTGCCCTCGTCTTGCGTGGTCTCCCCGGCAGTCGCCCGGGCTGCGACGGCTCGATCATGACGTGGACGGAACAGGCCGCGGCCGTGAAGACAGTTGCCGCTGCGCCGGTCGACCAGGTCGTCGAATCCGTCATCGCGAAGATGCTTTTGACCACCCCCGATTTCCTGACCGCACCCCGCGCCACCGAAATCGACCCGAACAGCACCACCCTCGTCGGATTGCCCATCTGGATGTGGCTGCCGGACGCCTCAAAGGTTCGGGCCACCCGGGAGCGAACCAGCACAGCCGACGACGGCGCCCTCGGTGTCCAAGTCACTGCCAGACTCATCGCCATGGAGTACACGATGGTGCCCATCGGCGGTGGAAACCGGGTCAGTCAGCGAGCCGTTTGCGAAGGCACCGCCGTCGCCGGAACCGTGTTCAACCCGCGGGTCCGTGCCGCCGACTCACCTACCTGCGGCATCCCGGCCGCGAAGAACACCCGCGTCGGGCGCTACCGCATCGACGCCCAGGCCACCTGGCACGTCACCTACGCGGCGACCACCGGCGAAACCGGTGAACTCGACCACGTCTCAACCATGCGCAGCCAAACCATCAACGTCCGCGAACTCCAAGTCATCGTGAACGAATAGCCCACCACGCCGCACCGCCGCAAACCCCCACCCACCGCTGCCGGACAGACCCTCGCGTTGCCGGACAGACCCCGCGCCACCACCAACTTCACACGCCTGACGTGTCCGACGGCCTTCAGCAGGTCGCCCAACCGCCGTCATGAGAGCCTGTCCACATGGCGGACCGTGGGGACCTGTTCCCCGGTAAACAGTTCATCTCCACCATCCTCGAGGTCTTGGCCACCAAGACCACAATGAGTCACGAGTTGACCCGCCGATACCTGATGCGCGCCGCCATGGCCGGGATAGTCATCGGGGTCATGTACGCGCTGAACTTCGTGCTGATCGCTGGCTTCACCACGATCGACCCGGACCTGACGACTATCGGGAAAATGGTTGGTGCCCTGTTCTTCGGGTGGGCGCTCGTCTTCATCTACTACAGCAAATCCGAGCTGCTGACATCCAACATGATGGTCGTGTCGATCGGAGCCTATTACCGGCGAACAAGCATCGGAAAAGCACTGCGCATACTCGGGCTGTGTTTCGCGGGCAATGCGATCGGCGGCACACTGGTCGCGGTGCTCCTGCGGTTCTCCACGATCACCACCGGTCCGGTCGCCGAACAAATGGACCTCGCCGTCGACCACAAACTTACCTACGTCGCTGACGGCGCCGCGGGATGGGGCGACCTGTTCATCCGAGCCATTCTGTGCAACTTCATGATCAACCTCGCGATGCTCCTGGTCTACAACGGGCTGATCTCCGAAGACATCACCAAATGTCTCGTGATGATTGTCAGCGTTTTCGTCTTCGCGTACCTCGGTCTGGAACACTCCGTCGCAAACACGGTGCTCTTCATGATCGTCGGCATCCGCGACGGCATCGACGTCGGCCTCGCCGCCGGGAACGTAGGCATCGCACTCCTGGGCAACTTCGTCGGCGGTGGCCTGCTCATCGGGCTCTATTACGCCTACGTCAACGACGACGCCCGGCACTCGGGCAAGTCCTAGCGCACGGACCTGGACTGACGAGCATCAGCTTGGGCTTTCGCGGATGAGCTGAGGGCGGTCCGACTGGGTCGGCGCAACCGAGGGCCGGTCAGCGCTCGATCCAGTGCCGCACAATGTGCTCTGCCGTGGACCTGCTCACGGCATGGGGTAGCGGCGTCGAATCGGCGCGCGCATGCAACCCGTCCGTCACGATCCGCTGGTAACGCTGCCACGCCGAGGGGTCAACCGCCGCACTGTTCCTGGCCAGCTCGCTGATCATGCACTGCAGCAGGATGAAGTCCTCGATGGTGACCCCGGCCCGCAGATCTCCCTCAGCGATCGCTCGCGCCAACAGCCGCTCGACCAGGGGAAGGAGCCGGTGCTCCAGCGTCCCCCGGTGCTGTTCGACGTAGCTGAGCACCTGGGCCTCGGCTGTTCCGAGTGTCTCGGGTGAGCCGAGGGTGATATCACGTAGCCCGATGTTCTCGGCGAGCATCGTCATGCCCTGATCCAGCAGATGCACCAAGCCATCCCAGGCCCTGGGGGTGGCCACGGCCTCCTCCGCCAACGCCAAGAGCTGGGCGACCGGGTCGCGCAACGCGGCTTCGATCAGCTGCGCCTTCTGCGGGAAGCGCCGATACACCGTACCGACGCCGACGCCGGCGTGGTGGGCGATGTCGTTCATCCCGGCGCTCAGCCCATGGGTCGCGAAGACCTCCCGGGCGGCGCGGATGATCCGCTGACGATTGCGTTCGGCATCGCGGCGAAGCGCACGGGGTGCGTCGGGTGGAGGGTGGCTCACGGGCTTATGGTAGCTAGAAGTGGATAGGACCCATCACCTTTTGCCGTAGACTCACGATTTCCGACTGGACGATCCCCGTAACGGCCCTTCCGGCCCCGGGGGAGGGGAAACCGCTCATGGCTGAACTGCTGTACCGACTCGGGTATGCCTCGGCTCGTCGCGCCTGGGCCGTGGTGCTGTGCTGGCTGGTGGTCCTGGTGGCCGCAGGCGGCGCCTACATGACCTGGGGTGGCACGCTGTCCTCGGCCGTCACCATTCCGGGCACCCCCACGGCGCAAGTCACCGAGCGACTGGAGAAGGCCTTCCCAGAGGCCAGTGGAGGCACTGGTACGGTCGTCTTCAGTTCCACCAACGGCAAGGCCCTCTCCGCGAAGCAGCAGGCCGCGATCAGCACCGCTCTGGCCAAGGTCGCGAAAGTCGACGGCGTCCGCCAAACCGTCGATCCGTTCGCCGTCGCCCAGCAACGCGAAGAGCAAGCTGCGCAGGTCGACGCCGGCGCCGAGCAGGTCGACCAGGCCCGAGCGCAGTTGACCCAGGCGCAAGCACAGCTTGATGCCGCCAAGGCGCAAGCGGTAAATGCTCCGGCCGCAACCAAGGCCGCGCTGGAGACCCAACAAGCGGCCCTCGATGAGGCGATCGCCGAACTCGACGCCGAGGCCGCCCCGTTGGAGCAGGCGAAGGCTCAACTCGAGATGGCGGCCGAATACCGGACGATCTCCAAGGACAAGTCGACCGCCATCGCCACCGTCGGTTTCGACGACCCACAGATGGAGATCACCGCCGAGACCAAAGAGGCGGTTCGGAACGCGCTGGCCGCGAGCCCGATCGACGGTGTGCACGTCGACACGTCCGCCGAACTCGCGGACATCCTGCCGTCCGTCGGGTACATGGAGGTCATCGGTATCGCGGTGGCCGCCATCGTGCTGATCGTGATGCTCGGCACCCTGATCGCCGCGGGACTGCCCCTGCTCACCGCCTTGATCGGGGTCGGTGCCGCCGCCCTCGGCACACTGGCCTTGTCGGGAAGCATCGAGATGGTGTCCGCGACGCCGATCCTCGGGGTGATGCTCGGGTTGGCGGTCGGGATCGACTACTCCCTCTTCATCCTCAACAGACACCGGCGACAGCTCCGTGAAGGCATGCACCTGCATGAGTCGATCGCGTTGGCCAACGGCACCTCGGGGAACGCCGTCGTCTTTGCGGGAGTCACGGTCATCATCGCGCTGGTCGCCCTGAACGTCACCGGCATCCCGTTCCTGGGGCTGATGGGCTCGGTCGCCGCGGTCTCTGTCGCGGTAGCCGTGCTGGTTGCGGTGACCCTGACCCCGGCCCTGCTGGGGCTGGCCAAGATGCGGGTGCTCCCGCGCCGTCAGCGGGAGCTCGCCGCCGAGGCCCTGAAGCACCCGGAACCGCTGAACCCGCCGACAAACAAGACGATGTCGACGCCGCTCGCCTGGCTCACCATAGTCGGTGTCATTCTCGGGGTCGGCGTGATCGCGTTGCCGGGAGCCTCGATGCGGCTCGGCCTGCCGGACGGTTCCTCGGAGGCACAGGACTCGACGCAGTACCAGGCGTTCTCGAAGATCGAAGGAGCCTTCGGGGCCGGCCAGAACGGTGCCCTGCTCGCCATCACCGACCTACCCGACGGCCAAAGCGACGAGGAACTCGCCGAACTCCAGGTCGACATCAGCACGTCGTTGATGTCACCGAAGAACGTCGTCGCCGTCGTGCCCATCGGTACCTCGGACGACAAGTCATTGGCCGCTTTCCAGGTGATCCCCAAGGAGGGGCCGAACAGTGAGTCGACCGAGCAGCTGGTCCACGACCTGCGGGCCTTGAAGGTCGACGGCCAGCCGGAGATCAAGGTCGCCGTGGCCGGTACGACGAGCGGCAGTATCGACATCTCGGAGAAGCTGGCCGACGCGCTGCCGATCTATCTCGTGGTGGTCATCGGCTTGTCGCTGATCATCCTGGTGATCGTCTTCCGGTCGATCCTGGTGCCGATCGTGGCGACCGGGGGGTTCATCCTCTCGGTCTTCGCGGCTTTCGGCGGTGTCACGGCGATCTTCCAGTGGGGTTGGTTCGCCAACATCTTCGACGTGCACGACCCGGGGCCGATCCTGAACTTCCTGCCGACGCTGCTCGTCGGCATCCTGTTCGGGCTGGCGATGGACTATCAGCTCTTCCTGGTTTCCGGGATGCGGGAGTCCTATATGCACGGTGCCCCGGCCCGGATCGCAGTGGTGCGCGGGTTGCACGCCGGTCGTGCGGTGGTGACCGCCGCGGCGATCATCATGGCGTCTGTCTTCGGTGGCTTCGTGTTCTCACACCTCGCGATGATCCGGCCGATCGGTTTCGGCTTGGCGCTCGGCGTGCTGGTGGACGCCTTTGTCGTCCGGATGTTGCTGGTTCCTGCCGTCATGCACATTGCCGGTGATAAGGCCTGGTGGCTGCCGAAGTGGCTCGAACGGATCCTGCCGAATGTGGACATCGAGGGGGCCGCCCTCGAACGCCGCCACCACCTGGAACTCGCACCGATCGACGGCCCGGACGGCCGAGAGGTTCAGCGCGCAAAGGCCGAGAGTCCAGGGCGTGGCGTGACGTCGGCGAAGCAGGCGCAGGTCGCACGGACCGGTCGCCCGGCGACGCCGACCAAAGCCCGCAAGGCCCGGTCGAGTTCGACCGCGACGGTGAAGGCCGCTCAGGCAAAGGTCCGGACGACGACACCACAGTCCCCACGCGGCAAGGCAACGGTGGCGACACCGACCACGGCCAAGGGCAAGGTGGCGGTCGCCAAGAAGGGTGGAGCCACGAAACCGAAGCCGGGGTCGAAGGGCTACCAGCCGCCGAAGTCGAAATCGCAGCGCAAGAAGAAGCGTTAGGCACGGCGGCGCTGTGACCGGCCGGTCGAGGCCGGTAGGCGCCCAGGGCAACGGGTATGCCGACATTCGGCCGGTCCTGGTGATTTGAGACATCGCTAAACTGCTCAGATCACCAGGAGGTCCTGTGCCCACTCGTCGCCGAACGTCATCAGCCGTGCGCCTCGCGATATCGGACACCACCACGGCGCCCCTCTACGAGATCAAGGCCGACCTTTTCCGGTCGCTCGCCCACCCGACTCGCATCCGGGCCTTGGAGGTGCTCAGTGCGAGTGCCGACTACGCCGCGCTGGTAAGCGACCTCCTGGCGGCGACCGGTGCCGAAGCGTCCGTGCTCTCCCAGCACATGGCAGTGCTCAAGCGGGCGGGGGTCGTGGCATCTACCCGGACCGGCAACATCGTCGTCTACCGCCTGAGCCGACCCTTGGTGGCCGAACTGCTCGTGGTGGCGCGCGCCTTCCTGCGGGAGACACTGGCCGCCTCCGGCCAGCAGTTGGCCGCCGACGGGTTGCCGCCCCTTCGCGGAACCAACCCGGCCCCACCCGCGGCCGAGGCCCAAGCCCCGGCTCCCGCAGCAGCACCAACTCCGGGTCCGACGCGGCAGCCGACACCTGCCGCACGGCGGAACCTGGATGAGCCGACCGGCCAGGGTGTTCCGCCGGCCCCCCAGACAGACGCTGGCGGGCCACTGTGATCGCCTCGCTCCGGGGGCTGTTGCCCAGCCGCGCGGATTACGACCTTCGACCCCGCACCTTCCGCTCCGACCTCCTCGCCGGCATCACCGTCGGTGTGGTGGCGTTGCCGTTGGCGCTGGCCTTCGGGGTCAGCTCCGGGGTGGGACCGGGACCCGGCCTGGTGACGGCGGTCGTGGCGGGCGTGGTTGCCGCCGTCTTCGGCGGTTCCCGGGTGCAGGTCTCCGGCCCGACGGGTGCCATGGCGGTCGTCCTGGCGCCGATCGTCGCGGAACACGGTGCCGCGGCGGTGCCGTTGGTCGCGGTCCTGGCCGGTGTCATGGTGCTCCTCGCCGGGGCGTTGCGGTTGGGCCGCGCGGTGACGTTCATCCCATGGCCGGTGGTGGAAGGCTTCACCCACGGGATCGCCGCCATCATCTTCCTGCAGCAAGTGCCCGCGGCGTTGGGGGTCGTCGAGCCCATCGGGGGTAACCCGGTGGTGGTGGCGATTCAAGCGGTCTCCCACGCGGGGTCGACGGCTGCCTGGACGTTGGGCACCGTCGCGGTGGTGGCCGCGGTGATGATCGTTGTGCCGCGGCTCGCCCCCGGGCTACCCGCCTCGCTCATCGCGGTCGCCCTGGTCACGGTCGGCGCGCAGATCTTCAACGCCCCCATCGCCCGCATCGGTGCGTTGCCCGACTCCTTGCCGGTGCCGTCCTTCCCGGCCGTCGACGCCGGACTGATCCGCGCCCTGATCGGCCCAGCCGCCGCGGTGGCCGCCCTGGCGGCCATCGAGTCACTGCTCTCCGCCCGGGTGGCGGCCGCGATGCCCGCGCCGCCCGGACGCGGGGGCGCCGAACAGTCCGCCGACGTCGCGGCGCGTCGCTACGATCCGGACCGCGAGTTGGTCGGCCAAGGACTCGCTTCCATGGCCAGCGGGGCCTTCGGGGGGATGCCGGCCACCGGAGCCATCGCGCGGACGGCCGTGAACGTACGCGCCGGTGCGCGCACCCGGCTGTCCGCTGTCGTGCACGCCGTGGCGATCCTGGGTGTCATCTACCTGGCCACCGGGCCCGTGTCCACCATCCCGCTCGCGGCGCTCGCAGGCGTCCTGATGGTCACGGCCACCCGCATGGTGTCGCTGTCGACCGTCCGGGCCGTGTTGACCTCCACGCGTTCCGATGCCGTGGTGCTGGTGGTGACGGCCGTGGTGACGATCGCCGTCGACCTGATCGAGGCCGTGCAGATCGGACTGATCGTCGCCGCCTTCTTCGCGTTGCGGTCGGTGTCGCAGGCCACCTCGGTGCACCGTGAGCCGTTGCCCGGCCCGGCCGCGCCGGGAGACGAGCACATCGCCCTGTACCGGCTCGACGGTGCCATGTTCTTCGGGGCAGCCGATCGGATCGGAACGCAGATTCGTGCCGACGCCGGCGCCCAGGTCGTCGTGCTCAGCCTGACACACCTGCGTTTAGTCGACGCCACGGGCGCCCACGCACTCTCGGAGCTGGTGGCCGACCTGGAGCGCGCAGACGTCGCGGTGCTGGTGCGTGGGGTGCAGCCCAAACACCTGCCCTTGCTCACCCGGCTCGGGGTGCTCGACGAACTCCGGCACGAGAACCACCTCTTCGACGACCTGGAACCGGCACTCGAACACGCACGTGAACACGTGGTGTGGGCGGCCGCGGGCTGATCTCTCGGGCAGACTCGTGACATGCGTACCACCACCTCCGCCGATGGCAGCACCATCGCTTACGACATCACCGGCTCCGGCTCCGGGTCCGGCGGGCAGGACCACGGCATTCCTGCCGAAGCCACGGCTGCGGCAATGCGGGAGTTCCTGGCATAGGAGGAAGCTAGGTGTCTGGATCGGTTGGCTCGCGCAGGTTGGGGGGAGCGTTGTGTGCGCTCGGCTTGGGGCTGGTGCCGTGGACGGCGTCCTTGGCGGCGCGGGGCGAATGGGGCTGGGCGACGCTGGATGTTGCCGAGGCGGCCGGGCTGATCACGACGGGGATGCTGGTGCGCCGAGGCCGGTCCGTGCGGGTGCTTGCCACCACCACGGCGGCGCTCCTGCTCGCGGATGCCGGTGTGGAGATCGTGCTCGCGCACCGTGGTGAGCTGACGCTGGCGTTTCCACTGGCCAGAGCGGTCTTCGCGGAGATCCCGACGGCGGCGATGTGCCTGCGGGCAGCCGGTTGGAGCGTGCGGGTGCGCCAGGAGAAGGTGAGCAGGCGTGGGTGGCGTGATGGTTGAGGGGGGTGCGGAGGGGCTCGTGCCCTCTGCGCGCGAGCCCCTCCGCGGTCGGCTTGTCGTCGGTGTCGGGCGGTTGTGAGCACACGCGTCACCACGAGATCCGGAGGCCATCTGCCGGTAAAGGCAAATTTCCGCCTCGACCCTAGTAGTAGGAGGACGGAAGCGCGCGGCGAAGGCCGCTAATGGGCGACAGGGTTGGCGGGCCAGTTCGATCCGCCAGCGGTGGAGAAGGTGGTGGCCTGCAGGGTTGGTCCCAGCGTGCCACCAGCACCGGTCCCCGGACCTACCCCTGACCCGTGGCCACCAACACCAGCAGCACGACGTTCAGGACCACGATGACCGCCGCCACCGCGCAGGCGGCCAGGTGCAGCGGCAGCCCGTTGCGGTCGGAGCCCATGGTCAACCGGTTGCGTGTCAACCGGACCAGCGGAATCAGCGCGAACGGGATACCGAAGCTCAACACCACCTGGCTGATCACGAGCAGCCAGGTCGGCGACACCCCCGTCGCCAGCAACACCAGCGCGGGAATCAGCGTGATCAATCGCCGGGTGATCAGCGGTATCCGCACTTTGAGCAGTCCCGACATGATCTCGGCGCCGGCATAGGACCCCACTGAGGTCGAGGCCAGCCCGGAGAAGAGCAGACCCACCGCGAAGGCGATTCCGACGACCGTACCCATGGCCGACTCGATCGCCGCGTGAGCACCTTCGATGGTGTCGGTGCCGGCTTGGCCGGGGAGGTTGGCGGCCGCCATCAGCAGCATGGCGATGTTGACCCCGCCGGCCAGGATCAAGGCGAAGACGACATCCCAACGTGTTGCCACCAGCAGTCGACGGCGTTCGTCCAGGGTGTGCTCACGGCCGAAGCGGTCGCGGGTCAGCGCGGAGTGCAGATAGATGGCGTGCGGCATCACGGTCGCACCGAGCATGGACGCGGCGAGCAGCACCGAGCGAGACCCCTCAAAACGGGGCAGCAGTCCACCGAGCGCTGCGCCGGCATCGGGGGGTGCGACCATCAGTCCCGCGCAGAAGCCCAGGGTCAGGATGATCAGCATCGAGGTGATCACGGTTTCGAAGGCCCGCTGTCCGCGGCGCTGTTGAATAGCGAGAATCGCGAGGGAGACCAACCCGGTGATCGCCCCGCCGAGCACCAACGGAACCCCGAAGAGCAGGTAGAGCGCGATGGCCCCACCGATCACCTCGGCGAGATCTGTTGCGGCGGCGACGACTTCTGCCTGACCCCAGTAGGCGAGCCGCGACCGCCGTCCGAGGCGGTGGCCGAGGAGTTCGGGCAGGGACTGGCCGGTGACGATGCCGAGTTTCGCGGAGAGGTACTGCACAATCACCGCCATCGCGTTGGCGGCGACCAGCACCCAGATGAGCAGGTATCCGAACTCGGCGCCAGCGGAAAGGTTCGCGGCGACGTTGCCGGGATCGACGTAGGCGATGGCGGCCACGAAGGCCGGGCCGAGAAGTCCGATCAAGCGGGGGCCGGGGCGTCGTCGGCGCACCGACGGGTGTTCTGCCGTGGCAGCCGGGCCGGTGGTGCTCCTGGTGGACATGGGCACCCCCTCAGTGCGGCTCAGAATGTTCGGGTATCCGAACATTCTCTTCGGACGTGTCCCGCAGGGCAAGAGTTACTTAGTTACAGATCGATCCCCTGTCCGTTCGCGAGCCGCCGGTACTCGTAGGTTCCACCCGTTCGGACGGTGTCGAGAAGACGGTCCACCAGCGCGATGCCGGCAGGTGACAGGAGCGCCTCGTGGATCGGCACCACCCGGCGCGGATCGAGTTCGCGGGCGAGGTCGATGCTGTCGCTGATCTTCATCCACGGCCCGGCGACCGGGATGAGCGCGACGTCCAGTCGGCCGTCCTCGGTGGACCAGCCGTTCCCGGCGGGCCGGTCGAAGGCGTCGCCCGGGTGGTACACCGTTCGCCCGTCGGCCGCGACGAGGTAGGTCACGTTCGGAATCCGGGGCAGGTCGCGGTGAATCTCGGCATGGGTGCCGCCCCCCACCCGGACGTCGAATCCGTCGACCGTCAGGACATCTCCGGGGGCGGCCACCGTCAGCTGGGCCACGGCCACGGCGGGGAGTTCGTCGGCGAGCTGTTCGATCACCGGCGCCGGCGCCCAGACCCGCGCACCGGCTAGCACGGCTGATCGCACCGTTGCGGCATCCACGTGATCGGGATGCCCATGGGTGACCAGGATGGCGCTGGCTCCGGTCATCGCTCCGGCGGTATCGCTCAGCGTGCCCGGATCCAGGACCAGCCGATACCCGTCATGGTCCATGGTGACCGTGGAGTGTCCAAAGGCAGTCAGAAGCATGGATTCCTCCTGTAGTTGGTGCCCTTTCGATCCTGCCATGGGTCCACCCTTCCAAGGAGCCAGTAAGAGCGCTCTCGGATACGTTGATGGTGACTTTGAAACAGCTGGTCGCGGTGCACTGTGCATGGTGCGGCAGGGGAGGGGAACTCACGTGTCATCCGGTTCATTCGGTGCGGTTGAGATTGTTGCCGTGGGGTTCCCCACGAAGACGGTCCCGGAGGCGATTCGATCCGCCCTGGTGAATGTGCTGTCCACAGGGGCGGTCACTCTGCTGGATCTCGCGGTGATCCGGCGATCCACGGCAGGGGACATTGAGGTGCTCGAGATCGAGAACATGGGTGACGACTTCGATGTCACCGATCTGACGGCGACCGCTTCGGGGCTGGCGTCCGAGGAGGACTTGGACGTGATCGCCGCCTCGGTCGCCCCGGGCGACAGCGCGTTGGTGCTGACAGTCGAACACACCTGGGCTCGAGAGCTGACCTCGGCGGCCCGGAGTGCTGGCGCGGTGTTGCTGGCCCGGGAGTACATCCCCCCAGCTGTTGTGAACGCGGTGGCCGAGGCGGCTGACGCTGCGGGTACGTCCTTTGGTGCGGGTGCGACCACCACCGAGTCGAAGAATTGGGAGTAAGCGATGCCGTTGATGATGCCGCGATTCGGACGCCCCGGACTTATCGGGATGGCAGCGCGGACAGCCGTCGTCGCCGGGACGGCGGCAGCGACCACGGGGGCTGTCCGGCGCCGTCAGGAGAGCCGCGCCCAGCTCGACTACGAGAACCAACAGTATGAGGCCGCCCAGCAGCAGGCGCAGGTTCAGGCCGCCGCGCAGCAAGCCGCCGCGCAGCAGGCGGTGTCACCGTCGGGGGCCTTGAAAGCGGGTGACCAGCTCTTGGCCCAGCTCGCTCAGCTCGGCCAGCTTCACTCCTCCGGAGTGTTGTCGGACGAGGAGTTCTCGGCGGCCAAAGCACAACTGCTCGCACAGTGATTTCGCCCTCGGGGCGGTGCGTGTCGTCCCTCCGGACGGAATACCGCGGCCCAGACTGACACCTCGGTAGCACGCGAAGTCATCCGGAGGACAACGATGGGCGCACGGACGTTGATCGAGGCCGATCCACAACTGCCACTCGTGCGGATCGAGCGCGATTTCGACGCCCCGCTGGAGCGGGTATTTCGCGCCTGGACCGACCCCGAGTGGGTGACGCAATGGCTCGGTCCTTATGACACGACCGTGCGGATCGACGAGTGGGACGCGCGGACCGGGGGGTCCTACCGCTACGCCGCGGTGCGTGGCGGCGATCAGATCGCGTCGTTCTACGGCTCATTCCACGAGGTGCGACCGAACTCGCGTTTGGTCCAGACGTTCACCTTCACTGGCGTGCCCGACGGGGTGTCGCTGGAGACCATGACCTTCACCGAGCTCGACGACGGGCGAACCCGATCGGTCGGGATCGCAGTCGTCGAGTCACTGGCCGCACGTGATGCCATGCTGGCCAGCGGCATGGAGATAGGTGTCCGTCAGGGATACACCAAGTTGGCCGCCCTGCTCGTCAGCTGATCTGATCCATTTTCGCCATATCAACTGACTCCCAGGTCTTGTGCAAATCCACGCGTTTGCTATTCTGAACTGAGATCGTTACGCGGATCGGCTGATTTTTCGCGCCGAAAATTCGATCGCTCGCTGGTCTGCTTTGCGCCCTCTTTGCCTGCCGCAGGTCAGAAGACAAGGGTGTCTTAGACCGAGGAAGAGCGACCTCTCCCCGCATCTCCTAGTTGACTCCAGCAACTACCTAAATCTAGCCATGCCATGTCCGGATTTAGGTAGCTTTCGCGTTCTAGAGCATGATCGGTAGCGATGCGTCATATTCTGCCCGCTTCTGCGTGTCACAGCCAGAAGTTGGTGTCCCCATCGCCGTCCACAGCCCGTTGGACTCGCACAAGGAGTTTGTTTGCATGAGTACCCAGACATCGGTCCGGCCGCCTGGTAAGCGGTTCGCCCGGCGCGTCTTCGGCGGCGCGCTGGCCACCTTGATCGCGGGAATCGGCGCCGTAGCCGTCCCCGGCGCTGCCTCGGCGGCGGAGGTCGACTCCATCACTTCGGTGACCGTCGCCCAGTCCACCAACGAGGTCGAGCACGGAACGCTGCTGTCCGTGGACGCCGAGTGGGCGGCTGGCAGCGCCAAACCGGCCGACACCTTCACATTGCACCTGCCGACGGACCCCAAGATCGAGGGTGTGTCCTCCACCTTCACCTTGGAGGACCAAAAGGGTGCGAACGTCGGCACGTGCAGTGTGTCGTCCACGGCGATCACCTGTACGTACAGCGACTATGTGCTGACGCACAGGAACGTGACCGGCACCCTGAAGTTCTGGGCAGTCCTGGCAGATGGTTCCACGAAGACCGAGGCGGTGTTCACCACCACCGGTGGTGCCACTTACCAGGTCACCGTACCCACGACGGGAACGCCCGGCGGGCTGGAGTGGCCGGAAGAGCCGCTCAAGACAGGTCGTGTCGACCACAACAAGGGCGCCGTCGCCTGGGCGGTCTTGGTGCCCGCCAAGTACCTGTTGGACGAGAACGGCAAGGCCGTCACGATCACCGACACCTACGACCCCGCCCTGACCGTCGACCTCACCACGGTGCAGGTCTACAAGGTCAACAATGCGGGCTGGACCGGTGCGAACCCGTGGGGTTCGGGCACCTGGTTGCCGGCTGGCAGCTTCCAGGTGGCGGCCGGCCAGGCCAATAGCTTCACCGTCACGATCGCGGCCGACGCAGTGGAGGCGGGCTACCTGTACGCCATCACCTATGACACCAAGGTGCCGGCCGGCACCAAGGAAGGCACGGTCTTCAAGAACCAGGCCGTGATCGCCGCCCAGAAGGCGGATGCGAGCGTGCAGTACTGGGGTGCCGGTGGGACGGCGCGCGGGAACGGTATGCACGACCTGGCGATCACCAAGAAGGTCGTCGGCGACAACGCCGTGACGAGCCAGTTCGGCATGAAGCTCGAATGTGTCGACCAGCGTGGTGCCGCTGTGGCCGGGTACCCCAAGGAGTTCAAGATCGACGCGGAGAGCACGCAGGTCTTCGAGGACTTGGATGAGGGCACCACCTGCACGTTGACCGAGACTGACGCGAAGGGCGCGGCAGACACCTCCTTCAGCATGCCCAACCCGATCGTCATCGACGAAGACAGCCCCACGCAGATCGACCTCACGGTCACGAATATCTTCAGCCTCACCCCGGTCGGCTCGGTGCTGATCGGCAAGGAGGTCGTCGGTTCTGCCGCCCCGACCGTGTCGAGCGATACCGAGTACGAGATCGCCTACTCGTTCAAGGACGAGGACGGTAACGAGGTGTCGGACTCCTTCAAGCTGACCACGAATGAGTACGCGGAGCTCTATGAGTTGCCGGTCGGCACCGTGATCACCCTGTCGGAGAAGACCCCGCCGACCGTGAGCGGCGTCAGCTGGGGCACTCCCTCGTTCGTCGTTGACGGCAAGAAGGTCGGTAAGACGGCCACGATCACAGTGGGCGACGGGACGCAGGTCTTCGTCAACATCGTCAACACCGCAAGCACGCCGGTGCCTCCGGGGACCAAGCCGACGGACGAGGCGCTTGCCTGGACGGGTGCACAGGTTGGCGGAATGGTGACCGCCACCTTGCTGCTGCTCGCCGGCGGCAGCGCGTTCGTCCTCATTCGCCGCCGGGCACGTGCCTGACGACACGCACCTCGCGGTGAGATAGCACCAGTAGAGGCCGGCCCGGTTTGCGGGCCGGCCTCTACTGTATCGCGGCCAGGTCACGTGGGCGGTGGCCGTGCCCTATCCGGCTGTGTCGTTGTGTGGCCCTCCTGGCTGCAAGTGGTCCTTGCCAAAATCTTGCCAACCACGGCGTGAGGATGCCTGATGCATATCACAGGTGGGAGAATCGCGGGATGACGAACCTCGAGCTCGTGGTAGGAGATATCACCAAGGAGCACGTTGACGCCATCGTGAACGCGGCGAATCCATCACTGCTGGGGGGTAGCGGCGTTGATGGCGCCATCCACCGTGCCGGTGGCCCGGCGATTCTGGAGGCATGCCGGGAACTACATGCCGGCCCGTTCGCTTCGGGGCTGCCGGTGGGGGAGTCGGTGGCCACCACGGCTGGGGAGCTACCCGCGCGATGGGTGATTCACACCGTCGGTCCGGTGTGGTCCGAGGGCGAGGACCGATCCGCCGTCCTGCGTAGCTGCTACCGCAAATCGATGAGCTTGGCACGGGAGCTGGGGGCAGGCTCAATCGCCTTTCCGCTGATCTCTGCGGGGGCGTATGGCTGGCCGAAAGAGGATGCGATCCGGCAGGCCGCGGCTGGAATCGAAGAGGGGTTGCGCGAAGCGGCGGCGGATCTCTCCGCTGATGCCGCCGGCAACGGCCCGTTGAAGGGCCTTGCCGTGAAGCTCGTACTTTTCGATCCGGGGACCGGGAAGCTTGCTCGCCGATTGCTTGGTGCCGGGGCAGCCGCACCGTCGGAACCGGCTTGGTGAGCGAACCGCCTTGGTGAGCGGTGGTGGCCGCGACCTGGACGTCTACGACCACCACCACTTGTCCTCGACACGTAGCAGGTCGTACTCCTATGACGCGGGTTCACGGGGTGAAAATGCTGGGGTCGGTGCCGGAAGGAAGAACGCGCTGTGGATCCACTTCTCGTCGGTGTCTTGGCCGCCCTTGCCATCGTCGCGACCGCCGCAATTTCGCCGCGCCTAGGCATCTCGACGCCGTTGTTGCTCGTCTTCCTGGGTGTCTGTGTGGGCTTCCTGCCGTTCGTGCCCGCCATCGAGGTCGAGCCGGAGTGGATCCTGGCATGGGTGCTCCCGCCGCTGCTCTATGCGACCTCGGTGTCGATGCCGGTGATGGAATTCCGCCGGGACTTCACCGCCATCTCCGGGCTGTCCGTGGCGCTGGTGGTGATCAGCGCCGTGATCCTCGGGTTCATGTTCACGGCGCTGATCCCCGGAATCCAGTTGTCGACCGGTATCGCCTTGGGCGCCATCGTGAGCCCGACCGACGCGGTCGCGACATCCATCGTGCGGCGGCTGGGGGTCTCGCCGCGGCTGGTCACCATGTTGGAGGGGGAGAGCCTGCTCAATGACGCCTCGGCGCTGGTGCTGCTGCGGTCGGCGATCGCGGCGACCGCGGCGTCGGTCACGCTTCTGGGTGTCGCTTGGGACTTCCTGCTCGCCGTGGTGGTCGCTGCGGTGGTCGGGTTGGGGGTCGGCCGGATCAGCTTGATGGTGCGCAAACGAGTGACGGACACCAGCGTGAACGTGGCGATCTCATTCGTCGTGCCGTTCATCGCTTACATTCCAGCCGAGGCCTTGGGGGCTTCGGGGCTGGTTGCCGCGGTCGTTGCGGGGCTGGTCGCCGGGGCAGGGGCGGCACGGTACCTGCGACCGGAGGACCGGCTTGCGGAGTCGATCAACTGGCGCACCCTGGAGGTGCTGCTCGAGGGCGCGGTCTTCTTCCTCATGGGGTTGCAGGTCTACGGCTTGGTCGAGGAGGTTGAAGACGGCGGCGATCCGCTGTGGGTCGCTGGGGCTCTCGGGCTGCTGGCGGCGATGGCGGTCCTGCTGATCCGGACGGGGTACCTCGCACCCCTGCTGTGGTGGCTGGGAAGAAGAGCGCGGCTGAGCGCGAAGTCGCGGGATCATCTCACCGAGATTCAGGGGCGGATCGATCTGGGTGAGATCGGGCCGAGCGGGCCGTTCGGAGGCCCGGACACTGGTCCGCGAGGCACCGGGCCGTCGGGCCGGAAGCCGCGCAGACACCGGCACCGTAAACGCAGGGTGGTTGATGCCGACGAACGCGCCAAGGTCATGACGAGCCGGATCACGCGGCGAGTCGCCGACATCGACTACCTCCTCGCCGAACCGCTCGGCTGGCGCGAAGGTGCCGTCTTGGTGTGGGCCGGGATGCGCGGGGCGGTGACCGTCGCGGCGGCCCAGTCACTGCCGGCCGACACACCCAAGCGGGCGACCTTGGTGCTGGTCGCCTATGTGGTGGCCTCGGGCAC
Organism: Cellulomonadaceae bacterium; assembly: GCA_031551755.1. Lineage (GTDB taxonomy): Bacteria > Actinomycetota > Actinomycetes > Actinomycetales > Cellulomonadaceae > JAVBMU01. The sequence continues at coordinate 23,906 of JAVBNE010000018.1, read as the reverse complement.
GCTGCTCGTTCAAGGTGGGACGCTCGGCTGGCTGGTGAACCGCCTCGGTGTTGCCCGAGCAGGGCACGTCGACCACGTCGAGCGGCGGCGTCTGGTGCTGGAGCTCAAACTCGCGGCGGCGGCCGTCGTCGACGATCCCGACCTGGAGCGCAAGGACGGTAGCCGATACGACGAGAAGGTACTGGACCGGATACGTCATGCGGTGACGACTGAGGACGAGGAGATCGAGGCCGGCTCCGATGCCCACGACGCCCGGGTGGCCGAAAAGGCCCAGGTGCGGGAACTGCGCATGCGGGTCATCGCCGCCCAGCGCGAGGCACTGCTCGACGCGCGTGCCCTCGGCACCTATAGCTCCGAGGCGCTGCGGGACGCGTTGCGGATCCTCGACGCCGACGAGATGAGCGGCCGGCTCCGCGATCAGTAGCCGTGGCGGGTGGGCGCTACGGTGTGCCGACCGGTGGGTCGGCGCACCGGCCGCCGCTCAGGTCACCATGAGGCCGTAGCCTGCAGTGCGCCGATGTACCGCGTTCCTGCCGGGAGTGTGCGGAGCACGAACGGCGCGGGAGAGTCCTTCAGGTAGGTCGGGTCGGGAACCACGGTCAGCGTGATCTGCGGCATCAACGCAGTCCCGGGCCAGAAGACTGGGCCATTGATGAAGTCGGAGCCGGCTACCCCGGACGTGGTGACCAGGTTGTACTTCTGCATGATGGCGCCGCTGGGGAAACCGCCGGCCATCAGGGTGGGCCTGCCCACGCCGGAGAACAGATTCGCCGTGAGCTTGACCGTCACCGCGCCGGACGGGACCGAGAGGAAACTTGCGTTCTTGCGGTTCATGACCACGGTGTTGTGCACCATTGCTCAGTCGAACAAACGCATCTCACTTTCTCTTTGTTGGGAGCGTTTCCACTATCGACCGGACGGGGAGAAATGTTGATAGTCGAGGGTGCCGGCGGTCCAGTAACCGCCCCATTTCCAGCCGGCCGCGGCGAAGGCCCGCACCACGACGTCGTCGGGGAGGATCACGCCCGGGGCCGCCTTGCGCTCGACGAAACCCACACCCGCCGGGGGTGCGACGGCCGCTCCGCGCACCCACGGGTTCTCCACCGGGTTGACGTCGATCGCCCGGCCGTAAGAGTGTTCGGACCACACACGGGTCCCGGCGATCAGCCGGCAGTTGAACGCCGAGGTGTTGTCGGCGGCCATGGAGGCGTCATCGTCGCCCGCGAAGTCGTCCACCAGCCGCATGGACCGGATGGGGTAACCCTCGTCGAAGAGGGTGTGGAACACGGCCACCACGCCGTCGGCCACCTCGGCGTGCACGATCAACTCGCCGGTTGCGACGCCGCCGTCGAAGGTCCGGTGGGAGACCGTCACATACCGCAGATCCGCCAACGGAACCGGGCACCCGGGATGCCAGGAGACTGAGGTGACGCGGTCGGCCAGGTCGGGGGTGATGCCGGTGACCGTGCTGGCGAACGTAGGCGGGGCGGGTGTCGGGGCGGCGGGTGGCGCGCTCAGCGGTGAGGTGGTGGGCATGGCCGATGATGGCGCAGCGGCCGAGGCGGACTCCGAGCCGCCGGAACTCGGGGACACCCGAGCTGCCGGACCGCCGGCGCAGGCGGCCAGCAGAAGGCCGCTCGCAATGACCGCGCCGACGACACGCGCGGCGCGGCGGGTAGCAGAGGGATGACCGACGGCGGCGCGGCGGGTCGAGTCCGTGCGGTTCCGCACCGACCGGCCCGCGTTCGGGAGCCCCGGCGCGGTCACCTCAGTTGGTCGCGCAGCCATGCCACGTCGGTCCCCACCTCGGCGTGTGTTTCGCAGATGACCGGCGCGGCGGCTGCCTCTATCACGCCGAGGATCTGCTCGCTGGGAATCGAGCCGACGGTGAGCCCGGCGTGCCGGTCGGCACCCGAGTTCGCGGCATCGCGGCTGTTGTTGGCGTGGACCAGGTCGATCCGGCCGGTGATCGCCAGGATGTCCTGGGCAACGGTGGTGAGGTCGAGCCCTCCCGCCCAGGCGTGGCAGGTGTCGAGGCAAAATCCGACGCGATCGCCGCCGTTCGCGCTGGTCACCGCTGCCCAGAGCCGCTCGATGCGGTCGAGTCGCCGGGCCATGGAGTAGTCGCCGCCGGCGGTGTTCTCGATGAGCACCGGGACGTCGGTTTCCAGGGAGTCGATGGCCTTGCGCCAGTTGTCGAATCCGACGGCCGGGTCGTCGCCTTTGGTGACGTGACCGCCGTGCACGATCACCCCTCGGGCACCGACCTTGGCCGCGCCGTCGACGATCGACTGGAGCAGTTTGCGGCTGGGGATGCGGATGCGGTTGTTGGTGGACGCCACGTTGATCAGGTAGGGGGCGTGCACCACGAGGTTCAGGTTGGCTGCGGCGGCATCGGTCGCCAATTGCTCAGCCCCACCGGGGTAGTCGAAGGCCGGACCCTTCCAGCTCTGCGGGTCGCCGAGGAAGATCTGGGCGGTGGTCGCACCGATCGCCGCGGCCTGGTTGACGACATCCGACTGGTCGAGGTGGGCTCCGATTCGCATGGCACCAACCTACGGGCTACGTGGACTCGCCGGGCGGCAGCAGTACCTGGCGGGTGGATATGGGCGCGGTGTATCCGGCCAGGCGCGGATCCGCGGAACGGCGGCTAAGGTGTGCGGCCACCACACGCAATGGCCGCACACCGTGCGACAGCGGTCAGGCGTCGAGAACGGAGATGACCTTGAAGCGAGCGCCTTGCGGGTCGACAAGCGCCGCCATCCGCCCGAAGGGGGAGTCGACGGGGTCCTGCTGCACGCTGCCACCCAGCTCGACGGCGCGAGCCACTGCGGCATCCGTGTCCGTGACGCCAAAGTAGACGCTCCAGTGGGAAGGGACGGACTCGGGCAGGAAGCCGGACGCATCCATGACCCCGGCCCATTGGGCGTCGTCGGCCTGCAACACCGAGTAACGGAACTCATCGGTGTCGCCCTGCGACTGCAGGGTCCAGTCGAATGCCTTGGCGTAGAACTCGGTAGCGGCAGCAAAGTCCCTGGTCATCAACTCGTGCCACACCGAAGCGTTGGCCTCGTCGTTCGCCTCGAACCCTTGGTGGAGTCCAGGTTGCCAGAGACCGACGAAGGCCCCACTCGGATCAGCGACGACCGCCATATGCCCCTGACCAGGTATCTCCATCAGAGGGACAATGATTCTCCCGCCGGCGGCGGTGACGGTTTCGAGAACGGCTGACGCGTCGGGGGCGTGTAGGTAGACGCACCAGGCGATGGGAGTTCCCGGATCCGTGCAGGGGTTGACGCCGGCCACGACGCGACCGCTGTTCGCGAAGGTGCCGTAGCCGCCGAACTCAGGTCCGGCGGAGTTGAAGGTCCAACCGAAGAGGCCAGTGTAGAAAGCCACGCTGGCATCGACGTCGGATGTCGTCAGGTCGTTCCAGATAGGTGCACCGGTGGGCGGGTTCTTACGTGCGGGCATCGTTGCTCCTCGTGGGAGTGGGAGTGGGACTCGCGTACGTTTCGATCGTAGGTGAGGACGCTGACGAAATGAGGGGTAAATCGCCGGAAACGGTTGGAAGTGCTCGTGCAGCTCGGCCCGGCGATCTGCATGAGCACATCAACAGTGCCGACCCAAGGCAGTTCACTGCTTTGGATCGAGCCGCTTGACAAGCCTGTGTAAGTGGCGGGTAATGTACGGGTTGTCAGTGACGACCGAAACAACAGATAGGTGCGATATGCGAATCCGGCGACTGGTGACCTCGAGTGTGTTCGCCCTGGCGTGATCGCGGGAGGTGCCGGTGCAGGCCAGGCGCTCTCAAAGCCGGGCTTCGGCTAAAAATCGATATTCCCTATCGCCCAGACCCAGCCAGCAGCTCGCTCTGGACCAAGAACATCAAGTACTGAACTCGACCGTAACGATCGAAAGGCTCCTGCGGGTGCTGTCTTGTCATGAGGTGGAGCTAAACTACGGGTCGGGCTTTGCGTTGGGTCCGATCACGGCGGACTTCGGTCCGGGTGTGACATGCATCGTCGGAGTAAACGGCGCCGGAAAGTCGACGCTCTTCCGCGTTCTCGCTGGCGTACAAAAGCCCCGACACGGAAACGTGAGTAGGGCTGATAACCTTCAGATCGGATATCTGCCACAGGATGTTGACCTGCCTTCGCGAGCGACCTGCTCTGATTTCCTTCATTACGTAGCTTGGTTGTACAACGTAGCTGCTGTATCTCGACAACGGGCAGTGCGGAGCGCGCTCGAACAGGTCAAGTTGGGAGAGTTTGAAAGGCGACGAATCAAAACGCTATCCGGCGGCATGCAGCGACGCCTTGCTATTGCGCATGCGTTGGTTCATGATCCAAAGATCTTGCTCCTCGATGAACCGACCAGCGGACTTGACCCGATCCAGCGGCTCTCCATCCGAAAGCTCATCGCAGCACTTGGATCGAGGCGCACCGTCATTGTCGCGACCCATCTTCTGGAGGATGTGCGGGCCTTGGACGCGAATATCCTGCTCCTGGCCAACGGGAAGGCGCTCTTCACCGGCGGGGTCGCGGAACTCGAAGCGAAAGGCGACCCTCAAGCGCCCGGCGACAGCCACCTTGAACGAGCAATGGCCACCCTCATGGGGGTCGTTTCATGAATGCCGTGCACCGATATGCACTGCGAACGCTCTACGGACCCTGGTTCGCGCTGCCGACACTAGGTCTTGATATCGCACTTGCTTTCACAAAAGGTATGCCCTACCTCGGTGAGGACAAGTTCACCGTGAAGTGGATGGCTGCAAGTATGTGGATACTTGCGACTGTCGCGGCAGCCGGCGCGGCGACCGACGCCGCACGGTTGTCAAAGCCGGGTTCAATCCACCTTTCTCAGTTGGCGAATCACCGACGGTCCGTCTACCTATGGTCAGCAGCTTGGACCGCGATTCCTATCGTTTTGGCACATAGCCTGGTGATCGGGGTGGCACTTCTTGCTGGTGGCGTCTACTCGCCAAGAAACGGCTGGCCTGCGGTCGTAATTGCGGTAGTGGCCCAAGGTGTAGTGGTGTGTTGGTTTGCTGCTTTGGGCTCAGCGATTGGCAGGCACCTACCCGTCCTTATCGCCGGCATTGCTGCGGCTCTGCCAACCGGAATTTTATTGCTCAGCCTCCCATCTTTCTACCCTAGTGTTCTACACTTTGAGGTCTTCGGTGACATTGGTGCCGGCGGTTCGCAGCTTGGTACTGGATGGGATACCGTAGTTCTTTGCTTTCAAATCATTCTCCTGATATCAACAGCCGCAGCATTAGTGCTTCCGCGACCACGCCAAGTACGCGGGCGTCTGGCGTTATCAGCTCGAGGCGTAATGGTTTCCGCCGCGGCGTTGGCACTTCTGGCCTGCTGTGCGATCGCCATCAGCGCTGATGACGATACGCTGGTCGTGGTTGCGCCAGACCGTTGCGATCAAGGCTCTCCCGAAGTCTGTCACTTCCATGAGCATTCCCGGCTGATTTCCGAGGTAACGGCCTATGTTTCCGAGCTGGACGCCGCGGCGCGGGAGCAAGGATACTCCGCATTAGAGTTCGAGCGATACTCCGAACGGACCTACACGTCGACGTCGATGGCAGGCGGCGGCGTTATCGAATTCGACCCGCTGGACCCCGACGGGCTCGATCGGTGGATGTTCGTTCAAGGCCTTCTCGCGCCTGTATGGTGCACCGACGACGAGATGATTCCGGATGAGTATTTTGGTCAAATGGACCGTCTGACACTGACGTGGATTCGGCTGGCGGATCCCTCCTTTCAACCCGGAAATCCCGAGATCAACCCTGTGCCATTGACGCCGGACGAGGTTTCGAGGGTTCTGTCGGACTTCAAACGGTGTGAACTGGGTTCAGCATGAGGTCAGATGCTTAGGTCTTGGCTGGGAGTGCACCCCTGGCGATTGGCGTTGGGGTTGATTGCATTGGCAACGCTGGGTTCGGTTTTTCTCGGGCGAGCATGGGTGAGTCGTACCCTCACCATCTCAACCGCGACGCCCGACGTTCTCGAATCACCAACGCCACTCGGAATGCTGATGCCGGTGGTGGCGGCAGCCGGAATTGCAGTTGGTTGCACGGGCCCTCGCGTGCGGCTTCCGGAGCCCACACGGGTGCGCGTGGGACGCCTCGCCTGGGTCGCGGCCCTCACCGCGACGGCATGTGTGGCGCTCCTGGTGACTCGAGCCGCCCCGGGAGCTGTGGTGCGTGGCGTTCTGATTCTGACCGCGCTCGCTCTGATTCCCGTCGTGCTCAGGTTACCGATGGTCGCTTGGGTGCCGCCGGTCGTTTACCTCATGGCGTCGGTCTACTTCGGTGGGCAGTCGGGAGGGCGATGGGCGTGGTGGGCTCAGGCGTTCAACCCGGACGCCGAGCCGCAGGACGTCATCGTTGCGGCCGGGATCTGGGCGGCGGTGGCGGGTGCATACGCCCTACGCCCACCTGTAGCGAGGTTCTAACTGCTACCGCTCCAAGCCATCGCGTCGAGTATCCGCTGGGCCGAGGTGCCGAGGCCCCAGCGTTCGGTGAGTGCCGCGAATGCCTCCGGGTCCGCCGGGGCGGTGGGGACGGCGTCGTCGACCGTGGCCACCGGGGCGTCCGGGGCCACCCGGACGACGCTCGGGGCAACCTGCAGATAGTCGGCGGCCTCGGTGAGCCGGGAGAGTTGCGTGGCGGTCAGTCCGGGGTCGGCGGCGTCTCGGGCGGCCAAGATCCCAGCGAGCGTACCGTAGCGGGCCAGCAGCGCGACGGCGGTCTTCTCCCCGATACCGCGAACGCCCGGCAACCCGTCGCTGGGGTCGCCACGCAGGACCGCCATGTCCGCATACGCTGCCCCCGTGGGCAGACCGTACTTGGCGGCGAGCCAGGATTGATCAACCACCTCCAGATTCCGGACGCCCTTGGCCGGGTAGAGGACCTGGATGCCCATGGCGTCGTCGACCAGTTGGAAGAGGTCCCGGTCGCCAGTGACTATCTCCACCCGCGGAGCGGGGGCGTGGTCGGCCTGAGTGGTTTCGGCTGGGATTGCGCTCGATACGACGGCCACCTCCCGGGCCACCAAGGTTCCGATGACGTCATCCGCCTCATAATCCGGCGCCCCGACCCGGGCGATTCCCAGTGCCGCCAGCACGTCCACGATGATCGGTACCTGAGGGGCCAGCCGGTCGGGGGTCTCCTCGACGTCGGGACCTGTGGGTTGCGCGACCGCGACCCGATGCGCCTTGTACGACTCGATGGCGGCAACCCGCCACGTAGGACGCCAATCATCGTCCCAGCAGGCCACCACCCGAGACGGTCGGCGTTCGGTCAACAGGAACGCGATCATGTCGAGTAGTCCGCGTATTGCGTTGACCGGGGTACCGTCGGGCGCCCGCAGGGTGTCGGGGACTCCGAAGAAAGCCCGGTAATACAGCGAGGCGGTGTCGAGAAGGAGCAACTTGCGTTCGGTGCCCATCCCAGCATGTTAGATGATTTGTCCATATGAAACTTTGCGCTGGGCAGGAGTCTCATTGACAGTTACGTTGGAGGCGGCGCAATCGCTTCGACCACAACCGTCGACCGACTCGACGGATCCAAACCGGGAGGATGTCCATGGCCACGTTGACCGTGTGGAAGTACGACACGCCGGAAGGTGCCCAGCGTGCTGAGGATGCCTTGATCGCGCTCCAGAAGCAGGAGCTGATCCAGGTGCACGACGCCGCGATCGTTTCGTGGCCCGAGGGCAAGACGAGGCCACGGACGAAGCAGGCGAACAACATCGCGGGCATCGGTGCTCTCGGCGGGACCTTCTGGGGCCTACTCTTCGGGCTGATCTTCTTCATTCCGCTCATCGGTGCCGCGATCGGTGCGGCGACCGGTGCCATCGCGGGCGCCCTGACGGATGTGGGTATCGATGATGGGTTCATCGACAACGTGCGCCAACGGGTCACGCCCGGCACGTCGGCATTGTTCGTCATGACATCTGGCGCCGTGATCGACCGGGTTCGTGAGGCGATGGTCGCCCAAGGCATCCACGGCGAACTCATCCAGACCAACCTCTCAGCGGACGAGGAAGCCAAGCTGCGCGAGGTCTTTTCTGCCGAGGAGTGAGTTAGGTCCGGTCCTAGGGTCCGGGCGGCACGGCGTTCAGCGCCGCCGCCCGGACCTCATGACGTGAGGCGTGTGTCGCCTACTCCTGCGGCCCGTCCTCTGCGCTCGATCGTGCTCCCTTGCCCGACTTGGGGTCGTGGAGCATATGCGAGTCGATCAGTTCGTGTCGTTGGCCGTAGGTCGAGGCCACAGCCTGGATCGTGGCTGCGATCGGCAGCCCCAAGAATGCGCCCAACGGACCGAAAACCGCGCCGAAACCGAGCACTACGAGGAATGACACGGCCGGGTTCATCTGCATCGCTCGTGCGGAAACCTTCGGCGCGAAGTAAAGGTTCTCCAGCTGCTGGTAACCGATGATGAAGGCCAGCACGATCAACGCCTGCGGCAACCCTTGTGAGGTGAGTGCCACCAACACCGGCAAGGCCCCGCCGAGATACGTTCCGATGGTCGGCACGAACTGCGAGACGACACCGGTAAAGACCGCGAGTGGCAGCGCATAAGGTGTCTTGATGATGGCCAGTGCGGCGAAGGTGAAGACGGTCGACAGGGCCGCGAGGACGACGCGTGAGTTGATGTAGTCGGAGACCTTGACCTGCGAGATCTCCCAGACTCGCAGCATCTCCTGCTGGCGGTTCGGGGTGAGCCACCGGCAGATCGCCACGCGCAACCGGGGGCCGGCGGCGAGCAGGTAGTAGGTGACGAGCATGATCGTGAGGAAGGCGAAGATCCCGCCGATGAGCGTCGTGCCGACCAGGATCACCCCGGAGGCGACGTCCGGCCCGAACTGCTGGATTCCCTTGTCGAGCAACTCGTCGGAACTGGGTATGTCGACATTGAATTGATTCTGCACAAAACTCCGCGCGTCGGCGTAGAGATCGGGAATCGTTTCTACAAATGCGGTGAGCTGTTGAATGAAGAGATTACCGAAAAGCGCCATCACGAGCAGCACTACCAATAGCGAGCCCAGTAGGGCGACGGCGGCAGCTGCCCCACGTCGCCACCTATGCCGGACCAGCCACACCACCATGGGTTCCAGCGCCAGGGCCACGAAGATGGCGATCAGCACATTGACGATCAGCGTGCGCAGAGAACCGAGCGCATCCCAAGCGAAGATTCCGAGGAAAACTGCGACGACCGCCATCGCGAGCGCCCTCGGTAGCCACCGTGGGGGACGACGGGGGTCGCGGCCGAAGGCACCATCGGCCGTCGAGACGGATTCCGCCTCCCGATCCATGCGCCGCTTGCGGGCTTCCTCGCGGGCGCGCTCGTCCTCGTGGGCCTCGTCCTCGAGTCGGTCTGCGGCCGCCTGCGAGGTCGTGGGCGTGCCGGCGGCCGGGGGGTCCTGAGGGCTGTGCGGGTCGGGCGTCATAGGCCGAACCTAGCGACCTGTCGCGATACCTGCCCATATGTAGAGCCGTTCAGGGCCGAAAAACCGGCCACAAGGAGCTTTGAAGGCGTCTTGGTGCAACTATCGACTCATGTCGAACGCGACGGGCGGCGCGGACCGCTTTGTCGCTGCACAGTGAAAGGGGATCGACATGGTACGCGCTTCGCGAGTCACTGCTTGGGTGGGATGGGTCTGGTTCGGTGCAATCGTTCTCGTCACCCTCGGTTTGTTCAACGCCATCAGCGGGTTGATCGCGGTGTTCTCACCCGATACCTGGGTGGGGATGAGCGAGGCCGGGTTGGTGGTGCTCGACGTCTCCGCCTGGGGCTGGGTGCACCTGATCCTGGGTGCCGCGATCGCCACTGTGGGGTTCTTCCTGTTCAGCGGCCGTCCGTGGGCGCGGATCGTCGCCATCGTGCTCGTGGTGTTCAACGCCCTTGCACAGTTCACGACTTTGCCGGTCACCCCCTGGTGGTCGCTGGTCACCCTCACGCTCGACGTCTTCGTGTTGTGGGCGCTGATCGTCCATGGTGACGAGGTCGAACGGGCCGCTCGAGACTGAGAGATAAGACATGGCTGCATTCACCGTGTGGACGTACGACACTCCTGAAGGCGCCGCGACCGCCGAACGGGCGCTGCGTAGTGCTGAGGCTGACGGACATGTCACTGTCCTCGACCTCGCCAAAGTGAGTTGGCCCCTCGACGCCGAGCGCCCCAAGACGGATCACTCCCATGAGGGTGAGCTGAAGGCGACGGGCTGGGGTGCGTTCTGGGGGCTGCTCTTCGGTGTGCTGTTCTTCATCCCGGTCATCGGGGTGGCGGCCGGCGCGGCGATCGGAGCCGTCAGCAAAGCTGTGGGTGCGGTCGGAATCCGCAAGGAGGATCTCGAACGCATCCGGGAGGAGGTGCAGCCCGGTACGTCGGCGCTCTTCGCTCTGACGGAGAACGCCAATTTGGACCGCGCCGGGGAGCGGATGCACGGCCTGCGCGGCAAGCTCGTGAGCACGAACCTGACCGAGGGGGAGCGCGACCTGCTCCTGGAGACCTTCGGGTAGTCGGCGTCCGACGGCGACGCCCGGGGTGTTGCCAACCGGGCCGCCTCGGGGTGGCTGGGGCGCCCGGCCTGCCGTCGCCGACGGCACGCCATGCCCGCCCGGCCGGGCGCCACGCCCTGGATCAGTGCTTGCCGGTCGACGTCGCAGGGTTCCCCGGGCGGTCGACCTCGAACCACACCGTCTTTCCCGGCCTCGCAGGACGTGGTCGGTCGCCTCCCGAACCGCCGGACCGCACATCATCCGAGTCGCCAGGGCCGCCGTCGTAGGTGGCGACACCCCACCGAGAGGAGCGGCGTTCAAGGAACTGCACCCCGCGACCGCCTGGCTCATGCGGCGATGGGTTCATCAATCGCGGGACGACGGGGGAGCCGTCGCGGACGGACACGCGCACCAACCGTGGGTTGACGGATACCGACAATTCCACTGGAGGTGCCGCATGGCGGATCGCGTTCGTGACGGTCTCGCTGGTCAACAACATGGTCGTGCGCCGTACGTCCTCCGGCAGCCCTTCGCCTTCCAGGATGTCGTCCACCCATCGACGGGCAGGCCCGATGGCCGACGCCTCATGATCCACTCGCAGGTGTGCCACCGTCGGGTGCTCGGCTCCCTGTCCGTGAGCATGGTGACGGATCCGGATGGCAAGGACCGCGACGTCGTCCTGCTGGCCGTGGACCACCAGCCGCCGGACGAGCGCGGCGGGAAGTGCGCTCGTTGCGGTGCCGACCAGGTCCTTGAGCGCGACCTTCAGCTCCGCCAGGCGGTCGAGGTAGCGCATGCCACGGACCTCTATGAGCCCGTCGGTGTACAGCAGGAGGGTGTCCCCGGGGGCCAAGGTCGTGTGGTGGTCGTGGCGACTATGACCGGGGATCACTCCGAGCATGATGTCGGGGTCGCCCGCACACTGTTCGACCGAACCATCGGCACGGAGCACGAAGGGCGGGGGGTGACCAGCATTGGACCAGGTGACATGGTGGATGACCCCTTGTATGGGGTCCAGCCGGCGTTCCAGCCGGGCCACGATGGCGGTGCCGGTGGCGTGGAGGTCCAACCCCCGGTTCGCCAGGTCCAGCAGCTGGAGCAAGGTGGATGGCGACTCGTCCTGGCTCCAGACGAAGGTGCGCAGCATCGATCGCAACTGACCCATCTGCGCCGCGGCATGCATATCGTGGCCGGTGACATCTCCGATCATCAAGACGGCCGTGTCATTGTCCAAGGCGACCGCGTCGTACCAGTCACCACCGACCTGGTCGGTGCGTGCCGCCGGCGAGTACAGGAAGGATAGGTCGAGGTGACGGATCTTCGGCAGCGGTGAGAGCATCGCCTCCTGAAGCGTGGCCGCCGCGTTGTTCCGTTCCTCCAGCAGTTGGGCGCGTTCCAGAGCATGGCTGAGGTAGGACGCGATCGCCTCCTCCGTCTTGATCGCTTCCGCGTCGAAGTCGCGCTCCTCGGTCCACCCCAGCATCATTACGCCGAGTAGCCGGGTGCCGACCATGACCGGCAAGAAGGCTCGCCCGCCGCCCATGGGTCCGATGGCGTCGGCGGTGATGGGGAAGGCCTCGATCAGTTCGGCGTCGTTCCGGAAGAACAGCGGCCGACGGCTCCGGGCCACCGCCGAGGTCGCCCGGTCGTCGTCGATGGAGGCTCGGCGGAACTCTGGCGTGAGGCCGACCTCGAGGTGGTCCAGGGTCGTGTAGCGCAGGATGCGGCCGGTGGCGTCGGGTAAAGCCAGTCCTGCCCATTCAGCGTTGATCATCGTCCCGACTTCCCAGAGCGTCTCGACGATGTCCGTGACCGAGGTCGCGCCCGCGAACGCCTCGCTGAGTTCGAGCAGCAGGCGGGTGCGACGGGTTGCCTGAGCCGCGGAGCGGTGCATGCGATCGGCATTGTTCCGCGAAACCCGCAGCCGCAGTTCCGAGCTACAGGCCGCGGCGAGATCGGTCAACGTCGCGCATTCAGCCTCGGACCAGACGTGGGTCTGGTTGTCGATCGCGCACAACGACCCCACTGGCCGGCCGGCAGGGTCGAAGATCGGGAAACCGGCATAGGCGATCAGCCAGCCGTCGAGGACGGCGGGACTCTCCCGGAACTCATCGAGTGTGCGGGCATCCGGAATGATCAGCGGGCTGCCCTCTTCCACTACGTGTTTACAGAAGGATTCCTCGAGGGAACCCTGTCGGGAAGCTTGGGTGTGGGCGGGCAGCCCGTGTGCCCCGGGGAAGACCTGCCGGTCCTCCAGGATCAGGGTCACCATTGCGGTGGGGACGCCGAGGTGGCGGTGGACGAGGCGGGCGAAGCGGTCGAAAGACTCATCGGCTGCGGCGACATCCAGCCCAGCAGCACGTAACTCCCGGATCGCCTCGGCTCGGACCATTCCACCAGTATTGCCAAATGTCATGCGCGGCGCGCCTCAGTCAATGCGCACGCGCCATCACAGCAGCGTGTGCGTTGTCGGAATTCTACGGCTATGCGGAGAATGAGCACCGGAAACGCCAGATGCCTGCCGCGCGCGACCTGACCCTAGGGCATTGTTGTGATGAGCCTCACTTTTGGTGTTGCCAGCACCGAAGGCCCGGCAGAGACTGGGTTGGACCGATCGACCTCAGCTGGGGGTGACCTTGTGAGCGACACCTATGACGTGCTACCAATGCTGGGCCGTGGCCGACACCGCAACCCGAAGCGCGGTGCCTGCTTCATGGAACTAGCCTCCTACTTGGCCGGCGAGCGCTGGACCGACCACCCGCAATGCACCCACCCGTTGCTCGCCATGCTGGCGAGGGCGGTAAACGACCTGACCGTCGATGCCGAGCGTCCAAAGCTCGCGCCATTGATTCCGTCAGTAATCGGCCTGACCAGTGAAGACCCCCACTGGGACGTCCGGATCAGCCTGCGCGCCGCCACCACGGCTTTGCCGATCGCACCGGCCGAGCGTCAGCAGACCCTCGCCGTCGCGGTCATCGGTGCGGAGAAGATGCTCGACGTTCTGGACGGCCGGGCGGCCGGCACCATGAGCGCGTCGTCCGCCGATGCCCTCGCGACCTGCCCCAAGACGGCCCGCTGGGCGTTGCGCTTCTGCGAAGGTGCCCGGCTGCGGCCGGCTCGATTCGTGCGCGATGCCGCACCGAGCATTATCTCGGCGGCGGTCCAGGGCATCGCGGAGGCGTGCGTATCGAACCCGGACGAGCGCCTGCGCGGCCTGCTGGCCGAGACGATTGACGAGTGCCGGTCCTGGGCGGATGCCGAGCCGCCCGGAGAGCTGGACGTGGCGACCTGGGAAGCGGTCGTCCGCCCGGTCACGATCGGCGCGTAGCGCACCCAGCCCCGGTGTCCGCCATCTGCTTCGATGGCGGACGCCGGGGCGTGCGGCACCGTAGCCTGTCGAGGTGACCACCGACACATCCACGCACGAAATCCCGGCCGATCTGCTGGACGTGCCACTCGCGGAACTCCGGTCGCGCACGAGCGTGAAATGGCGTGCCTACCCGCCCGCCGTCCTGCCGTTGTGGGTCGCCGAGATGGATGTGCGCCCATGCCCGCAGGTCATCGAGGCGGTCACGGCCGCGATGGCCCTGGGTGACACCGGGTACGACCACGGCACGAGGTACGGCGCGGCCTTCGCGGCCTTCGCCGAGAACCGTTGGGGGTGGCGATTCGATCCCGAGCTCACGCGCACGGTCCCCGACGTGATGGGCGGGTTGACGGAGCTGATCCGGCTGCTGACCGACCCGGGCGACGCCGTCGTGGTGAGCCCGCCGGTGTATCCGCCGTTCTACGGCTACTCGCGGAACGCCGGCCGACGGGTGATCGGGGCGCCGTTGGGGCAGGACGGACGGCTGGACCCGGAGTCGTTGGCTGCCGCTTTCGAGATGGCCACCGAGGGTGGCCGGCGCGCGGTCTACCTACTCTGCAACCCACAGAACCCGACGGGCGTCGCGCACACTCCGGCGGAGTTGGGCGACCTGCTCGCGATCGCCGACCGCGCGGGAGTCCGTGTCATCGCCGATGAGATCCACGCACCGTTGGCCGCGAGCGACAGCGGGTTCACCCCGCTGCTGACGGTCGACGGTTCCCAGCGGGCGATGGTGGTGGAGTCGGCGTCGAAGGCGTGGAATCTGGCCGGCCTGCGGGCGGCGGTTGCGGTGGCCGGGGCTGAGGCGGTCGAGGATCTGCACCGGTTGCCCGAGGAGGTGGGCCACGGAGTTCATCACCTGGCGGTGATCGCTCACGAGGCCGCGCTCAACCACGGGCGGCCCTGGTTGGATGCGGTACTCACCCAGATCGCCGACCGCAGGCAGCTCTTCACGAAGCTGGCCGGAGCCCACCTGCCGGCGATCGGCTACCGCCCCTCCGCAGCCACCTATGTGGCGTGGCTCGACTGCCGTGGGTTACCCACCGAGGTGGCTGAGCGCCCCGGTCAGTGGTTCCTGGAGCACGCCCAGGTCGCCCTGAGCGAGGGGGCGGACTACGGGCAGGGCGGTGCCGGGTTCGCGCGGATAAACCTGGCCACGAGTCCGGCCATCCTGACCGAAGCCGTGGGCCGGATGGCGGCCGCGCTGGCTAGGGTGGGCGGGTGAATAGCGACACCGCCCGGCTGGGATCGAGGGCTGGGCGACGTCGGAGACCGTCGGCGACGGCGCTGGTGGCGCTGCTCCTGGCCGCCGGCCTGGCCGGCTGCGGACCGGCGGAACCCTCGGCCGACGACGCCGCCGACCGGCTGGCCGCAGGTATCGAATCCGGGTCGGTGCGCGGACTCGACTTCGCGAATGTCACCCCGGCCGCCGCGCAGAACCACTTGACGGCCGTCTTCGAGCCGATCGCCGCCGACCCGCACACCGTGACCGTCCGCGACGTGACGGTCGACGACACCGGCGCCGAGAAGGGCCGGCACGCGACCGCCACGCTCGCCTACTCGTGGGATCTGGGGCCGGCCAAGAAATGGACCTACACCACCACCGTCGGCCTCTCGAAGCAGGCAGCGCCCGAGGGCTCCACCAGCAACGGTGAGGTGTGGGCGACGACCTGGGAACCGGAGGTGCTGGCCCCCGGCCTCGGTCAGGGCGACCGGCTGGCCGTCTCCCGCCTCCAGGCCGCTCGCGGGGACATCGTCGGCGCGGACGACCAGGTGCTGGTCACCAGCCGTCCCGTGCAGCACATCGGCCTCGACAAGACCCATGTGGCGCCAGAGAAACAGCGGGCGTCCGCGCGGGCGCTCGCAGCCGCCGTCAAGATCGACGCGGACGCCTATGCGGCCCGAGTCGCGAAGGCGGGCCCGAAGGCTTTCGTCGAGGCGATCACGATCCGCACGGGGGACCCGTCCGTGGACATGGCGGCGGTGCAGGCGGTCGAGGGCGTCGGCGTCCTCGACGACGAGTTGCCCCTGGCACCGACGGCCGGCTTCGCGCGCCCCATCCTCGGCCGGGTCGGCGCGGCGACCGCGGAGATCATCGAAGACTCCGACGGCGCGGTCGTGGCCGGAGACGTCGTGGGACTGTCGGGGCTGCAACGGCAGTACGACGAGCAACTGCGCGGCACCCCGGGCGTGGTGGTCCGCATCATCCCGGACGGCAGTGGGGGGCCGGAGGACAAGCCGGTGGAGGCCTTCCGGGCCGCAGCGGTGGCCGGTGAGCCGCTGCGCATCACCCTGCGGGAGGACATGCAGGCCAACGCCGAGGCGATCCTGGCCGGGCAGACCTCGCCCAGTGCCATCGTCGCCATCCGGCCGTCGACCGGTGCGGTGCTGGCGGCGGCGAGCGGCACGGCCTCCGAGGGCATGTCGACCGCGACCCTCGGGCTGTACGCGCCCGGCTCGACCTTCAAGGTCGCGACCACTTTGGCCCTGCTCCGTGCGGGGCTCACACCGGAGTCCGTGGTGCCCTGCACCGAGGCGATCACCGTCGGTGGCCGCACCTTCCACAACGTGCCGGGATACCCGGCCTCGGCCTTGGGGGAGGTGCCGTTGCGGACTGCCTTCGCCAACTCCTGCAACACGGCGATGATCTCGCAGGCCGGCAAGGCCTCCCAGCAAGATCTGCACGCCGCCGCCGCCGATCTGGGCCTGGGAGTCGACCTGCACCTGGGTGCCCCCGGTGCGTCGGGGAAGGTCCCGGCCAAGGCCGGGACCACGGAACACGCCGCCTCGATGATCGGTCAGGGCGCGATCACGGCTTCGCCGCTCGGCATGGCGACGGTCGCTGCGAGCGTGGCCGCCGGAAAGCGGGTCGCCCCGGTGCTCGTGGTCGGGGTGGACGCCGGGCAAGGGGCCGCGACGGCGGCGCAGGTCGCGCACGTGCGGTCGGGTGCCGCGCGAGTGGGCGGTGATGCGACGGGCGGCAGTGGTGCGAGCGGTGGCGGGGGTGACGGCGCCCCGAGCGGTGACGCGCAGCCGGCCGGTGATGGGCTGACCGAGGCGGAGGCCGCGACATTGCGCAGCCTCATGCGTTCGGTGGTGACCGATGGCAGCGCCACGGTGCTGACACCGCTGCCGGGGGAGGTCGGTGCCAAGACGGGGACCGCCCAGTACGGCGACGGCTCGCAAGCCCATGCATGGATGATCGCGACGCAAGGGGACCTGGCGGTGGCGGTCTTCGTGGAGACCGGGGCGACCGGTGCGACGACCGCGGGGCCGCTGATGAAACAGTTCCTGGCGGGGCCGTACGACGTGGGGGAGTAGCGTTCGACGACAAGGCGATGGCAATGCGGGGCCGTACGACGTGGAGGGTTTGCCGGCCGAGTTTTGTCCGCCTGGCAAAAGGGGTGAATATGGTGTGATCCCGTTGGTCCACGGGAGGGCTTGACATACTCCCTGCTGCTGCTATCGTCGAGGCTGAACCCAATGGAGGATTCAAATGCGGAAAACAACTCTCGCGAGCATGGGCCTCGCACTTCTCACGACGGCTGGCTTGGTGGGCCTCGCGCCCATGGCCACGGCGAACTCGGGAAGCTATGTTCTTGCCAGTGGCATGGCATGGCGGACTCGACATCCACGGCGATGACCTCCACGAACCGGACTCGCACATATGTTCAGGCACGAATCGACCGATACCAGTATGGTGCAGTAACTTCAGTACTGGGAACGAAGAGCCAACTGAGCACAGCAAGCGCGAGTTATGGCACAAACGCGGGAAATAAGGGACGTGCGACGGTAGGTGGCTCAACAAGTTCCTGGTTCTCCGTCATCGGCTCATGAGGGGGTACTCGTACCAGCGTTTGCGTTCCCCTGTCGCCTATAGCGCGGTTCTCGCATTAGTGCTGGGTATGCTCGTCGCTTGTTCGTCGGAAAAGCCGAAGATCGAAGGGCCGTGGGCCGTCGAGTTTGAGCAGGCAATGGATTCTGCGACGTCGGATCTTGAGCGCGAGATTTTGGCCGATGGAAAGATTACCGATGCCGAGTTCAAGGAGGCTGCCCAACTGTACTTGGATTGTCTCGCGGGGCACGACGTGGAGGTAAAGTTGACGGGGACGGGGACGAGCGTGGCCTATGAGACCCGTGATGGCGAGAGGTACGACGAGTTCGACCCGGAGTGCCGGGTCGGATCGCTCCAGTACATCGAGCCTCTCTACGTTGACAGTTCACGAAATCCAGAGAATGTCGATCTCATGGATCTTCTAGCTGATTGTCTGGTTCGCAAGGGTGCGGCCGAGCCCGGCTTCAGCGGAAGGGACCTCAATGAAGAGATGACAACAGATACCAAGGGGGTCATCGCTAAGTCCCCAGATGTGTTCCAAGCCTGCGCAGTTGATCCCCAGGGTTAGCGATCAGTGACTCGAACTCGTGGGAGACAATTCGGCGCCTCGACGATGGCGCTGGCCGCCGTCGTGCTGCTCGCTCTCGGCGCTGCAGCGGGTATCGCCTGGGGGCCTGAGCGTGTTCCGTCGAGCGTCCAAGCCAATGAGCCGACGACTGCGCCGGTCACCGTCGAAACATTCGATGACGTTCGTCAGGTCAAGATGATCCCGCAGGCCACCGAGGAGTCGGAACTGACCGTCGGGGACACCGGTCGGGTCGCGGCCACCACTTGTATTCCGGGTGCGACGATCAAGTCCGGGTCGAGCCCGATCACGATCGACGACCGGCCCGTCATAGCGCTCGCGACGAGCGTTCCCCTGTGGCGTGACCTTGGCCCCGGAACCAAGGGCGCTGATGTCCGCGCGCTGCAAACCGAACTTGCGCGCCTCGGGTACCCCGTGACCGCCGACGGCAACTACCGGGACGCGACCCGGCGGGCAGTGGTCGCCCTATACAAGGACGCCGATGTGACCAACACGAGCGGGAGCCTCCAAGCCGCGTCTGTGCTCTGGCTACCCGCCACCTCCGTGGTCGCGAAAAAATGCGCACACCTCGGCGCGCAGGTCAGCGACGGACCACTGGTGACCACTGCGGGATCACTGGTTTCACTTCGAATCACGGAAGGGACCGACGGCGCCACACCTGGACCACGCATGATCCGATACGGGGAGGCCAGCGCTCCAGTAAAAGATGGCCTCGTCACCGATTCGAACCTCCTGAATGCCGTGCTGAGCGGCCCGGAGTTTGCCGGTTGGCAGCGGGGCGACGGCGGCGAGACTCTCACTCTCGAATACGTGCTCGCCACACCGATCGACGCGGCAGTCGTCCCGCCAGGCGCACTGTTCGCGCTTGCCGGAACCAAGGGTTGCGTGAGAGCCGAGGGCGCGTCGCATTCAGTGAGCATCCTGTCCTCCTCCCTCGGAAGAGCTTTCGTCACCTTCGACGACGGCGCGGTCCCGAGCACCGTCCAGCTCACCGCACAGCACGGGAACACCACATGCACCTGAGGTCCCGAGTTGAGCGACCCGGACCGAATCGACCAGAACCAGCCCCGATGCGAGTGCGAACGGTCGGTCTCTCGCATTCCTTCACCGGGACGGGGGCGCTCTTCAGCGACCTCAACATGACACTGCTTCCGGGGGAGGTGGTCGCACTTGTCGGACCCTCAGGTTCTGGCAAATCAACACTCCTGAATCTGCTCGCCGGCTGGCTCGCTCCCACCTGCGGATCAGTCGAGCAAACCGGCATCGAACATATCGGCTGGGTTTTCCAGAACCCCCACGGGGTCCCACGTCGCACGGCCCTCGATCATGTGGTGCTACCCCTGCTTGCCCGCGGGGTTCGCCGTGCCGACGCCGAACCTGAGGCGCTGGCGATCATGAACCGTTTCGCACTGACGTCCGTCGCGGAACGCCTTTTCCGGGATCTGTCCGGCGGGGAAGCGCAACGGTTGATGCTGGCGCGAGCCATCGCGATGGCTCCGGACCTGCTGCTCGTCGATGAGCCGACCGCACAACTGGATCTCGCAACGGCCGCCACTGTCAGTGCCGTGCTCGCCGAAGTCGCCAATACCTCATCGATCGTCGTCGTCGCCACCCACGATCCGCATGCCCGGGACGCGTGCACCCGCGTGATCGACCTCGCCGACTACCAGGGGTCAGTCTCTGCGCAGCCCAGCGAGGCGCAGCCCGGCGGCGCACTGACCGGCGCCGACCGATGACGACCGCCCAGCCTCGCCTCACGCCGCCCCAGACCGCCCAGCCCATGCGGCCCGGCTCGGTGATGTCCGAGGCCTGGCGCAACATTCGGACCGGCACCACCCGTGCCGCGCTTTACGTCTCAGTCGTGCTCTTCGCGATTGGTGGTCTGGCGGCCGCCGACATCCGGTCGATGGTGAGCGTCGTCGACGGCGCACACGACTTCCGCCGGGCCGGGGCATCCGTGCAGGTTCTCGAGGCTTCGCAAGGAATCGACGGAGCCAGATGTGAAGCATTAGCTGAAATCGATGGGATCACGGCCGCGGGAGCCGTTCGGTCCGGAACGCCCCTGCGGGCACTCAACTTGCCCGCCGCCCGCCTCGACGTCTTCGAAGTCACCCCAGGCTTGCCCCGGGTACTCGACGCATCCGCAACCAATGGCGCGGGCATCTGGTTGGCTTCAGAACTGGCCACGACCCTCGGCGCCTCACGCGGCGATCAGGTGGCCACCGATGCCGGAGCAGCCAGCATTGCGGGTGTCTACCCCTACCCGGATGACGGCCGCAACCGAACACTCGGCTACGCCGTGCTCGCTCCGACCGCGGTGAGCGGCGTCTTCGACGCCTGCTGGGCCGAAGTCTGGCCGGTGAACGAAACCACTGCCGTCTACCTGCGGACGGCGCTAGCCGTGGGGGTGGGCTCGGAACAGAATGCGGTCCAGGGGCAACTCAACCCGAAACCGGGTTCCAGCTATGACGCCGCTGCGCTCATGGCCGACCGGATCACCCGGCATGCCACTGCCGGGGCGGTCGTCGTCGGAATCCTGATCGGCTTCGTCGCGGTCAGAACACGTCGCCTGGAGTTGACGAGTGCCCTGCATGCGCGGGTGCCACGGGATGCGCTCCGGTGGGAGCTTTTGCTCGAAACGCTGGCATGGGTGCTTTCCGCGACCGTTGTTGCGGGCAGTGCCCTATGGTGGGTTGCCGCCTGGGGTAACCCCGATCCTGCCTACGACGTGTGGGCCATCGGCATGCGCACCGTGGCGGCTGGTGGCCTCGGCGCGCTGGTTGGGGCGCAAGCCGCGCTACTCGCGACCCGTGAACGACACCTCTTCCGCTACTTCAAAAACCGGTAGTTGCAAAGCTCAATGCGGGACGCCCGCGCGGCGGGTGCGTTGCCTTGCAGCGTGCGATGGCTCGCCGCGCGCGCACCGGCCATCAGCGGGTACAGTCACGTCTCGCAGTGACCACTCCCGCGACGCGCGGGAGCTGACCCGGAAGGAACCTCGTGTACGTCAGCATCTTCTTGCCGCTCACCGCGCGCCGCGCCATCGACCTCGGTCGTGTCGCCAGCGCCATGTGTTGCGGCCGCTGACCCCACCGGTTCCCAGCCGCGCTCGTCGCGGCCTCGCTCGACCAGTTCTTGGTCGTGCGCCGATCACCGTTGTGCTGACTCCTCAGCCCCGCTGATCGATCCTCACTGATCCCGCTCCAGCCGTTCGTCACCCTGCCGTGTGGGCATTCGCCTGCGCGCAGGTGTCGTCGAGCGCCCCTCCACGCCTGCAGAAAGGCATCCTGGTGTCCACCTCTCCAGATTCCTCGGCCACTTCCGCCGGGGACGCATCCACCGTCGCATCTTCCGCGACCACCACTCCGCCGCCGGGGGCGACCCCGTCCGGGACCGGCTCCCGGCGTCGCCGGCTGCGGTTCCCGTCCTTCTCCACCCAGATCGTGCTCGGCCTCGCCCTCGGGGCGCTCCTCGGGTGGGTGGCGCTGTCCATGGGGCCGGTCGGCTCCGGCGACGCCGAAAGCCCCAACTGGCTGACCACCACGCTGGACACGATCGGCAGCTCCTTCGTCACCCTGCTCAAGGCGATCGTGCCGCCGCTGATCTTCACCGCCATCGTCGCGTCGATCGCGAACCTGCGGACCGTCACCCATGCGGCTCGGCTCGCCGGCCAGACCATCATCTGGTTCGCCATCACCGCCGCGATCTCCGTGGTCATCGGCATCGGTCTCGGGTTGATCTTCCAGCCGGGCCGCCACACCTCCCTGGACATCGCCGACGGTTACGCCCTCGACAAGTCCGGAAGCTGGCTCGACTTCCTGACCGGGATCATCCCCGTCAACGTCCTGGGCCTGGGGGCCCGCACCGACCTGACCACCAGCGCCGACGGCACGGTCACCAGCGCGACCACCGGAATCACCTTCAACGTCCTGCAGATCCTGGTGGTGGCGCTCGTCATCGGCATCGCGGCGCTGAAGTCCGGGAAGGCCGCCGACCCGTTCCTGGCCGTCAACCGTTCGGCGCTCGCGATCGTGCAGAAGGTGCTGTGGTGGGTGATTCGTCTCGCGCCGTTGGGCACCCTCGGACTGATCGGCACGGCCGTGGCGACCTACGGCTGGGAGTCGCTGCAATCGCTGGCCTGGTACGCCATCGCGATCTATGTGGGCCTGGCGCTCGTGCTGTTCGTGGTCTACCCAGTGCTGTTGCGGGTCAACGGTCTCGGGGTGGTCAGCTACTTCCGGGGCGCGTGGCCGGCGATCCAGTTGGCCTTCGTCTCCCGGTCCTCGGTCGGCACACTGCCGGTCACGGAGCGGGTCACCGAACGGAACCTGGGGGTGCCGCGGGAGTACGCGTCGTTCGCAGTGCCGTTGGCCGCCACCACCAAGATGGACGGTTGCGCCTCGATCTACCCGGCGATCTCCGCGATCTTCGTGGCCCAGATCTTCGGCATCGACCTGTCGTGGACGGATTACCTGCTCATCGCGTTCGTCTCGGTCGTCGGTTCGGCGGCGACCGCCGGGCTGACGGGGGCCGTCGTCATGCTGACGCTGACTCTGTCGACGCTCGGCCTCCCGTTGGCCGGGGTGGGGCTGCTGCTCGCCATCGACCCGATCCTCGACATGGGCCGCACGGCCGTGAACGTGGCGGGTCAGGTGCTGGTGCCGACGATCGTGGCCAAGCGTGAGGGTATCCTCGACACCGCCAAGTACGCGGGTGCCTCCGCGACCGACCTCTTCGCCGATGACGCTGCGGCTGTGGGGTCGGCCGACGGCGAAGCTCCGGGTGATGCGGTTGCGGGCGACGCGGCGACTGCGGATGCGGCCGGTGCCGCGGATCCGGAGTTGGTGGCGTCCGCGCGGCGCTGAGCCGCCCACGCCTGGTTGAGGCGCATGGGCCGAAGATTGGCGGGGGTGCCGTCCTGTTGGACGGCACCCTCGCGGGGTCTGGGTGGAAGTCGCATCAAGAGGGTGCGCGCTCTCGCGTTATCCGCCGTTGCATATTTGACACAGTATGCGGATGTTCGGCATCGTGTTGGTCATGCGCGCTGGTCAATGGGGCTGGCGCCGTTGTGGCTGGGGTGACGTGTCGTGCGGGTGTTTGGCATGGTGTGTTGCGGTTAGCCCTGGTCAGGGTGGCCGATTGAGCGAAAGGTGCGCGGCGTGGCGGACTTGGTGGTCACTGACGATGGGCTCGAGGGGATGGGTTCGGGCCTTCGGAGGGCTGCGGTGGCGGTGGGGTTGATCGCTGCGCCGGAGTTCGGGGTGTACCGGGTGCGGTCGGCGTTTGGGGATTCGCAGGATGTGTTGGCTCGGGGTGGGTCGTCGTTGGGTGATTTGGTGGAGGCGCAGGTGGCGATGGTGGGGGTTTCGCAGCGGGAGTTTGCGGGGGCTGATCGCGGGTTGGCGTCGGGGGCGGGTCACGGGGTGCGGACGCCGGGAGCTGCGCGCGCCAGTCTCTTCTGAACCGCCCTGGGTTTGATGCCGTTCCTTTCTGAGTCGCCGACCAGGAAGGATGGGCTCATGCCCAAGAAGATCGATCCGGGGATCAAGGCGCGTGCTGTGCGTCTGGTGTCCGACCACCTCGGGGAGTACTCGTCGTT
>JAVBNE010000105.1:0-3321 GCA_031551755.1 Cellulomonadaceae bacterium | reverse complement strand
GGACACCGGGGCGCTCACCGCCACAGCCGGACTCGATCTCGCCGCGACGGGTGAAAACTACGCCGGGCGCGAAATCAGGTTTGCCGCGCAAAACATCAATCTCGACGGCGCCTTCACCCAGGCGCCGGCCGTCACTCTCGCTGGCATTGACTCCGGCGCAATCACCCATCGCGCCGCAGCGTTTTTTGCCAGCACGCTCACGGTCAACGCGGGCTCCTTCGACAACACGGACTCGGCGATTCACGCCGCGCGCGACATCGCCTTTGTGCTCGGCAACGATGCGCTTGCAACGGCTGCGCCGCCCGGCCTCGACAACACGCGCGGCGAAATCGTCGCGTCCGGTTTTCTTTCAATCAGCAATCGAAATTCGAAAATCAAAAACCTCTCCGGCGCCCTCGTCTCCGGCGGCGACTTCTCCGTGTCTGCCGGCGCGCTCGACAATACCTCGGGCGGGATCAGCGCGGGCGGCCTCGCGACACTCGCCATCGACGACGGTGTCGACAACACCGGCGGCCGGATTGTTTCGACGGGCGATTTGCGAATCACCAACCAGGCATCCGACCTCATCAACACCGGCGGGCTGATTCAAACGGCTGGCGCGCTTTCGATACTCGTGCGCGACTCCGCGCTCAGGGGCGCCGCCGGCAGCATTCTCGCGGGCGGCGCGCTCGACATTCAGGCGCTGTCGCTCGACACCACGGCGGGCCTCGTCGGGGCGAATTCCGATGTCACCATCAACGTCGCGGGCGCCCTTGTCACCGCAAACGCCGCCATGATCGCGGGGCGCGATATTTCGCTTTCCGCCGCCTCGCTGGACAATTCCGGCGGCGGCATCGATGCGGCGCGCGCACTCGCGATTTTTCTTCAATCACCGGAGCCCGGCGCCCCGGCGTTTCTGAACAACACCGGCGGGCAGCTCATCGCTCGCGGAGCCACGCTCACAATCACCGCGCACTCAATCGACAATGCGCGCGGTTACATGGCCACCGGGACAAATCTCGAACTCGTTTTGCGCGACGCTTTTTCCAACAACGAGGGAACGGTCACCGCCTCGGGAGCTTTTCTCCTGCGCGCCGCCGGCATCTCAAACCTCGGGGGATTGCTCAGCGCGGGCGGCGCCATGACGCTCGATGCGCTCTCGGGCGGCATCGCAAACACCGGTGAAATTCTTTCCTCCGGCCCGCTTTCGATGACAGCGCGATCCGCAATCGAAAACACAGGCGCCGGCGCGCTCATCGGTTCGAATGCCTCGCTTGGCTTGACGGCGGATTCGTTTTCCAACTCCGGAAAAATTTCCTCGGGTGGCAATCTCGCGCTGGATGGCTCTTCCCTTGAAAACAACGGCGGCGCCATCACCGCTGCGGGAAATGCGCTCGTCACGCTCCGCGATTTCCTGATCAACAACGGCGGCCTCATCACTTCGGGCAGTGTGCTCGCGATCACGGCGGGCGGCGCGGTTTCCAGCAGTGGAAGCACTGCGCTTGTCGCGAGCCGTGTCATGCTGGCGCTGGACGCGGCCGCGCTCGAAAATTCCGGGCTCATTTCATCCGGCTCCGCGATGCGGCTCACGCTCGCGGATGCGCTCTCGAATCGCGACGGTTCCATCGAGGCGGACTCGACGCTCGCCGTGTCAGCCGCGCGCCTCGACAACACGCGCGGACGGATTGTCTCCGCCGGCGGCGCCGCGATCACCGTGCGCGAAACTTCGCTTCTCAACAACGGCGGCCTCCTGGCCGCGGCGGACGCTCTCGAACTCTCCGTCGCCGGCGCGCTTGCCAATGGGGCGGGGGGCGAAATCTCCGCGCGCATGCTCGGCATCGCCGCCGCGTCCATCGACAACAGCGCCGGTTTTGTTTCCGGCGGCGATTCGCTGGATATTGTTTCCGCGGCGGATCTGCTCAACGCAAACGGGGCCATCTCGTCCGGCGGCGCGCTTGATATTGACGCGGGCGGCGCAATCACGAACTCAGGCAGCGGCGCCTTTATCGGCGCCAATTCCACGCTCACCCTGAGCGCCGCGTCGCTCGCCAATACGGGCGTCATCAGCGCCGCACGCGAACTCTCGCTGTCAGTCGCGGGCGAGATCGCCAACGCGGGCGGCGGCTACATCGCGACGAATTCCACGTTCACGCTCCGCGCGGCCAGCCTCGACAATTCCGGCGGCGGGATTTTCGCGGGCGATCGCGCGTCGCTCGATCTCACCGGTGCGTTTGCAAACCGCGCGGGCATTCTCGCCGCAGGCGGTGATTTGCATCTCGGCTTGCACGGCGCAATCGACAACTCTGGCGCGGGCGAAATTTCCGCTTCGGGCAATCTCACGCTCGGCGCGGCGTCGCTGGACAACACGACTGGCGCCGTTTCCGCGGGCGGTTCCGCGCAAATCACGCTCGCCTCCGCCCTGCTCAATCACAACGGCGTGCTCACGTCGGCAGGCGCGCTGGCAATCGACGCCGGCGGCGCGGTCACAAGCACGGGCGGAGACGCGGTCATCGCCACGAATGCCACGCTTTCCGTGCGCGCGGATTCCTTCGCAAACGCCGGGCTCGTTTCGGCGGGCGGCCTCGTGACGCTGTCGCTTCGCAACGCGCTCGCCAATCGCGGCGGCATCGAGTCGGGCGGTGCGTTTCTCCTCGACGCGGACAACCTCGACAACGCGGGCGGCTCGATCATCGCCACAGGCTCCGCGCGCCTCGCGCTTGCGGGCGCGTTCGCCAATGCCGGCGGTCTTCTCGCCAGCGACGGAGATCTGCATCTGCGTGCCGGCGACACCGTGGACAACGGCTCCGCAGGCGAGATTTCCACTGCGGGCAGCCTCGCGCTTTTCGCCGCATCGCTCGACAATTCCACCGGGCTCATCACTTCCGGCAGCTCGGCGGCAATCGTGCTCGCGTCCGGCGATCTTCTCAACGCCGCCGGTGCGCTCACCTCGGGCGGCGCGCTTGCTCTTGATGTCGCGGGCACCGTTTTCAACACCGGATCAAACGCGCTCATCGGCACCAATGCCACGCTCACGATTAACGCCGCCGCGCTCGCTAACTCCGGACTCATTTCATCGAAAAACGCCGCGGACATCGCCCTCGCCGACGCGCTCGACAACAGCGGTGGCGCGCTCGCTTCGGGCGCCAGTCTTCGCATTGCGGGAAAGTCGCTCGCCAATGTTTCCGGTGAAATTTCCTCGGCGGGCGCTCTCTCGCTTGCGCTCTCAGGCACCGGAGTTCTCGACAACACCCAGGGCATCATCAATGCCGCGGGAAACTCCACGCTTTCCCTCGCGCAGTCGGAATTGCGCAACACCGGCGGCCTGCTCACCGCCGCGGGCGA
>JAVBNE010000096.1:0-86231 GCA_031551755.1 Cellulomonadaceae bacterium | reverse complement strand
GATGCGCGAGATCCTCAGTCAGAACCTCGTCACCAACTCTCCGCGCCTCTACCAGGTCATTCAAGCGGCTTTGAAGGCGCTGAGCGCCGATCCGAAGCTGGCAGACCCGAAGGCACTGGCCGGCCTGGCCTACAGCCTGCGGAACATCGACCCCGCTGAGATCGTCTTCACCGAGTTGCCCGTTGTCTACTCGAAGCGGCAGAAGGGCCGGGTGGAATGGAACCCGGAGGCCGATGAGATCTGGCAGCGACTGATCGCCGACGAGCCGCCACAGGCCCCGGAGGCCACCGCGAGCACGCAGGCATCGGGCGAAAAGGGCGGGTCCGCGGGCGCCGGCGGGACGACCACATCGGGCAGTTCCCAGTCCTTAACCTCACCTGGGACCGGAGCTGCGACGGGAAGCGCCCCGGCGACCGGCGCCACGCCGACCACCCCGGCCAAGGAGGAACTGCTTCCCGGCGTGTGCTCGGACTGACAGATCGGCCGGAGTGCTGGAATGGTGGCATTGACCGCTAAAGTGATGTCCGTCCACTTGCTCCTGCCACGGAGAGACCGATGAACAGCAGTGCCCGCCCCACCTACGTCGCTGCCGCCACCTTCAGCGCCCTCGTCCTGGGTTCGCTCGCGCTGACCTCGAGTGCGAACGCAGATCCCACGGAACAAGACTCCAGCGGGGTGGAGGTCTCGGTGACGATCGCCCCCCAGTCGACTGGAGAACTGACTTATTCGATCGCTGACGACCAGGTCACGCTCACCGAGGAAGGTTCGACGCCGACGGTGCGCACTTTCAAAGGGGACTTGCCGACGGTGACGGTCACCGATACTCGCGCACCTGCGGACATCCCGGCAGACGTCTACTGGGCGGTGGTGGGATCAGCCACCAACTTCCGCGGCGCGGCCGACCAGCCGTCGATCGGCGCGGACCACCTGGGGTGGCGTCCTCACCTGCTCGCCGGGAACGCGGGCGGCCTGGTCGATGCCGGAAACGAGGTCGTCACCGTGCTTGACGAGCCGACCCTGCCCGGGAACAACGTCGGGCTGGTCGATCAGGAGCTGTTGACGTCGGCGCGGACATCCGAGGAGGTCGCTCCGGGCTCGTACTCCGTCGGCGCGGAACTGTTCTTGCGTACGGCTCCCGATGTCGCTGCGGGTACCTACAAGTCGACACTGACGCTCTCGCTCTTCGAGTAGCCCGTGCGTCTTGCGATAACCGCGCGACGGCTGCTCGGTTCGGCGGTGGCATTCGCCGTGGTCGGTTGCGCGGCGGTGGCAGTCGCAGCGCCCGGTTCTGGCACCGGTATCGCCGCCGGGAGGACTGCGCGGTCGACCGCGGCTGGGACACCGTCGCCCGCACCCGACGTCATCACCTGGTCGGTGCGGCCTGCCGATGCGGCTGGTCCGGACGGGCGTGCCTGGGTGGAGCAGACGCTGTCGCCCGGCGAGTCCGTCACCGAACACCTGGCGATCCACTCCTACGCCACCGAACCGGTGACGTTCACGATGCGGGCTGCCGATGGGTATCTCACCGATACCGGTAGGTTCACCATCGTCGACTCGGATCAGGCGTCCACCGATGCTGGTGCCTGGATCAAGGTCCAGGAGACCGTCGATGTCCAACCGGGTGCCACCGCGATCGTCCCGTTCACCCTCACCGTGCCTCAAGGCGCGCGGCCCGGCGACCACGCAGCTGGAATCGCCGCAGCCCTCACCTCAGCGGGCAATGGCGGTGTCGGGGTGGAGAGTCGGGTCGGCTTCCGGGTGTTGGTGACCGTCCCGGGCGAGGCCGCCGCCGCCCTGGAGATATCCCAGCTGCGAATCCAATACTCACCGTCCTGGAACCCGCTGAAGCCCGGCACCTTGGTCACTACGTATCGAGTCACCAATCGGGGACACGTGCGGCTCCAGGCGAACCTGCGTGTAATCGTCCGGGCGCCAGGTTCGGTCGACCCAAAGGTCGTGGTCATGCCCGAGCTATTGCCTGGCGGGTCCCGGACGATCCGTTCGACCGTGTCCGGCGTATGGCCCTGGGGCCGGGCCGATGTGAGTGTCGAGGCAACCCCGCTTGCTCGCGCAGGCGTCGACATCGGGGCGGAGCAGGCCGACGCCCGGGCGTCGGCTTGGCTGGTTCCGTGGCCACAGCTGTTGTGGTTGGCGATGGTCCTGCTGGTGATCGTGAGTATTCGCGGGGGGCGTCGTCGCCAGCATCGCCGATGGGCGGGTCGGTTGGACCAGGCGCGCGCAGAAGGCCGGGCGCAGGCACTCGCCGAGGTGACTCCACCCCCGGAGCCGGTCGCGTAACCTTGGGCGTTGTGGCCACCATCGACTACCCGCACGAAATCCGAGCACTTCGTTCCACCCTCGAATCGATCAGCGCGGTGAGCGATCCGACGGCACTGCGCGCACGGATCGCCGAGTTGTCCGAACAGGCGTCCGCGCCCAACCTGTGGGACGACCCAGAGGCCGCCCAACAGGTCACAAGCGCACTGTCCGTAGCCCAGGGCGAACTTGACCGGGTTCAGAAGATGGGCGACCGCATCGACGATCTCGAGGTCTTGGTCGAGATGGGTGAGGGGGCCGGCCCGGACGATCCGGATGCGGTGGCCGCGTTAGAGGAAGCCGAGGCCGAGTTCGATTCCATCCGCAAGGACCTCGGGGAGCTCGAGGTGCGCACACTGCTCAATGAGGAGTACGACGCGCGGGAGGCTGTCGTGACGATCCGGGCAGGCGCCGGGGGAATCGATGCTGCCGACTTCGCGGAGATGTTGTTGAGGATGTACCTGCGCTGGGCGGAGCGCCACGGATACCCGACCCAGGTCCTCGACGCCTCCTACGCCGAGGAGGCGGGACTCAAGTCGGCCACCTTCGAAGTGAAGGCCCCTTATGCGTTTGGGAACCTGTCCGTGGAGGCCGGCACCCATCGCCTCGTGCGGATCTCGCCCTTCGACAACCAGGGCCGCCGGCAGACGTCGTTCGCTGCCGTGGAGGTCATCCCGCTCATCGAGCAGACCGACTCGATCGAGATCCCGGAGTCGGAGATCAAGGTCGATGTTTTCCGTTCCTCCGGCCCCGGCGGGCAGTCTGTGAACACGACCGACTCGGCGGTGCGGATGACGCACATCCCGACCGGCATCGTCGTCTCGATGCAGAACGAGAAGTCGCAGATCCAGAACCGCGCGGCGGCGCTTCGGGTGCTGCAGTCCCGGTTGCTGCTGGTGCGACAGGAGGAAGAGAACGCTCGCAAGAAGGAGATGGCAGGGGACATCAAGGCGAGCTGGGGCGACCAGATGCGCTCCTACGTGCTACAGCCATACCAAATGGTGAAGGACCTTCGCACCGAACACGAGGTGGGCAATCCCTCGACGGTCTTCGACGGCGACATCGACGACTTCATCGAGGCCGGTATTCGTTGGCGCCGGAGCACGCGCGACTGACCGTGTTGCGGCGTGTCCGCCGCGATCGGCCGAAGCGGCGTGCTTACTCTCGTCGGGCGGCAGACTGTCGCGACTCCAACGAGAGACCGATCTGTAGTGATCCGATTCGAAAACGTCACCAAGGTATACGCCAGGGGGGCCAGGCCGGCCGTTGATCGCCTCTCCCTCGAGGTCGAGCGCGGCGAGTTCGTCTTTCTCGTCGGCGAATCCGGCTCGGGGAAGTCGACGTGCCTGCACCTCATGCTTCGTGAGGAGCGGCCCACGAGCGGCCGGGTTTTTGTCGCCGGGCAGGATCTTTCCATGCTGTCGAGCTGGAAGGTGCCCCATTTACGGCGCAAAATTGGTGTCGTTTTCCAAGATTTCCGGCTCTTGCCCAATAAGACAGTCTTCGAGAATGTCGCCTTTGCGCTCCAAGTCATCGGGCGCTCACGGTCCCAGATCGCGCTCACCGTGCCGGAGACGCTGGAACTGGTGGGACTCGGTGGCAAGGAGAAACGCCGACCCGATGAACTGTCCGGTGGCGAACAGCAGCGGGTGGCGATCGCCCGGGCCTTCGTCAACCGTCCGCCCATCCTGTTGGCCGACGAGCCGACCGGGAACGTCGACCCGGCCACCTCTCTGGGGATCATGCGGTTGCTGGACCGCATCAACCGGACCGGCACCACGGTCGTGATGGCCACGCACGGCCAGGAGATCGTGAACCAGATGCGCAAACGGGTCGTCGAGTTGGCCAAGGGTGTGTTGGTCCGCGACGAGGCTCGGGGCGTCTACGCGACCGCTGAGTCGCAGACGGCGGAGATCTCCGTCGTGCCGGCTCTCGACGACGTGGAGGCTTGAGTTGCGCCTTCAGTTCATCCTTTCCGAGGTCGCCAAGGGCCTGTACCGAAACCTGACCATGGTCGTTTCGGTCATCCTGGTGACTTTCGTTTCCCTGACGTTCGTCGGTGCGGCGGGGCTACTGCAGACGCAGGTCGGCAAGCTCAAGGACGACTGGTACGGCAAGGTCGAGGTGTCGGTTTTCCTCTGCCCGCGGGACGCGACAGAGCCCACCTGCGCCGCGGGGGAGGCGACTGAGGAGCAGATCGCCGGCCTGCAGCAGGTCATCGACACGGAGCTGGGTCCTGAAATCAAGAAGGTCTACTTCGAGTCCAAGAAGGACGCCTTCGCCGCCTTCGAGAAGCGATTCCCCGACGGGTACCTCGGGATGCAGCTGACCGAGCAGGATATGCAGGCCTCCTATCGCCTCAAACTCAACAACCCGGAGCACTACGACATCGTCGCCGAGGTCCTCACGGGCAGGCCGGGGGTTGCGGATGTCGAAGACCAGCGCCGCATCTTCGACACACTGTTCCTGGCCCTGGATCGGGCCACCATGCTCTCGGCCGGGCTGGCCATAGTCATGCTCTTCGCCGCCGGGCTGCTCATCACCACCACCATCAGGTTGTCGGCTATGAGTCGCAGCCGGGAGACGGGCATCATGCGACTGGTCGGTGCCTCCAACCTCTTCATCCATCTGCCCTTCATGTTGGAGGGGGCGATCGCGGCCGTCATCGGCGCGCTGCTTGCGGTGGGGGGGCTCTGGGTGGGGGTCAAGTACCTGGTTGGTGATTGGCTGCAGAACTCCGTCAGCTGGGTGGCGTATGTCGATGTCTCGGATGTGCTCCGGCTCGCCCCTGTCCTCGTCGGCATTGCCTTTCTGCTCGCGGCGATCTCGTCTGCCTTGACCATCAACAGATACGCGAGGGTGTGAGATGGCGTTCCGGAACCGGTCGGTCGATCAGCCTCGCAGGGTCCGTCGACGAGGAGTAGCGGTGATCGCGGCCGCCTTGGCGGCTTCGCTCGCGCTGGGCGTGGGACCGGCGACGGCTGATGACATCGACGACCGTCGGGCGGCCGCAGAGGCACGGCAGCGCGCCATCCTCAAGAATCAGGAGAAGCTGCGTGCGGAGCTTGAGGACACCGATGCGGCTTTGTCCCAGGCTGTGCTGGATCTGCAGACGATCGAGGCTCGGCTCCCGGTGGCGCAGGCCGAACTAGACGCGGCCGAGGCTCAACTGGAACGCAGCGAACGTGAGGCGGCCCTGTTGGCGCAGCGGCTGTCCGACGCCCGCACCGAGGAGGAGCAGATCACCGCCGAAGTCGCCAAGGGTGCCGAGGACACCTCAGCGGCCAAAGCGACAATCGCCCAAATGGCTCGAATGGCCTACCGGGGCGAAGGTGAGGTGTCCAGCCTGGGCATCGTGACCGGCGCGCAGAGCACTCAGGAGTTCATCGACGGCTACGCCGCCTCATCGACCGCAGCGCGAAGCCAGGCCCGAACGCTAGAGGAACTTCAGGCTGCCGAGGCAAAGTCACGCAACCGCGAGGCCCGGTTGACGGCAGTACGCGAACTCGTCAGTGAACTGAAAGCCCAAGCCGACCAGAACGTGCTGGATGCGAAAGCGGCCAAGAAAGCGGCGGTGGACCGGAAGGCCGAGATCGAGGCTTTGGCTGCCCAGCAGCGACAGAAGCAGGCGACCATTGCCGAGCGGAAGTCGATCGCCGTCGCGGAGATCGAGCGGGGGGCGGCCGACCAGAAGGCGCTCGAATCCGAGTTGAAGGCTGTGATCGCCGAACAGGCAGAGCGCGACCGCAAGGCGGCTGAGGAACGGCGCAAGCGTGCGGCGGCGCAAGGCGGTTCCGGTTCGGGTGGGCCGGGCGACCCCGGTCCTGGTAAAGGTTCGAGTGGGTCGTCGAACCGTTTGACCTACCCGACCGCGGTCCCGCATATCACCTCGAATTACGGCATGCGGTTCCACCCGATTGCGAAAGTGTGGCGACTGCACGCTGGGACCGACTTCCGTGCCTACTGCGGTACGCCGATCCTTTCGGCAGCGCCTGGCACCGTCGTGTATGCCCGCACTGTGGCCAACGGCGCCAAGCAAGTTGTGGTCAATCACGGTTCTAGTGGTGGTGCGAACGTCATGACCGGCTACCTGCACCTGTCAAAGTTCGCCGTGTCACCTGGTCAGCGGGTGGCCCGTGGCCAGGTGATCGGGTACTCGGGGAACACCGGTGTCTCCGCGGGCTGCCACCTGCATTTCGAAGTCTATGTGAACGGCAACACGGTCAACCCGATGTCCCGCCTCTAGAAATCGGCTGACGGGGCCGTCGTCGGCGGCGTACCCTTGCTGCGGCTCCGCAGTGGGGTCCACGACGACGCGAATCGAGGAGACCATGGCGAAGGAGACGGGCCGCAAGCTCGTTGCCAGCAACCGCAAGGCGCGCCATGACTATGTGATCGAGGACGTCTTCGAGGCCGGCATCGTGCTCAGCGGCACCGAGGTCAAGGCTCTGCGGGCCGGCCGGGCTTCGCTGATCGACGGCTACGCCAGCATCGACGGTGGCGAGGCATGGCTGGAGAACGTGCACATCCCCGAGTACACCGAGGGCACCTGGAACAACCATGCCCCCCGGCGCAAGCGCAAGCTCCTGCTGCACCGCGAGGAGATCCACCGGCTGGAGTCCAAGACCCGGGAGAAGGGACAGACGATCGTCCCGCTGTCGCTGTACTTCCTGGACGGCCGGGCGAAAGTGGAGATCGCCCTTGCCCGTGGTAAGCGCGAGTACGACAAGCGGCAGACGCTCCGCGAACAACAGGACAACCGGGAGGCCCAGCGGGCGATGCGCCAACGGCGCGACCGCTAGACGTGATGTCCAGGCAGGCGGGTCAACCGGCTGGCCGGTGTGGTGGGCATGGCCATCCGACCGGGTTCGCGTCGGACGGGCCGTTCGCACGCTGTCAGCGAAAACACGGTGCGGCCGGTGGTCGGGACCACGTAGGCTGTCCGTAGACGCCGAGCGTCGACTCGCGGTTGCTCAGGCGACTGCTTGACAACTGCACAGGGGGTGAACGGTTTCGACGGTGGTCGTGTTTCCAGGAGAAGCGGGCCGAGGATGCAGACTTATCTCGCTAACGATGTCTGCAAAACAATAGGTGCCGATTCCAAGCGCACCGACTTCGCACTCGCCGCCTGAGCGAGGTTTCGAAGTCCGTCAGCCCGAGGGTGCTCTCGACTCGGATCCTGGCGTCAGCTAGAGAGC
This sequence comes from Cellulomonadaceae bacterium, assembly GCA_031551755.1. Taxonomy (GTDB): domain Bacteria; phylum Actinomycetota; class Actinomycetes; order Actinomycetales; family Cellulomonadaceae; genus JAVBMU01. The sequence goes on along the minus strand of JAVBNE010000096.1, from coordinate 78,717 downwards.
CACTGCTTACGACGTTCGTCATTGGCGGCGTAGGGACTCTTAGATGACTGAGCCCGTCAGCACCTTGTCTGCGTGAGTGCTGGGGCCGAGAAAAACAGATGCAGACTGCGCCCGGAGAAGTCCTGGATCTTCGTCACCGGACCGGGGTTCGATTCCCCGCACCTCCACATACGACGAGAGGACTGGCCGCTGTTTGGCCGGTCCTCTCGTCATGTTCCGAACGCTGACGGGGCTGGTCCCACGGGCCGGTCCCTTCAGCCTGCGCAGGCGCCGTCATAGGAGCCGGGGCGCGCGGCCCACAGAGATTCCCGCCACGTCCACCAACGGTTCGATGCTCTGCCCCTCGGCAGTCGAGGTGCTGTCGGAGGTATTACCTTGTCTGGGCGGGTGCACTTCCGATAGCGGTGTGATTGCGGGTGTGCTGGCCGTGCAGGTGACGTGCGCGGTGAGGTATTGACTGTTCCCGGCGGACACGCCGGGGAGATCTGCGGCACGATGTACCCTTGGGTAGCGTCCGTGCGACGCCAGCCGTCAGGCTGGCGAAGGAACACGGCGTCGGCGGCAGAGTCGAGCCGGGCGCCTTGTACGTCGTCGACCCCCCACCGCCAGGCCAGCGCGCCGTCGGCCACGTCGGTCACGGCACACCCGGCCACGAGCAACACGGCGGGAACCCTCCGGCGGGCCACCAGTACGAGCATCGGCGCTGCGAACAGCCGCACGACACTCAGGAAGTCGGGGATGTTCCGGCGGGTGAGTCGCAGGCCGAACAGCCTAGGGCGCTGAACAGTGCCCAAGGAAAGGTCTTCGCCGAGCTCAGCGGCCACATGTCACGGTTCCATGACCAATCGCTTTGTCGTGGATCTATGACATTCGCAGATGTCGCAGTACCATGACTTCGTGAGGAACATTGAGAATGGGATCCAACTGGGTGCCGCCCTGCGTGAGCGTCGTGAGCATGCAGGACTGACCCAGGCGCGCCTCGCCGAGCGTGCCAACGTCTCGCGGTCCTTCATCATCGATCTTGAACGCGGCAAGCGCCCGCGGGCTGAGCTCAGCCGGGTCCTGTCTGTCATCCGTGCCCTTGATGCCGCTGTGACACTCAGCGATGTTGAGCGCCAAAGCACCGAGGACATCCTCGCTGATCTTCTGGACGAGCAATGAGGCTCGCATTCGCGCTCTACGGCCGAGCGGCAGGTGTCATCGAGCGTGACAGCGGTCGCACAACCCTGCGTTACCTGCCGGAGTATCTAAGCAGGGCGGGAGCGACGCCGCTCTCGCTGTCCATGCCGCTCGCGAGGACCACCTACACCGCGCGTCCGATCGAGGCATACCTTCGCGGCCTCTTGCCCGATCATGACGAGGTGCGCACTCGCTGGGCGAACAAGGCCGGGGTTCGCCCCGGTGACTGGCTTGGTCTCGTTGCCCACGTCGGCATGGACGTATCCGGAGGGGCGGTTTTCGCTCCTGAGGGTGAGATAGCCGAGGCTATCGCCCGGCCCGGAACCCTTGTGCCCGCCAGCGACGCCGACATCGCCGAACGGTTGCGGCGTATGCGTCAGGATGACGCGGCGTGGCAGGCCGACAAGGATGAGGAGCATTGGAGCTTGGCGGGGGCACAGTCCAAGTTCACCCTGGCCAGCACCGAGAATGGCTGGGCGTTCGCAGAGGGCAGCGCGCCATCCACCCACATCGTCAAGCCGGGCATCGGCCGTGTCCGTGCCCAGGCGTTGTCGGAGCATGTCAGTATGCGGGCGCTGGCCCTCGTCGGCCTGCAGGTGGCCGATACCCAGTACCTGACATTCGAGGATCAGGATGCGGTCGTGGTGACCCGATTCGACCGGCGGGTTAATCGCTCCGGATCGGTCGTGCGTGTTCACCAAGAGGATCTGATTCAGTCGTTGGCTCTGGACCCGCGGCGCAAGTACGAGGCCGACGGCGGACCGGGTGTCCGACGCATCGCCGACCTGCTGCGCACTGCCTCAGACCAAGTTTCGATCGAGCGGTTCGTGCGGGCGGTCATCGCCAATCAGGTGCTCGGGGCACCTGACGCTCATGGTAAGAACTATGGCCTGCTGCTGGTTGGGCAGCGCGCGGACCTCGCTCCGTTGTATGACGTGGCCACGGGTCTGATCCCTAATGCTGCCGGTCAGTTGCGCTTCACGAGCGGTGCTATGGCGGTCGGTGGAGAGCGTCGGTTCGGAGATATCGAACGCGGCAACTGGGAGAAGCTCGCCCGCGCCGCCGGACTGCCTCCTGGCCAAGTCATCGAATGGGTGGACGAACTCGCCACCTCCATTCCATCCGCATTCGAGAAGGTTGCCTGCGAAACACCGGCGCCGGACGCCACCTTCCTGGCTGGCACCGTTGCGAAGAATATCGCCGCAGTCGCCGACCAGTTGCGGCGGAATCTGACCTCTACCCGCCGTACGGATGGACGTCTCAAGTCCAACAGCCGCCTCCCCACTCCAGAAGCTTGAGTCGGAGCTTGCCGATCGGGGTTTTGATGACCCCTACTTTTATCGGATCGGGTCACTGTCCCACGCCGATTTCGACCAGGAGTCCTATGAAGGCCCCGTGGGCGAAGCGGCGATCATCGTCTCGGTCGACAAGTGCCGGGGCTGGATCACCACCGACGACGCCGGCGGTGTCGCCGAGTTCAGCGGACCGAGCAATCTCAACGTGGCTGCTGTGCTGGGGGAGAGCTCCACAGGTGGCTACGTGGTGCTCAAGGACCCGACCGCTGCGGCAGTCCGGTCTGATCCAGACCCGCCCCCTAGTACCCACTACGCCTTCATTCTGGCCGACGGCCGGTTGGTGACAGCCGGGAACTCTGGCGACGGGCCCGAGTCGGAGGACCTCGAGAAGATTCTCAATAACGCCGACAAGTTTTCGCAGGGGCAGTACGAAATCGATGGAAAAAGGATTAGCGGACTGTACAAGAGTGCTTCCGGGTCCATCGAGTATGACGGCACGATCGACAGCAGCGAGTCGTTCTCTTGACATGGGACGAGCCACATCGATGGCCACGAAAGTGATCGGAGCTGCACCCTGTTCCGGGCGGCCGGCTGACACCTCAGAGGTACTTCGATGCCTCGCGCAGTGCCAGCCCGCGCAGTCCGGCCGTGGTCACGAACTCCCGCACCCAGTCGCGGTCGGACTTGGAGTAGTCGCGCAGTGCCCAGCCGATGGCCTTTTGGATGAAGAACTCCTGCTCGCCCACGGTCCGGATGATCGCATCCGCCAGGAGGTCGACGTCGGTCGCGTCCTTCCACTGCAACTGCAAGGTGATCGCCACCCGGCGCTGCCACATCGATCCGCTGAGCAGTCGCTCATGCAGGTCGCGCTGGTGATCGCGATGGCACCGGGCCCACAGCCCGATGGGCTTGCGAAGGGCGTCGACCGAGTCCCACCACGCGTGGATGTCCAGGAAGGGCAGCACTGCGACGATGTCGGCGGTGTCGAAGACCCTGTGGCGCCGGTTCACCAACTCGATGCCGAGGTAGTGGAACTCGCGCTCGGGTAGCGCGAATGCCTTGGTGAGCACCCCGAGTGCTTGGCGCGCGGTCGCCGACTTCGACGTGGCGTAGAAGGGCGCGAGTACCTGCTCGCGACGGGGTTTCGGAATGCCGAGGAACGGGAAACGATCCCTCATATACGCCTGCATCGCGGCCGCTGTCTGCGGTGACGCCGCTGCCCGCAAGTCCTCGAACGCGACCTGCAAGGCCGCCCGAAGTGCGTCGTCGGTGATGGGTGCGGGTTTCACAGTCACCCAAGATATCGACCTCCGCCAGCTATACACTCGGTGTATACACTGGGTGTATAGTCGTCGCCATGTCCATTCCCATGGCCATGTTGGCCCTCCTCGACACCGGTCCGTCCCACGGCTTCGCCCTCAAACGCCGCTACGATCACCTCTTCTCCGCGCACGGGCGTGAGCTCAAATACGGTCAGGTATACGCGACCTTGGCCAGGCTCGAACGCGATGACCTGGCCGCTGACGTCGGGATCGAGCAGGGGGAGGGCGCCGACCGTAAGGTGTATGCGATCTCCCCGCACGGCGTTGCCGAGTTGGATGCCTGGTTGGCCGCCCCGCAGCCACCAGCCACGCGACCGTCAGAGCTGTTCACCAAGGTGGTGCTGGCGCTGGTCGCCGGGCGACCGGCTGTCGACGTGCTCGACACCCAGCGACGCGCCCACCTGTCACGGATGCGTCAGATCACGGCCGCCCGGCGCGATGCGGACGCCATTGACAGGCTTGCCGGTGACTTCGAGATCGCCCACCTGGAAGCCGACATCGCTTGGATCGAGACCGCTGCCGGGCGGCTGGACTCTCTGGCGACCTGGGTCGCGGAGGCCGCGCGATGACCGGCGCGTATGCGGCGACTCGTCCGCAGCCTGCGAGGCGAGCGAGGTCCGCCGTCGTCCTTGCCGGCCATGGGCTGCGCCATTCTTATGGTCCGACCGAGGTACTGCGGGGGGTGGACGTCGAGGTGAAGGCCGGTGAGGTGGTGGCCGTCATGGGGCCGTCGGGCTCCGGCAAGTCCACGCTGTTACACCTACTCGCGGGCCTGCTCCGGCCGGATGCCGGTGAGGTCGAGCTGGTGGGCAACCGCATCGATCGCCTGTCCGATCGTCGCCGCGCGGACCTACGGCTGACCCAGATCGGCTTCGTATTTCAGTTCGGCGACCTGATCCCGGAGCTGACGGTCCGGGAGAACGTGGAACTCCCGCTCCGGCTGACCGGCACCTCGGCCGGCCGTTCGCGGTCGCGGGCGTTGGAGATGCTCGACCGATTGGGGGTCGCGGACCAGGCTGACCGCCGGCTGTCGCAGGTCTCCGGGGGCGAGGCGCAGCGCGCCGCGGTGGCACGGGCACTGGTCCACCGACCGCCCGTCGTGCTCGCAGATGAGCCGACCGGCTCCCTTGACACCGTGACCGGTGAGCTGGTGCTGGAGGCACTCGTGGGTGCGGCATCCGACCAGGACACTGCCGTTGTCCTGGTCACCCACGAGTTGCGGGTGGCCGCGTACGCCGAGCGGGAGATCCTGATCCGTGACGGCGTGGTCTGCGGCGCGCGCCCGCTCACCGGGCTCGTGGACCAAGGATCATCTGGAGCCGTGCGATGACCGCGACCTGGCGGTTGGCGTGGCGGCTCGCCGGTTCCGGTGGGCAGGCCCGACAGCGGTCCATCGTGGCAGGTACCGCGATTGGCGTGTTCCTCGTGCTCGTGGTCCTCGCCATCCCGCACGCGATCTTCCCTGGCGGGAACATTGAGGATTACCAGCGCAATGCACTCGCCCTGGCGGGGGCCTTCATCCTGGCGCCGGTTGCGGTTCTGCTGCTGACCGTAGGCCGCCTTTCCTCGGCCACCCGCGACCGCCGGCTGGCCTCGTTGCGGATGCTGGGCATGCGGCAGGGGAGGGTCCGGTGGATCGCGGCCCTGGAGAATGTCCTGCTGGCGGCGCCGGGTGCGTTAATCGGGGCGGCGCTTTTCGCGATCGGCGCCCCAGCGATCAATCACCTCACGCGCAGAGACCTGCCGGGGGAGTTGACCGCGACACCCAGCGGATATGCCCTCTCGGCGGTCGCGGTGATCGTCTTATCGGCCCTCATCGCAGCGGGCTCGGTGCCCAACGGTGACGCGCGGGCAGCTCGCTCCGAGGCCACGCGCCGGTCCCCAGGCCTGTGGCGCCTCGCTCCACCGGTCGTCGCTGCCTTGGTGATGTGGTGGCAGATGACGCTTGACCCGGAGCGTACCCAGTCACTGGTCTTCGGGTTGTCCGTTTACGGCGGTGCTCTTCTAGCCGCCGTCGGTATCGCGCTCGTCGTGCCCCTGCTCGCGTCGTGGGTCTCCCGGTTGTTGGCGGCTGGAGGACACCCGGCCCGACTGCTGGGGGCGCGAGCCATCCAGGTCGAACCCGCCGGGCTGGGGCGGCTCGTGGCCGGCATCGGGGTGACCGTCTTCCTGGTGGCCGCTTCCGGTGGCCTGATCGGCGTCCTGCAGAACGACTCCGACTATCAAATGGGCGCGCGATCGGTCGGTGCCGGCCCACAGGTCATCTGGGCCGACGGCCTGGTCAGCGCCGACGGAAGCGAGCGAGCGCCCCTCACGGACGCCGATCGGGCGGCGCTCGCCGCCGTCCCAGGCGTGCAAGGTGTGATCCCCATCTATGCCGTGCAGGATGCGCGGTGTTCACGCGATGGCGAGGTGGACTTCACCTATTGCGGGAACGTCTTCATCGGGACGTGTGCACAGCTCGACCTGAGGATGGTCTCGACGGGATGCCGCGACGATCAGGCCGCGATCATTCGCTCCGAAGAGGACGGCGACGCTCTTGGGCCTCCCGACGAACGCAGCGTGCCCTTGGTCGCATACGACTTCGACGGAGAACAAGGTCCCACGGTCGAGGTTGCGCTTCGCGAGGCGCCCATCGTCCAGGATGCCAACGCCACCCTCACCGAATGGCCCGCCGGCTCTGACTACGCTTACTTCATTCCCGCGGCGGCCTGTCCCGAGCTGACCGCGCAGTATCGGCACGCCGAAGTCGTCGCCGTCGGGGGGACCGAGGTGCAGCGAGCGGTTAATGCCGTCGCCGAGGTCCGCGGTTTCACCACGCAGCCATACTTCCTCGATGGGTACCGACGGATCCAGCAGATCACCATGGGTGTGTTGACCATTGCCGGGATCGCTGTGGGGGTCGGTCTGCTCGGGCTCGCTCTCGGCACCATCGATCGGGCGATCGAACGCCGTCGTTCGGTGGCCCGCCAGATCGCCATCGGAGTGCCCGGGAGGGTGCTGCGGGCGGCGCAGGCGTGGCAGACGGCGTTGCCACTGGCGGCGACGGTCTTGGTGGCCACCGGACTCGGCGCGATCCAGGTGGCGGTCTGGCGCGAGCTCGGCGACTCCGCGCAGGCAGGCGTTCCGACCACCATGTGGGTCTTCGGCATCGGTGTGGTGGTTGCCGGGGCGATGGTCTGTCTAGTGTCGGCGGCGGCAGTTCGCACACGGCTCAGCCCGGAGCTGCTGCGCCGGGAGTGAGTTCAGCCCTAGGCGTTTGCGTCAGGTTCGGCCCGGTGGTGGCCGTCGTCGTCGTCCTGGCTGTCGTTGTCGAGGGAGACGAACTGTCCCCGGTCCTCATCCGACACGTCCCAACCGGTGACATCGGGGTCGGTCGGAGGACCTGTGACATGGCTGGATGTCGAGAAGTATTCGGTGATGCTGGTCCATGGGCGACGGCGTTCGGGGGCCGGTGGTGTGCCGTCCGGCGCAATGGCCGGCGGTGGCACCCATCGCGGCTTCGCTGGTGGTGGGACGCCGGGTGTGCCCCGACGAAGATCGGTGATCATGGTCGCGCCCGCGTCGCGGTGTTCGGGATGTGGGGCTGCGGGTACCTGGCCGTGATCGACTATCCCGGGGATATGCGCAGCGTGCTTTTCGGATCCGGACACCGAGTCGTCGTCGGGGGCGTCGAACAGGATCGCGCAGATTCGTAGGTAGGTGCGGTGCGGGGAGGCGACCCAGTCGATCTTCCGCATGGCTTGGTCCTGGCCGGCCGACTCCATGAGGAACTCGCCGTAGCCGAGGATCCGGCCTAACGGGGACAGCGAAAAACTCATGTCGGTGACCTTGTTGAGCGGCATCATGGCGATCTTGTGGAAGATCAGTCCGTAGATCAGTAGCAGTCGTTTGTCGGTCGCCACGAACCAGTCGTTGCGCCATTCGAGCCACTGCCAGATCGCGCGCCCGGCGACGGCCACGCACAGCAGCCACAGGATCGCGACGCCGGTGCTCAGGCTCGAGCTGGAGGAGAGCGTGACGGCCAGCATCAGGACGAGGGTGATCGCGGCCGTCCCGATGGGTTCGGCGATCTTCGCCCAGTGTCGGCGGCAGATGACCACCGGGGTCTCGCCCTTGAGGATGTATCCGTCGACTAGCCGATTGCTGACGACCCGCTTGGGGGCCGAGCCCCACTGCTCGGACCCGGACATGGGTCAGTCCAACAGTGAGTTGAAGAACGTGACGATGCCCATGAAGGCGCTGGTGATGATGTCCCAGATGGCCTGGACGATGTCGGCCGCCCGCTCCGGGCTGGTGATGATCGCGTAGATGGCGAAGATCACCACGCCCCAGATCAGGATCATCTTGATCTTGGGATGCATCGGTTCTCCTGGTATTGCGGCCGGCGGCGGGCGCCCCCTGGCGAGTAGGCTGCCATCTTGGCAGCGATGTCCCCTTCGGCACATTCGCCGCGCCGGGACATGTGCTACTCGCTCGAGCGGCGCAGTACCTCGGTGAGCCGGTTGGCGGCGGCCATGACGGACCCGGAATGGAGGCGTCCAGGTTGCCGGGACAGTCGCTCCACCGGACCGGAGATCGACACTGCCGCCACGACGCGGCCAGAGGGACCACGCACCGGTGCGGAGACGGAGGCGACGCCCACCTCGCGCTCGGCGACGGATTGTGCCCAGCCCCGGCGCCGCACACCGGACAGGATCGTGGCGGTGAAGACCGCCTCGCGCAGTCCGCGGTGCAGGCGGTCGGGTTCCTCCCAGGCCAGCAGGATCTGGGCGGCGGAGCCAGCCGTCATCGACAGGGTCGCGCCGACCGGAATGGAATCCCGCAGGCCGACGGGACGTTCCGCGGCCGCGACGCAGATGCGGTTGTCACCTTGGCGACGGTAGAGCTGCGCGCTTTCTCCCGTGTGATCGCGCAACGCGATCAGCACCGGGTTGGCGGCGGCGAGCAGTCGGTCCTCGCCTGCGGCGGTGGCGAGTTCGTTGAGTCGCGGGCCGAGGGTGAACCGTCCCTGCATATCCCGCGCCACCATACGGTGGTGTTCGAGGGCGACGGCGAGGCGATGGGCAGTCGGGCGGGCGAGGCCGGTGGCCGTGACAAGCTGGGCAAGCGTGGCCGGTCCGGATTCCAAGGCCCCGAGAACGTGGGCGGCCTTGTCCAGGACGCCAACTCCGCTACTATTGTCCATACGTCGATACTGCCGTCTCGAACCGTGAGATGCAAATCGGCTCGACGACAGGCGTGGCGTATAGATCGCCGATCGCGTTTAGGCACGAGGAGATGAGTTGATGGCGGGCACGCTCGCGGAGAAGGTCTGGGACGCACATCTGGTGCGGCAGGGAACTGATGGGTCGCCTGACCTGCTGTATATCGACCTGCACCTTGTGCACGAGGTCACCAGCCCGCAGGCATTCGAGGGGCTGCGACTCGCCGGGCGCCCCGTTCGACGCCCTGACCTCACGCTCGCCACCGAGGACCACAACACCCCGACGCTGGACATCGACCTGCCTATCGCCGACGAGACAAGTCGCACGCAGATCCAGACCCTGCGCGACAACGCCCAGGAGTTCGGGGTCCGGCTGCATTCGCTGGGCGACGCGGACCAGGGGATCGTCCACCAGGTCGGCCCGCAGCTCGGGCTGACTCAGCCCGGCTTGACCGTGGTCTGTGGTGACTCTCACACTTCGACGCACGGCGCGTTCGGGGCGCTGGCCTTCGGCATCGGCACCTCCGAGGTGGAGCACGTGCTGGCCACCCAGACCCTTCCGCTCGCCCCGTTCAAGACCATGGCAATCACCGTTGACGGCGATCTGCCTCCAGGAGCCACGAGCAAGGACGTCATCCTGGCGATCATCGCCAAGATCGGCACCGGCGGGGGACAGGGTTACGTCCTAGAGTACCGCGGCGAGGCCATCCGCAAGCTCTCGATGGAAGCCCGCATGACGATCTGCAACATGTCGATCGAGGCGGGCGCGCGCGCCGGAATGATCGCACCGGACGAGACGACGTTCGCCTACCTGAAGGGCCGCCCGCATGCGCCCGAGGGGGCCGACTGGGATGCCGCCGTCGAGTACTGGCGCACACTGCGCAGCGACGACGACGCAACCTTCGACACCGAGGTCGTCCTGTCGGCGGCCGACCTCGAACCGTTCGTCACCTGGGGGACCAACCCGGGACAAGGGCTGCCGCTGTCCGCCGCAGTGCCGGTCCCGGCGCAGATCGCCGACGAGAACGAGCGGGTGGCCGCCGAGCGGGCCATCGAGTACATGGGCCTGACCCCGGGTATGCCGCTGCGTGAGGTCAAGGTCGACACCGTATTCATCGGTTCGTGCACCAACGGCCGGATCGAGGATCTGCGGTCGGTCGCCAAGGTAGTTCAGGGGCGTCACAAGTCCGACGACGTGCGGGTCCTGGTGGTTCCGGCGTCGGCGCGGGTGCGGCTCCAGGCCGAGGCCGAGGGGCTGGACAAGATCTTCCTCGACTTCGGTGCCGAGTGGCGCAATGCCGGTTGCTCGATGTGCCTGGGTATGAACCCGGACCAGCTGGCCGTCGGTGAACGTTCGGCGTCGACCTCCAACCGCAACTTCGAGGGACGCCAAGGCAAAGGTGGGCGCACCCACCTGGTCTCTCCGTTGGTGGCCGCCGCAACAGCGATCCGGGGAACGTTGTCCTCCCTCGCGGACCTCGACCTGCCGGCCGGGATCGACCTGACCAGCTTCGACGGCACGCCGCTGGCGCCGCTCGACCCGAACGTACTCGTCCAGGTCTGACCGACCACCCGCCGACGGACCGCAAGGAAGTCACCATGGAGAAGTTCACCACCCACACCGGCGTCGGCGTCCCGCTGCGCCGCAGCAATGTCGACACCGACCAGATCATCCCGGCCGTCTACCTCAAGCGGGTGACCCGGACCGGATTCGAGGACGCCCTCTTCGCCGCCTGGCGCAGCGACCCGGAGTTCGTGCTGAACCAGCCCGCCTACACCCCGGGTACCGTGCTCGTGGCCGGCCCCGACTTCGGCACCGGCTCATCGCGTGAACACGCCGTCTGGGCGCTGAAGGACTACGGCTTCAAGGTAGTCCTCGCCTCGCGGTTCGCCGATATCTTCCGGGGCAACTCTGGGAAGCAGGGGCTCGTCGCGGGCATCGTCGCCCAGGAGGACATCGAGATCCTCTGGAAGATCCTGGAAACCAAACCCGGGACCGAGATCACGGTCGACCTGGCGGCCCGCACCGCCTCCGCCGATGACGTGGTCGTCCCGTTCCAGATCGACGACTACACCCGCTGGCGCCTGATGGAAGGGCTCGACGACATCGGGCTCACCTTGCAGCATGCCGACGAGATCGCGGCTTTCGAGGCATCCCGTGCCGCATGGCGGCCCAAGACGCTGCCCGCCAAGACGCTGCCCAAGGTCGAGATCGAGGCCGCCCGCGCGAGCAAGTAGGCGGAGCACCCTAAGGGCGCGGCGGCCCCTGCCTGATCCGCTGCATGAGCGCCTCCGGGGTAGCCGTCGTCGGGTCCCAATGGGATTCGATCCACCACGTCGCGCCCGCATCGGCCAGCGCGGCCAGACGGTCGTTGGCCGCCGGACGGTCGTCAGGCAAGGCGCCTTGGAGCACGATGTCGAAGGTCTCGGCCGTAGACGGGCGGCGCGCTTGGGCGTGGCGTTCGGCGACCCAATTGCGCATCGCGGTGACATCGGCCGGCTCTAGGGGGCTCATGGCGCGCTCTCCGCGCAGTTGCGCGACGACGCCGTCCCATCGGGCGGCCCGGGCCATCGAACGCAGGCTCGGCCAAGCAGCCACCGGCCACACCGGGATGCGGCCGTGCACGGGGCTCGGGTCGAACTGCATGCCGCCCGTGTGCAGGTGGGTGCCGTCGAAGGCGAAGTGCTCCCCCGACCAGGACCGTTCGAGGTAGCCCAGTGCGTCGTCGAGCAGGTCGGCGCGTTCGCGCAGCCCCGTGAGCTGCCCGGGGACCGCCGTGAAGGACAGGTCGTCGAGCACCCCCAGCCCCACGGGCAACACCAGCCGCCCGCCGGAGAGGTGGTCGATCGTCAGCGACTGCCGTGCGACCTCCCAAGGCCGACGACGGGGGAGTGCGAAGACGAGCGCGCCCAACGTGATGCGCTCCGTACGGGTCGCCCCAGCCGCAAGGATGCTCCACGGGTCCCAGATATCGGGCAGTCCCAAGCTGATCGCGTCCCAGGTGAAGAACCCATCCCAACCGTGTTCCTCGGCGGCAACCGCCATCTCGATGACCTGACGGGCGGAGCCGAAGCTACCTACGATGCCGACCCTCATCGCCCCAGCCTAGGGGCGGGCGCAGACGGCAGCTCGGTGTGGCGGACGTCTTTGTGTGGCGGACGTCAACTCGATCTCGGTCCCCTCGAAGCCGTCGACGCTTTAGGCTTGCGCTCATGGCAGCCCACTTCGACACCGTTGTCCTCGGCGCCGGTCCCGGCGGATACGTCGCCGCGATCCGTGCCGCCCAACTCGGCCAAACCGTTGCGATCATCGAGGAGAAGTACTGGGGAGGGGTATGCCTCAACGTCGGGTGCATCCCGTCCAAGGCTCTCCTGCGCAACGCCGAGCTGGCCCACGTCTTCCGCCATGAGGCCAAGACCTTCGGCATCTCGGGGGAGGTGTCCTTCGATTTCGGTGCGGCCTTCGACCGCAGCCGTTCCGTCGCGGACGGTCGCGTCAAGGGTGTGCATTTCCTCATGAAGAAGAACAAGATCACCGAGTTCGAAGGTCGCGGGACGTTCCGCAACGCGAACACGATCGACGTCGCCCGCACCGACGGGTCGACCGAGCAGGTCACCTTCGACCACGCGATCATCGCGACGGGTTCCCGGGTGCGCCTGCTGCCCGGCGTGGAACTCTCCGAGAACGTCGTGACCTACGAGAAGCAGATCCTCACCCGCGACCTGCCGCGGTCGATGGCGATCGTCGGCGCCGGCGCCATCGGGATGGAGTTCGCCTACGTCCTGCGCAACTACGGCGTCGACGTCACGATCATCGAGTTCCTGGACCGTGCCCTGCCGAACGAGGACCCCGACGTCTCCAAGGAGATCGCCAAGCAGTACAAGAAGCTCGGCGTGCCGATCCTCACCTCGACCAAGGTCGAGTCGGTGCGGGACAACGGCTCGTCCGTGACCGTGGAGTACACGGCCTCCGGCGGCGCTCGCGGTTCCATCGAGGTGGACCGGGTGCTCATGTCGATCGGCTTCGCGCCGAACGTCGAGGGATTCGGCCTGGAAACGACCGGCGTGCAGCTCACCGAGCGCGGCGCCATCGCCATCGACGACCACATGCGCACCAATGTGCCATCGATCTACGCGATCGGTGACGTCACGGCCAAGCTAATGCTGGCGCACGTCGCCGAGGCTCAAGGCGTCGTCGCCGCCGAGACGATCGCGGGTGCACCGACCCAGACGCTCGGCGACTACCGGATGATGCCGCGGGCCACGTTCTGCCAGCCGCAGGTCGCCAGCTTCGGGCTCACCGAACAGCAGGCTCGCGACGAGGGCCACGACGTGCTGGTGGCGACCTTCCCGTTCATGGCGAACGGCAAGGCCCACGGCCTCGGCGACCCGACCGGTTTCGTCAAGCTGATCGCCGACTCCCAGTACGGGGAGTTGCTGGGTGGGCACCTGATCGGTCCCGACGTCTCCGAGCTGCTGCCGGAGCTGACCCTGGCGCAGAAGTGGGACCTCACCGCCACCGAGCTGATCCGCAACGTGCACACCCACCCGACCCTCTCGGAGGCGCTCCAGGAGGCGTTCCACGGTTTGACGGGGCACATGATCAACTTCTAGTTGATGAGCCTGCCGGGGCCGCAGGTCGCGGGCCGTGTTCGGTCGGGACGCCCGGCCGGCGGCGCTGGCGGTTGGCGCCCGGATATGCGGACGTTCGCAGATCCGGGCCTACTGCTCCCAGCGTCGTTCAGCGGGATTCCACAAGCGTAGGGCGGGTGCGTCATCAACGACGGGGATGGAATGCGCCAGGTACTACGCTTCGGGCAGCGGATGGAGAGGAAGGCTCATGGGCTCCGAGCTCGAGTTGGCTAGTGATGGCAGCGGTCTCGCAATGATCGGCGCGGAAGAAGCGATCGAGCAATTCATGTTCGACCTTGATCTCGTTGCCGCGGATTCGCGGTCTCTCGCTCAAGCGGCCACGGACGGAGCTCGTGCCAGTGGCCTCGGCGGTCTGGCCCTCCAGGCAGGTGGACAACTCGCCGCCGAATCGGGGCGTTGGCTCAAGCTCACTGAGGAGTCCGCCGCGAAGGTTCGCGAGTTCGGCCTGCAGGCGACCAAGGACAATCCGGCGGTCAGCCACGCGATGATCAGTAAGTCGGGCAGGGCGCAGTCCTGGATCCAGGTGGTCAACTCGCCGGCTGCGTTCCTCACGAATCCTGCAGCGCTTGCTTCGATCGGGACGATGATGGCCCAGCGCGAAATGCAGCGGTCGATCGACGAGCTCAGGGAGTACCTCGTACAGATCGACAAGAAGGTTGACGAGATCCTGCGTACGCAGAAGGACGCGGTCCTCGCCGAGATGATTGGGGTTTCCCTTCTGATCGACGACACGATCGCGGTCCGCGACGAGGTCGGCCGCGTCTCGGAGATCACCTGGTCGAAGATCCAGGGTGGAGCGGCGACCATCGCTACTACCCAGGCCTATGCGGTGCGTTGCCTCGATGCCTTGGCCGACAAACTTGAGGCCGAAAGAGATCTGGGAGCCTTGGTCAAGGTCACGCACGAGGCACAGTCATCGGTCGAGGAATGGCTCGCAGTGATCGCCCGTTCGTTCCAGGTGCAGGACACGCTCGCCGTCCTTGAGCTCGACCGTGTCTGCGACGACAGTCCCGACGAGCTCGACCGGCATCGTGTCGGGCTGCACCGGGCCCGCCAGAAACGGTTGGAGGTCATCGGTGCCGCGTGCGATCAACTCGTCGGGCGCATGAACGAGGCCTCGCGCAGGGCCAATCAGAAGGTGCTCTTCAACCCGTTCGAGTCGCCGAAGGTCGTCAACGCCAGCAATGAGGTTGTCGGGGCCATCCTCGAGCTTGAGAAGCGCCTCGACCTTGTGGCAAGGACCGAGCTCGCCGAGGCTCGCCGTTGGCTCACTGCCGTCGGTGATGCCCGGAACCGGGCAGTGGAGACTGGGCACGAGGCGTTCGATGCCGCGCGACGGCGGAGTTCTGAGGCGCTTGAGAAGACCAATGATCTGCGGGGGAGAGCCATCAACGTGGGCACGGACGGCGTCGCCCGCGCGAGCGACGCCACAAGCAGGTTCTTCGAGGGCCTTGCCGACCGAGCCCGACGCCAGCAAGACGCTGGTGACGACACGCAAGCCCACTGAACTGACGAGTGTCGTACGCCGCGCGATCTGCCAAACCCGCCCGCTACTGGAGACTTCGACTGATGTCGTTGACGCTAGAACCGATTCTGCGCAGCGGTGGCATTGACCCCGCGCAGAGCCTCGTGATCCGGCATGCCTTCGTCAAGGTGCACGCGCGGACGGGCCAGCCCGGCATCCACGCAGACTCGACCGACGAAGAGATCTTGGCATACACAAGCAGGCATTCGGCATCCCCGCGGATTTTCCCGGCTGCACCGCCGAGCATCTGGGTTGTGTTCGTCCGCGAGGGTGGCGACCGGGCGCGCCTGTGGTCGGTGCTGGAGAACCGCGGTGAGGTCTCGAGCGATGGAGTGAGCCGCATCTTTGACTTGGTCGAGTCTGAGCGGCTCGCAGACCTGAGGAACCGGCTCGTGATCGGATGGCGGTCACCACGCACGTGGCGGCTCAACGGGTCCACGGCGGCGGGATACCCGGTCATGGAGATCGTCGACGCGCAGCCCGTGCCGTTTCCGGGGTTCGACCGGCTTGTGCTGGACCATTCCCAGTTACAGGCCGTCATGCGCGAGTACCGGTACGCCGCCTGGCGTACCGCGCTTGCGTCTGTGGTCGGCGTTTACCTGATCACCGACACGCGCGACGGGCGGCACTATGTGGGCAAGGCCGATGGCGCGGAGAGCATCCGGCAGCGCTGGGCCGAGTACGCAAACAATGGCCACGGTGGCAACGTCGAGTTGCGCACTAGCGACCCGACCAGTCTCCGCTTCTCGCTACTGCGGGTGTACGACCCGTCGACTCCGGAGCGGGTGATCTATGAGGCTGAGAGTCACTTCAAGTTCGCACTGGACTCGCGGCAGCACGGCTTGAACCGTAACTGAAGTTCGGGAGTGGGTGTGCCCGCAGCTTGCCGGTTCCTGACACTCCCACCCTTGACGATTCGCGAGCGGGGCATCACGAGTACTCGTTGGCGCGATCACGTCGACATCGTCCAGCTCGCACGCGCAGAGCCCTGGGCGCCTAATTAGTTTGAGGTTCACTTCAATAAGGGGCGGTCTCTACGACGTGCTGGTGGCGTCCTTCCCGTTCATGGCGAACGGCAAGGCCCACGGCCTCGGCGACCCGACCGGTTTCGTCAAGCTGATCGCGGACTCCCATTACGGGGAGTTGCTGGGTGGGCACCTGATCGGTCCCGACGTCTCCGAGCTGCTGCCGGAGCTGACCCTGGCGCAGAAGTGGGACCTCACCGCCACCGAGCTGATCCGCAATGTGCACACCCACCCGACCCTGTCGGAGGCACTCCAGGAGGCGTTCCACGGACTCACGGGGCACATGATCAACTTCTAGCGGTCGGTGCGAGTCGGTTAGCTTGAGGCACCGGGCCAGTGGTCGAGATCTCGTGTCGTACCTACGCCAGCTTCCTGCGGACATGCCGGGTCCCGATGACCGCGCGGTCTGGTGGTGCTGAGCCACGTTTGGCTCGGGCATTCGTCTGCTGGTCGCTTTGGGATCTTGGTCATCTGATGACACCGATCCGCCCGCCCGCTGCCCATGTGGCTTAGTGCTAACCGTAGACAGGTATACCCTTCCTGTAGACAGTAAGGAGGTGAGCAGATGTCGGTCCTGACGCTGGAGTCGGCACGCGCGGCGGGGCTGCGTAAGGACGAGGTCTACCGCATGGCTCGGTCCGGCGAGCTGGAGAGGATCGGGCGGGGGGTGTACATCCGGCCCGGCGATTTCGACCCAGCCTTGGCCTCGCTGGCGGGCGTCGCGGCGGTCAAGCCAGCCGCAACGATGTGTCTGACGAGCGCGCTCGTTTACCACGGGCTGAGCGACGAGATTCCGATCGCGACCGACATCGCGTTGCCACGCGGTACCAGGTTTCCCGCCGGCTTCGAGCATGTGACGTGGCATGCGTTCGGGCAGGAAACGTTCGAGGTGGGCCGTGTCGCCATGGCCGAGCACCCGGACCTGCGGGTGTACTCGGCTGAGCGGAGCATCGTGGACGCATTCCGGATCGCGTATCTCGAGGGAATCGACCAGGCGAACGAGGCCCTGCGGCGTTGGGTACGACGCTCGGGCAGTTCGCCTGCAGAACTGCTTCGCACCGCAGGAAAGTTCCCGCAGACCATCACCGCGATCCGCGAGTCGCTCCGGGTGCTGCTGTGAGTCCCAATCCGACACGGGAGACCCCGGCGGGCCGGGCTTACAACGACCTGCGCAATCTTGCCAAGGCGCAGGGGCGCGATCCTGCGGAGTATCTGGCGCTGTATGCCCTCGAGGGCTTCCTGACCCGCCTTGCCGCCTCAGATCAGCGCGATGACTTCGTGCTCAAGGGCGGCGTGCTACTCGCGGCCTTTGCGGCGCGGCGTCCTACCCGGGATATCGATCTTGCCGCAGCCGGATTCACCAACGACATCGACGACGTTGAGCACCGGATACGGGAGATCCTGTCCATTGACGTCGTCGACGGTGTCGATTTCGAAGCCGGAAGGCTCCGCAGCGAGACCATCCGCGACGAGGCCGACTACACCGGCGTCCGCGTCCATCTGCGTGTGGCCGTGTCCAAGGCGCGGGTCCCCATTTACGTCGACGTCAACTTTGGCGACCCGATTTGGCCGGCGCCGCAGGAAACGACGTTGCCGCTGCTCCTTGGGGGCGAGGTAAAGCTCAAGGGGTATCCGGTACAGATGGTTCTTGCGGAGAAGATTGTTACGGCGATCGACCGGGGTGTGGCGAACACACGATGGCGCGACTTTGTCGATCTTGCCTTGATCAGTCGGACTCAGAGCATCGACGGACAAGGGCTTACGGCTTCGATGGAGGTCGTTGCGGATCACCGAAAGGTCGAACTCCTGAGCCTTCATGAGTCGCTGATCGGTATGGGTGACGTCGCCCAGCCCCGATGGAGCGCCTGGCGGCGCAAGCAGCGTTTGGTCGGCAGCACGCCGGAAAGCTTTCAGACGTTGCTCGACGAGGTCGAGGTCTTCGCCGACCCAGTCCTGGATGGCTCAGCCATCGGTCACGTATGGCAACCGACTGTGCGCGCCTGGGTGGGTGAATCGTCCGCCGTGAGAGCGACCGACTCCCCGACTCCGCCTTCCTGAAGCGCAACTCGGCATCTCCTGCCCAGGAAGCTTGCAGCACTTTCTGCCTGCCCCATGGCTGCCGCCCGCCGAGGAACCGGTCAACGAGCCGTCCGGCGCGCCAGCAGCGCAGTGACCGATCCGGGCCGGGATGGAGGCGCCATTGTTGTGGCACTATAGCGCCGTGACCGTACGAGACCGGTCGAAGCAAGGGTTTTGGTACCAGGTGGGGCGGCCTTTCCGAGCGATCAGCCGGGCGCTCGATGCTTCCGACCTCTTCAGCGGTGTGGCGATGATTGGGCGGGCGATCGTCTGGGTCGGCCGGGGCCTGGGAAAGCTGCTATCGGCCATATTCGACCCCTGGTGAGGCTCGTCCGAACGCGCTCCCGCTGCCACCGAGCTTCGAGCGGAGCCCACGCGTGACCACTCAACCTCTCATCCGCGACCTGATCGGCTGGCTCACGGTACGCCACGGCACCGCAGAGGCTTCGCTGGCCGCGACCGCCAACGGGAGAGAGCTCGCGGCCTCGATCGCTGACATTCGTGCACGTTGGCGTGAGCAGATCCGGGCACGATCAGCATCCTCTGCCTGGCTGCTTTCGGACGCATTCTTCGCACAGCCGGTGGTCACCGCAGAGCACGTCGTTAACGTGTTCGGACTGTCGGATCGAGGCGCTCGGAACACGATCGATGTGTTGTGCACGACGGCGTCCTCACACCCGGTCCTGGCCGCCTCAGCACCATGGCGAAGCCTCGCGGGCATGACTGGCGGCCCGACGAGAAATCGACACCCCACGTCCCAGCGGCCGTCATCGCTCAGCCTCCCACGCTGTCCACAGCTCTGCGTACACGCCGTTGGCCGCGACGAGCGCGCCGTGGGTTCCGGCTTCGATGATCCGGCCGTGCTCCATCACCACGATCTGGTCGCAGACGGCAGCTTGGGAGAGCCGGTGCGCGATGACGAGGCAGGTTCGGCCGGCCACGACGGCGAGGACTGCCTGGTCGAACAGTCCGGCGTGGGTGGAGCCGGCCTCGGCGGTGGCTTCGTCGAGGATCGCCAAGGTGGGATCGGCGAGCAGCACGCGAGCGAGGGCGAGCTGTTGTGCCTGGGCGTCGGTGAGCGAGTGCCCACTGGTGCCGACGACCGTGTCGAGGCCGTCCGGGAGCAGGTCGAGCAGATCGGCCGCGCCTGTCGCTTGGGCTGCCGCGCGAATATCGCCGTCGGTGGCCCCAGTGGCGGCGAGAGTGAGGTTCTCGCGCACGGTCCCTGCGAAGACGTGGACGTCCTGGGTGATCACGGCGATGTTGCCCGGGCGGGCGACATCGCCGGTCTCGGGCGGGTGGATGCCCGCGATCACGGCGGCGAGCGTGGTCTTCCCGGCTCCGGAGGCGCCGACCACGGCGATGTGCTGACCGGCGGGCAGGTCCAGGTTGATGTGGTCGAGTACGAGGGGTCCGTCTTCGTACCGGAAGGTCACGTCGCGGAGTCGGACAGCGGCGTCTGCTCCCGCGGTGGGCGCTGGCTCGTTCGTGTCCTGCGGGATCGTGGCGACGCCGATCATCCGGCTCAGTGACGCGAGGGCGGACTGGAGGGTGTCGATCACGAAGAGCAGCTGGTTGACCGGCGCGAGCAGACGCAGCACGAGCAGCATGGCGGTGGTGGCGCCGCCGACGCTGGAGTCTCCTCGCGCGACGAGGATGAACCCGACGACGAGGACCGCTGCCAGGCTTAGGAACTCTCCGAGGTTGAGGCGGCCGTTGAGCATGCTCTGCACGATCCGTGCCCGCAGCGACTGCACCGCGACACCCCAGGATGTGGTCATCACTGTGCGATGCCGTTGCTCGGCAAGCCCGAAACCGAGCACGGTCGCGTAACCGCGCTGGGACTCGAGGATCTGCTGGGCACGCATGCTCATCGCCGCCCGCTCAGCGCGGTAGACCCGTGGCCCAGTTCGCAGGTACCACTGCAGAGCGAGGGCGTAGACAGGCAGGACGACGACGAAGGCGACCGCGTAGGGCCATTCCAGGGCCGCGAGCCCACCCAGCGACACCACGATGGTGAACACCGAGACGGTGAGTGCCGGGATCACGGCGGGAGCGGCATCGGCGACCGCCGTGACGTCGTCGGACGACCGGGAGATCAGGTCTCCGGTGCCCGTACGCTCCACACGGCGCTGCGGGAGCGTGAGGGCGCGTTCCACGAGCCGCTCGCGCAATGCGGCCAGGATGGCGTGGTAGGTGCGAGTACCCAGTACGATCGCCAGCGCAGTGCCCGCCGCGCCGAGGACCGCCGAGAGCGCCATCACCGCGGTGGCGGTCAGCACGGTGCCGAGATCCGCGACTCCGGCCTGTACGCGATCGATGAGTTGCCCGACGGCCACGGGCGGGATGAGGCCGGCGGCCGTGCTGGCGATCCCCAGCACGCCGAGCGCGACGAGCCGGAGCCGGTGCCCGCGGCTGAACCGCCATGCCTCGCGGGCCGTCGTGCGCCCGTCCGCGATGGGCAGCCCGCCACTCACTGTGTCGTCCTCTTGGGCATGGGGACATCGTCGAGCAGATCGACGACACGGTCGCAATGCCCGAGCAGTGTATGGGAGGAGGTGAGCAGGAGGGTCGATCGGCCTGTGCGGACGCCGCGCAGCCGCTCCGCGATCACGTGCTCGGTCACCGAGTCGACGGCGGTGGTCGGGTCGTGCAGCACGAGCACAGGGGCATCGCTCGCCAGCGCTCGGGCGAGCGCGACCCGCTGTCGCTGGCCACCGGAGAGGCGGTTGCCGCCCTCACCGACCAGGAGGTCGAGGTCTGCCGCGAAATCGTCACATGCGGCTGCCCACACCGCGGCGGCCACCCGCTGGGACGCGTCGGCCGTGGTGGCGAGGTTGTCGCGGAGCGTGCCGCTGAACAGCGTGACGCGGTGCGGGGCGACAGTGACCCGCGATCGGTACTGGGCAGAGGGCAGCGCATTCGCCGCGAGTCCGTCGAGCCGCGCCTCGACCTGTTGGCCGGCCCACGGGTTCTGCAGTGCCTCGACGACACGGGCGGCAGTCCGGTCGTCTGTGCGCAAGCCCACGAGCTCGCCGGGCGCCACCGTGACCGTCGTATCCCGCACGGACACCTCCAGCACGGGCAGCGCCGACAGCGCAGCTTGCGGGTCGGTGGCCTGCCGGACGTCGTGGCCGGGATCGTTGCGTGGACTGCCGGCACCCTGCAGCACTGCGAGGATGCGTGCGGCCGAGCCGCGCGATCCGGCGAGGTTGGGGATGGAGGCGCTCGCGATGAACTGCATCTGCGGGAGCAGGGCCTGCGTGAGGCCGATTGCGGCGATCAGCTGGCCGACGGTCAGCTGACCGTCCACGGCGAACCAGCTGGCCAGCCCCATCACCGCGGCGACGAACACCCCGCTGACCACGCCCGCGCCCAGGAGGAACCGCCCCAGCAGACCGGCGTTGCGCTGGGCTCCGACCAGGGCCTGCTGGCTCGCCGCACGATACCGCCTGGTCGCCTCCGCCTCCGCGCGCACCCCCTTGACCACCCGATAGCCGGCAACCAGGTCCGTGGCCTGCCCGACTGTGGTGGCCAGTAGCGCCTGGTATTCGCGGGTGTCATGGGCAAGCCGCTCGCTCAGCATGCCCATCAGCCAGACGGCCACGGGCGCGCCCACCAGCACGACGATGCCGAGCAGCCAGTGGGTGGTCAGCAGCGATACCGCGATGTAGCCGATCGCGGCGATCCTCGAGACCGGGATGACCATCAGGATCGCCGCGTTCGCCAGGCGGGCGACATCGTTGGTCATGATGGAGACCACGCCTCCGTCCGGAGCCGGGCCGCAGCCGCCGACTGGGTGCAGCGCAGCGGTGGACAGGGTGCTCCGGAGCCGGTGCTGCAGCAGCTGGACCGCGTAGGCGGTCAGTCGGTTCGACAGCCGCGCCGCAACGGTCAAGGCGATGTACAGGCCCAGGAGCACCCCGAGCCACAGCACGAGCTGCCCGGCGTCCCCGGTCGCCAGGGCGCGGTCGATCGCCAGCCCCATCACCACCGGGACTGCCGACTCGCCCACCTGCCACACGATCGCCAGCAGCATCGCCGGAATGGTCACCCGCTTGACCGAGAGGATCACGCGCAGCAGGAACCGGCTGGCCGTGGTCCCCTCCCCGGCTTCGAACGGTGGGGCATCGCGGGGCTCCGAGGGGGCGCGCAGGACGACAGGCAGCCAACGGGTCAGTGGTCCTCGGCCCAGCCCGGCAGGGTCGGTGCGGGTCACGGCAGCTCTCCGACCGGCGGGAAGCACCAGCGCAGGGCGTCGGCGAAGAGTCCGCGCCACCACGCGTAGTCGTGTCCGCCGGCGAACTCCGTGTAGACGGTTTCGTAGCCCTTGGCCGTGAGCACATGGTCCAGCCAGCGGCTGTGCGTATTCGAGCTCTCCAACTCGCCCGCGTCATGGAAGATGCGGACCGGTGCGGGTTCCGCCGCCAGGAAGTCGGCGATTAGCATCGGTACTGGTGTGCGGCGCAGCAACTCGCCCGACCCGCTGCCGCCCCTGAGGTCAGGGTGGTATCCGCACGAGGGCGACTGGATGATGGCGTTGCCGAACGCCGTCGGATGGTGGAGCACCGTCCATGCGGCGCATAGTCCGCCGAAGCTCTCGCCGGCCAGCGCCACGTCACGCGGGGCGTGTGAGAGTGGATAGCGGGCATGGAGCCACGGCAGCAGCTCGTCGACCAGCATGTGGGAGAATGCCGGATCGCAGAGCAGTTCCTTGTAACGCTGCGGCCCGAGCTGATCGACGAGGACCACCGCGCAGGGTCGGATCGCTCCCGCGTCGACGAGGGCATCTCGAACGCTGGGCGCACTGTGCTCTGGCGTCCCGTCCAGGTGGATCACGAACGGCAGGGCGCTGTTCTGCGACCATTCTCCAGGGGGCATCGAGACCCAGACGTTGCGCGCATTGCCCAGGCGCTCACTTGTCAGCACGGCAGACTCCATCGCTGGGGCCGGCCGCGCTTCGGCCCGGTCGAGTGAGGCCAAAGGCGCCGCATCGGGCAGCACCGCCACGGAGGCTCCGGAGAACCTCTTCACCGCACAGTCGGCGAACCTGGGCGGAGCGTTGAACGGGTCCGGCACCCGGTGTTCCTCACCGGTGGGCCGGCGTCGAGTGAACACGTAGGAGAAGCGCAGGTCCGAGCGCATCCGCAGAGCGAGGACGCGAAACGGCGTCCCCGGCACCGAGGTGAACTCGATGTCGATGCTGTTGAAGGCGATGTTCGGGCCTATGACCACCGCGAGGGTGACCGTCGTGTCGTCGCCGGGATCGTCGACAAACGTCACCTCCACCTCGCCCGCAGCGACCTGCTCGACCAGCGGACCCCCCGTCTCCTCGAGGTGCCGTCTGAACGTCTGTGAACTCCACTCGCCGGTGGACAGCTTGATGACACACGGATGGGCCACGTGGCTACCACTCTGCTTCTGTGCCGGTGTGCAGCAGACCTCGGCCAGGTTCCTGGCGGCCGAGCGGCACCACCTGGGGGGTTCCGGCAACCGGGTCAGGAACAACCAGGCAGGGCAGGCCGAACACGTGCTCGACCAGCTCGGCGGTGACGACCTGTTCCGGGGTGCCCTCGGCGACGACCAGACCGTCCTTCATGGCGATGAGGTGGCTGCCATAGCGGGCCGCATGGTTCAGGTCGTGCAGGACGGCGACCAGGGTGTGGCCTGCGCGGTTGAGGTCGGTGAACAGCTCCAGTAGCTCGATCTGGTGGGCGATGTCGAGGAACGTGGTCGGCTCGTCGAGCAGCAGGATGTCGGCGTGCTGCGCGAGCGCCATCGCCACCCACACCCGCTGGCGCTGGCCACCCGACAGCTCGTCCACGAGGCGCCCGGACAGATCTGTTACCCCGGTCTGGCGCATGGCTCGGGCCACGGCCCGCTCGTCAGTCTCGGTCCAGTGGCGCATGAAGCCTTGATGCGGGTAGCGGCCCCGGGCCACTAGGTCGGCGACGGTGATGCCGTCGGGGGCGATCGCGGTCTGCGGCAGCAGGCCCACGCGGCGTGCGACCTCTTTGGTCTTGAAGGAGTGGATGTCGGCACCGTCGAGGACGACCTGCCCGGACGACGGTCTCAACAGTCGCGAGAGTCCGCGCAGCAGCGTGGACTTGCCGCACGCGTTCGGGCCGACGATCACGGCGAACGACTCGTCGGGGATCGCCACTGACAGGTCTCGGGCGACGACGCGCTTGTCGTAGCCGATCGTGGCCGCCTCCACGTGCAGGCGTGAGCCGGTGGGGGATGCGGACGACACGGGTGCGGCTCCGGCTTCCGCAATCGCAGTCGTGGAGTGCGGTTTCACAGGCGCCTCCTGGCTTCGGTGAGCAGCAGCCAGCCGAGGTAGCCGCCGCCGAGAATGACGGTGATGATCCCGACCGGGAGTGGAGTGGGCGCTATGTGCTGGGCGACGTAGTCGGCCGTAAGGCAGAGCAGCGCGCCGACGAAGGCGGCGGGAGCAAAGGTGATCCCGGCCGTGCGGGCGAGCCGATGCGCGATCTGGGGTGCGACCAGGGAGATGAACGCGATCGGCCCCGACGCGGCCGTGACCGTCGCGGTCAGCGCCACACCCACCACGACCAGGCCGAGTCGCGTGGGCGAGACGCGCACGCCTTGGGAGGCGGCGGCGTCGTCTCCGAGCTCCATCTGGTGCATTGACCGGCTCAGCATCGCCGCTAGCAGCAGGAGCACGGCGATGCAGGCGCCGCCGATAGTCACCCGATTCCAGGACACGCCGTTGAGGGATCCGGCACCCCAGGCCGCTGCGGACATTGCCTGATCCAGGTCTGCCTTGAGGATCAGCCACGTGTTGACCGACTCCAGCATCGCGGAGACGCCGATCCCGACGATGATGAGCCGGAACCCTTGCACCCCTCGCCGGTAAGCGAGCACATAGACCGCGACCGCCGTGGCCATGCCGCCCAGCAGCGCTCCGCCGACCAGCTGCGTGTAGCTGCCATTGACGACCAGGATCACGAACAGTGCGCCCGTGTACGAGCCCTGGGAGAACCCGATGACGCTGGGGTCGGCGAGCGGGTTGCGCAGCATCGACTGGAATACCGCGCCGCTTGCGCCCAGGGCGGCGCCGAACACCACCGCCGCGGTCACACGGGGCAGCCGCCACTCGACCACAACTTGGCGGATCAGGCCCTGCTCCTCACCGGCCAGCGTGGAGAGCACCTGTGCGGGGCTGAGCTGGTACGAGCCCGTCATCAGCGCGAGCACCGCCATGCAGCCGATCGCGAGCGCCAGCAAAGCGCAGACCGTGACTGAGCGCCACTCGACTCGCAGTGCGGTCCGCCAGCGCCGCACGACCAGCATCCGCCGCCCGAAGTCCACCCGCTCTGCTGGCGCCGCGGTCGTCGGCGGGCTGTGCAGCCTCCGGGGCGGGGACGAGACGTCTGCGCTCATAGTCCGCTTGCCTTCTTGCGTCGCACCAGTGCGACGAGGACCGGCGCGCCGACGAATGCGGTGACGATACCCACCTGGATTTCACCTGGGCGCAGCACGACCCGCCCCAGGATGTCGGAGATCAGCAGGAGGCTCGGCGCGAGCAGGAGGCTGTAGGCGAAGATCCAGCTTTGGTGAGGGCCGACGATCCAGCGTGCAACGTGCGGCACCATCAGGCCGACGAATCCGATCGGTCCGGCGATGGCCGTGACACCGCCGGCGAGCAGGGTGAGCGCAATGATGGCGAGCATGCGAGTGCGTGCCAGCTGGACGCCCTGCGCTGCAGCCATGTCGTCACCCAGGGCCATCGAGTTGAGCGGTCCGGCGACCACGAACGTCAGCACGAGCGCCAGGGCGAAGAACGGCAGGATCGGCCAGAGGAACTCCAGCGGGCGGCCTGCGATCGAGCCGGCGTTCCAGTTGCGCATCGCGTCGAACGCCTCCGGGTCGGTCAGTTGCAGGGCCTCTCTGGCGCCGCCGAGCACCGCGCCGAGGCAAACCCCGGCAAGCACCATGACCACCGGGGCGGAGCCCTGCGTTTTCGACCCGAATGCGAGCACCACGAGCGTGACGACCAGCGCCCCCGCGAATGCAAACCACATCTGGCCCTGGATGTCACGGATACCGAACCACCCGACTGCGACCGTCACCGCGAACGATGCTCCGGCGTGCACCCCGAAGATTCCTGCGTCGGCCAGCGGGTTGCGGGTGAGCGCCTGGATCAGTGCGCCCGATAAGCCGAGCGCGATGCCGACAACCAGACCCACGATGGTGCGCGGCAGGCGGTAGTCGCGGATCGCGAACCGGTCGACGGCGTCTGACGGGTCGAACAGCGCCTCCCACACCGCTGATGGCGGGATTGCCGTCGAACCCACCGTGATGCTCAGCACTACCACGAGGGCCAGGACTACCACTGCGACGACCAGACCGAGCAGACGCCGGTGCGGTCCGGGCACCATGACGGTGCCCGGACCGGTCGGATGCAGGGCGAGCTCGGTCACGCTGCGGCGCGAAGCGTCGCGAGCGCAGAGTCGAGCGAGTCCAGGTACTGCAGGACGGGTCCGTAGGAGCCGTTGCCGGGGCAGAAGACTCCGACTGCGTGGCCCGAGGTCACGGCGGGAAGTGCCTGCCAGGTGTTGGTCGCGAGCACCTCCTGGAAGGGCTCGGTCGGATGTCCGTCGGCACCGACGGGGTAGGTGATCACGTCGTACTCAGCCAGACTGCTGATCTGCTCGAACGGCAGGGAGGTGTAGGCCAGCGGGTCCTCGCCTTCGGCCGCCTCGGGCAGGCTCAGTCCGAGGTCGTCCCGGGCGATCTCGGAGCAACCGATGTCCGCGATGAAGAACGTTCCGGGATCCGACCAGTCCCCGCGAGAGACGTCGACGAACTTCGCCCTGGCGATGACATCGGCGTGTGTCTTCTTGATGCTGGCCACCTTCACCTCGAACGCCGCCTTCTGGTCGCCCAAGCCGTCCGTGAGGTTGCCGGCTTCGGCGATCGCGTCGGCCATGGCCTTCCATTCCATATCCAGGCCCCAATAGACCGTCGGAGCGACCGACTCCAGCTGCGTGCCGATCTCTTCCCAGTCGCTGGAGTGGAACTGGACGAGGATGAGGTCTGGCTCGAGGCCGGCGAGCTTCTCCAGGTCGATCTCTTCGCTCCCGATTTTCGCTGCGGCCTCGTACGCGGCCGTCTGCTCTGCGGGAATGGAGGCGAGCTCGGACGGGGACGCCTCCGTTGTGCCCACCGGCTCGCCGCCCAGGTCGATGAACGGCATCGTCGTGTTGCCGATCGTGACTATCCGCTTAGGGTCGGTGGGGATCTCGATCGTGCCGTTCTCGGCCGTGACCGTGCGGGTGGCGGCGGGCGCGTCGCCAGCGTCGGCGGCGTCCTCGCTGGTTTCGCCGCAGGCAGTAAGGGCGAGCGTCGTGCCCAGGAGTGCGGCGGCCAGAGCGGCTCCGCGCCGTCGCTTGGATGTCGTGGACATGCGGTGTTCTTCTTTCTGTCTCTATGGGAGGGGTCAGTGGGTTCGTGCGAGTTCGTGGACGGTGGTGCCCCACCCGACGGTGTGGCTTGCTCGCCGAGATAGCCCGGCCTGGGTGATCACGGTGTCGAGCTCGGCGGGCGTGCGCAGGCCGGCACCGTGCACGGTGAGACCGAGCAGATCGGCTTCGCCGTCGTGTTCGTCGAGGTCGTCGGTGTCGAAGGTCTCCTCGATCAGCAGCACGCGGCCACCGGGGAGGAGGTTCTCGGCTGCGCGGCGCAGCGCGTGGGCGGCGTCGGCGTCGGGGAGGGTCATGAAGGCGCGGCTGATGAGCACGGTGTCCGCCGCCGGGCTGGGTTCGAAGACGGACTGCTCGACGACGCTCACCCGCGCACGCTGGGCGTTGTCGGGAATGGTGACGGGCAGGTCACGGCGCAGCCAGTCAGCCTGTGCGGGCAGGGCGCAGATCGTCACACGCAGGCCATCGTGGACAGCGACGAACTCGCCGGCCTGGGCCGCCGCGCCGCCGGAGTGGATCACTAGGTGTGTCACGTCGGCGAGCAGATCGGACTCGGCGATCGCCAGGGCCAGCGCAGGAGCGAACCCGGCGAGGCGCTCGAGGAAGCGGTCTTCGTAGTCGTGCTCGGTACGCACCTGAGCGAACGTTTGGCCCGTCACCGAGGCGTAAGAGGGGCGTCCCGTGCGGACCGACTCGGTGAGCCCGTAGATGCCGAGCATCTCCCTGCCCAGCACACCGGTCGAGCTGAGGGCGTCGGCGAAGAACTCGACGGTGAGGACCTCGCCCAGTGCCGTCAGACCGTAGTGTCCCGGCTCGGTCTCGACCAGCAGGTCGAGCGTCTGCAGGTAGCGCAACAGCTTGCCCAGCGCCCGCTCATCCGCCCCGGCCTTGGCGGCAAGGTCCGCCATGCTGGTCACACCACGGGAGACCAGGTCGGGAACGCCCAGCTCGGCAGCGGTGCGGATCGCGATCGGACGGATCAGCTCCGTCATCTCGTGAAGCCTCTCGAAAGGAGTCTTCGACTTCTCGGGATCGGGAAGCGCCCCGTCGGCATCCAGCACCACGACCTCGCCGCGGCGCCAGTATCCGGTGAAGTCGATGTCTTCCTTCGGCACTCCCCGGTCCTCGACCAGGTGGCGACGCAGGTCCCGCACGGCAGTGCGCTCCCCGGCAACCCAGGCGAACGGCCGTCCGTCCCACCAGTCGGTGTTCTTGACGGCATCCACCAAGTGGGTCGTCGTGCCGGCCTCGGCGCCGCCGCGCACCAGCCAGGTCACCTCGGCGCGCGGCATCGACCGCAACGGAACCCGGTGGGCCTCCTCGGCGACCTCGACGAACACCTGCGCCCGTGCGCCCTCGGGCAGCTCGTCGAGCAGTCGGGCGATCGCTGGGATCGCCGTATCGTCACCAGCGACCAAGAGCCAGTCCGCGTCATTCGGCATCGCCCGCGAAGCAGAAGGTCCGTAGAAGTGGATGTGGTCACCGGTCTGGGCGCGGTAGGCCCAGGTGGTGCCCACGCCGATACCGTGCTTGACGAAGTCCACGTCCAGCTCGCCCGTCTCGGGGTCCCAGCGGCGCACCGTGTACGTCCTGGTCAAGGGCCGGGGAGCTCTCGGCATGTCGAGGCCCTTCTCCTGCTGCGTCGGCAGCACCGGAGCGTCCTGGCCCGGGTAGGAGAACACCAGCCGGATGTCGTCGTCGAAAGCCGGTGAGTCGAACGCGGGCTGTGGGAACCCGTTCGCCGAGGTGAACACGCGGAGCTGGTCGCCGCCCAGTGTTATCCGGCGCATCCCCGGCGTCAGGTCCGTCACCCGAACGACCTCGACCTTCCGTAGGGTCAACGGGTGCACGGTGAGCCGGCGTGAGGTCTTCGGCATGCGGTGGGCCGGCCTTTCCGATTGCTTCGAGAAGTACTGAGGGCGCGCTGCCGACGGCGATGCGGGCCGCTGTTAAGGTTAGCCAACCCTCACCTCTGCTGGTGTGCGCAGACTGCCGCATAGTTAGGCCACGATGGCTGCCTCCTCCACTGACCCGAGCACTCCTGGTCCCCCGCCGATCCCGGGAGCGCGGTGGGACTCGACGGGCCGGGTTCGCCGTCCGCTGCTGTTCTGGGTCCGCACCGGAACAGCGCACGTGCGCATCGACGACGACGTGGAGTACCGCATCACCGACGGTGAAGGGGTCTGGATCCCGGCTGACGGCTGGAATCGTCGTGAGCTACTCACACAGCCCGGGACGGTCGCTTTCCCACTGTCTCCGGACGCGAGCGCGGGAGTCGGCGCACCGTCGGAACTGACGAGGTTCGACGTCCCTGATGGCTGGCAGGACTGGTTGATCCAGTACTACAACATGACCGTCACACCACTGACCGGCAACGGCTACGCACGGGACGGGCTGCTCGAACTCCTGAGCCGGACTAGTATGCGACGGTCGGTGCCGCAGCAAGGCGACGCCACCCGGTCCTGCGATCTCCAGCCGCCGGTGCTGCCGAGAGCTTCCGGGGCCAGGGCGGTGGCCGCGGAGCTCGTCCGCGATCCAGCGCTCGATCTCACCCTCGACGACTGGGCAACCCGCGTGTGCGTCAGCCCTCGTACCCTGCGTCGAGACTTCGTCGCCGACACTGGCCTCACCTTCGAGCAGTGGCGGCTGCGGTGCCGTCTCGGCGCC
Source organism: Cellulomonadaceae bacterium (assembly GCA_031551755.1). GTDB lineage: Bacteria > Actinomycetota > Actinomycetes > Actinomycetales > Cellulomonadaceae > JAVBMU01. The sequence goes on along the minus strand of JAVBNE010000096.1, from coordinate 48,317 downwards.
GCGGTGGAGTTCCTGGCCGCCGGCGACGGCGTCGACCTTGTCGCGGGACGGGTGGGCTTCGCCAGCCGGAACGGATTGACGCGCGCGTTCAAACAGTGGTGCGGACTGACCCCCCACGAGTTCAGTCGACGGATCTCCGCACACCCCGGCACTGGAGGAACCTCCCAGCGAGTGCAGGCCGCACATCAGGCCGGTGACCTCGTGACAATGTTGCGGGCCAGCGGTACCCCGCCGGCTGCACCCGACCTGCTCCCCGCGGCCACGACGGCCGCCCACGCCAACGACGTCCATGTCCTCAGCTGGATATACCGCGGCAGCGGGTACCTGGACGTCGGTCAGCGTCGGTACGAACGGCGACAGGGCGTCGCCACCTGGATCCCAGCCGGGGTGGAGCATGTCACCGGACTTCGCGAGGACTCGATCTCGCTGCCGCCCGCCACCGTCAAGACCGGCGAGCTGCGGCTGACAGAACCGATTCAGGTCCAGTTCTCCCCAGCATGGGACGACTACCTGATGTTCTGCGCCGTGAGCGACCGATCCCACCTGAGGCCGGAAGGCTACGACCCTGCGCATGTGCTCGGGCTGTTCCGCGAGCAGGTCGCGGCCCAGCGCGCTCGCTCCGCGCCGATGCCCGTCGACCAGCGCGCTTACGCCGCCGCGACGCACTATTTGCGATCGATTGGCGGCGGCACCGGCACACCTTCATATGACCTCCCCGCAGAGGTTCACCGAGCCTTCCGTGATGAGACCGGCATGACCTTCGCCCGCTGGCGCTACGCGGTCCGCATGCGCATCGCCCGCGAGATGCTTGCAGGAGGCGCCAAGCCCAGCGCCGTGGGCCGTCGCGTCGGCTATGCCCACCTGCCAACGTTCAGCGCCGCCTTCTCCCGCTTCCACGGACTCTCCCCGCGTGAGTACCAAGAGCGTGGCGACCGCGACAGGTAACCAGGCGAGAGGGCGCGACCAACACGTGAAACCCCGCCTGAATGGTCGGCGCCCGCTTTTCGCCTCGTGACAGCGCACAAGAGGCCGAGCGCCTAATCAGTTTGAGGTTTTCTTCAACAGGAGCGAACCTTATTGAAGTAAACTGCCTTTTGGTTCAACAAGAAGCCGGCAAGTTGAAGGGAACTGTGCGATGGTCACCTCCGGCCGGCGATCAGCCTCGGCGGACATTGACGGGTGGCCAGCCCTGACGTGGTCGATGGTCGACTCCCAGTCTCGATCCTCAAGTCTGCAGTGTTCTCCGAATGCCGCTCCGCACTGCTCCTGCTGAACGTCAAGAAGTGACCGCGGCCGTGCCTGGAGTACGTAGCGCTCCCGATCCCAGATCGTGGCGTTCCTCAACTGGCTGATGCGACGCCCGTGGTCCGCGAGTTGATCGATCGTTTCAAGGCGGTAGTCACATCGTTGCCCACTGCCGTTTCGGAATCGGCAGGCCCTCGCTCATCGTCGCTTCGGTTCTTCTCGCCACCAGAACCGCCCCCGACGATGCATGCCGACACCACCTTGGGAAGTGCCTTAGTAACACTTCTGCGCTAAGTGTTACTAAGATGGTTGACGTGATCACACTTCCGGTGTCGGTGCCGCCGACCGAGTACGAAGAGCACGTGTGGGCCGCGGAGCCCGACGGGCTGCACGGGCGTGCTCGGGTGGTGGCCGCGAGCGGGCCCTACGAGTCGGCGGTCACTCCATCGATCGCCGGCTACACCCCGAGCTTGCCGACCGACGTTGCGGCGGATGTGGAGGAGGCGGCCACAGCCCTCGCACGCTTCGATACCTACGCGCGGTCGGTTCTGGGAGCTGAAAGCCCGACACTCGGACCGATGTCGTCGATCCTGTTACGCACGGAGTCCACCTCGTCGTCGCAGATCGAGAATCTGACCGTGGGTGCGCGTCAGCTCGCACTCGCCGAGATCGACCAGTCCACCTCAGAGAACGCAAGGGTGGTTGTGGCCAATGTGCGTGCGATGGAGGCCGCGCTTGAGCTATCGGACCGGCTGGATAACCAGGCGATCCTCGCCATGCAGTTCGAACTCCTGAACGCTCAACCGGGCTGGCAGGAGCATGCGGGGCGCTATCGCGATGGTTTGGTATGGGTCGGGTCGAGCGGTATCACGCCGCGAGGGGCCAGCCACATCGCACCACAGGCCGAACGGGTGCCTGATGCCATGAATGACCTCATCACTTACTTGCGTCGCGACGACCTGCCGGTACTCGTACAGGCAGCGATCGCGCATGCCCAGTTCGAAACGATCCACCCATTCGCTGATGGCAATGGGCGAACAGGTCGAGCGCTCGTCCATGCCCTGTTGAAGGCGAAGGGTTTGCTGGTCAGTACCACAGCACCAGTTTCCGCGGGCCTGTTACGCGACACCGAGTACTATTTCCGTGCGCTCGGCACTTACCGTGAGGGCGACGCTCGACCGATCATCGAGGTGTTTGCCAACGCCAGCAGGTACGCTGCTGGGTCCGGTGCCCGGCTGGTCGATGAGCTCGCTTCCCAGCTGGCGTGGTCAAGTGAACAGATGGTGGGGGTGCGCCGTGACTCAGCAGCGTGGAAGGTACTGCCGTTGCTGGTGGCACATCCGGTCGTGAACGCCGGCCTGTTGATGGAGAGTCTTGGCCTGAGCGGCATGGGCGCCCAGCGGGCGCTCGCCCAGTTGGTCGACGCCGGAGTCTTGGCGGAACGCACTGGGAAGCAGCGCAACCGGGTTTACCAGCACGCCGGGATCATTGACGTTCTGGATGTCTATGCCCAACGGCTGCGTCGTGGGTGATCGGATGCCCTCGGACCGCCACAGAGCTTCGAGAGGAGCCTGCGCGTGACCACTCAACCTCTCATTCGCGACCTGATCGGCTGGCGGCCACCGGGGTCGTCCGCCGACAAGGTTGCCGATGGCGTCTTCTTGACGCTGCTCAACGCGGTCGGAGCTGGGATTGATGCGGCTATTGGAACGAGCGGTGGGCTGTTCGCGGGTAACCCGACACTGATCGCGCGCCGCCATCTACCGAGTGACCCTGCGGAGGAGATCAAGGGATTCCTCTGCATGGTCATGACCGGCACTGCTCCCTGGATGCCGAGCGTTCATGCCGACCGTCCGTTGGTGCGCATGAGCGGTTCCGCGGCCTGGGTAGTGCCACCCGGGATACCCCGGCCGGTGGCCCTGGATCTGGCGGCGCTTCGGTTGGTGCGCCTGAACACCGATCGGGTGGTGAGCATGTCCGACGAATGCACCGCCGCTATCGGGGGCAAGGGCATCGATGTCGAGATCCGTGGGCCGTGGATCGCCATCGCCTGGCTCGGCCACCTTGCTGGCTGGCCGGACCCTGCCGCTTGATCAGGCTACGAGGCGCATGCCGGCGCGCTTCGCTGCCTTCGCGTCAAAGGTCATCACCACTGAGCAGCCGGCGTCCTTCGCGGATTGGGCGATGAGCGCATCCGGGAAGTCGGCGCCGACGGTGACCCGCTCTAATGCTGCGCGAACTCGCTCCGTGGACTCGATTCTGAGTTCCTGGGCAGTCAGTAGGGCCTCGACAAGCTCCCGCCGCTGGTCGGCGGTGTAGGTGTAGGAGCTGCCGAGAACCCACCACAGCTCAGCAAGGACGAGCAACGTCACGTATCCGGGTTTGGTTGGCGTCAGTTTGTCGATGAGCTCGTCGGCTATCGCGGCCTGCCTCGCGTCATCGCGGACGATGTATCGGATGAGGACGTTGGTGTCGAGGCCGATCACTTGTTCTCCTTGGCGGCTGCCAGCGCCGCCCTCCGGGCCATCTCGTCGATGGTCACCGCGGGAGCTGGCGGCGGGCCGAAGAAGCCCTTGAGCGTCTGGACCGAGCGGGTCGCAGGTATCAGTTCAAAGTTCCCGTCAGGTAGTTCCACGAACTCGACGCGGTCACCCGGGCGCAGTCCCAGTGAGGCCCGTACGGCAGCGGGGATTGTGATCTGCCCTTTGGAGGTGACGGTAGCGGTCGGCATGCAATCACCTTACCATCGGCTCAAGTCCTTACTTCGAGGTAAGGGGAGATGATGGTGGGTTTTTCGTGGCCGACCAGTGGCGCGTCTACGTGGCGGCCAAGCGTGAGGCGGAGCTCCAACGCATTATCGCTGAGGAGAACCTTCGGCCGGACGAGGCCCGCGCCTTCGTCGACCGAGCCTTCCGCGACGGGCAGCTCAAAGCCACCGGCACCGCCATCACCAGGATCCTGCCCCCGGTCTCCCGGTTCACGAAGAACTCGAACCACGGGGTAAAGAAGCAGACAGTCATCGAGAAGCTGACCGTCTTTTTCGAACGGTTCTTCGACCTCTTGTGACCAGGCGCAGCGCGAACCCCTACCCCTGCACCCCCGTGCCGTCGTGCGGCAGCCCCACGGGTTTGGACTCCGGCGACCCGCGTTCGCGGAGGTAGATCGAGAACACGACCATTGCGAGGACAGCGAGCAGTTCCGACTGCCAGTTCTGCAGGGTCCGGTCCCAGAAGTCGGGGAGCGTGACGTACTCGCTCCAGTTCACTGGGTCATGCCGCTCCCGTAGTTGCTCCTCGCTGTACGCCACGGCGCCACCCACCGACTGCGCGAGCCACGACCCGAGGAAGATCACACCCATGACGAGCGCCAGGGAGTGGGAGTAGAGGCGCAATCGCCAACCACCCGCGTGCACCCACCCCGGCGAGTCGGGTTGGGCGAACCGCCCGGTCAGCTGCTTCTCGTCCGTCTCCCGACCGGCATCGTCGAGCGTCTTCGACTCGGGCGAGCCGTGCTGCACGAACCACACGGTCAGGGTGATGAAGAGCAGGAACTGGAGGAACTCCGACTGCCAGTTCTCCGTGACATCCACCCAGAAGGCGGAGGACGTGACGTAACCGGCCACCGCGAGTGGTTCCAGGCCGGCGGCGAGCTGTTCCCGGTTGTACCGCCCGGCTCCCACCAGGGCCTGACCGACGAAGGCGGTGAGGAAGAGCGCCGCGAAGATGAGCGACAGGGAGTTTTCTCGTACCACCCGACGTAGAGCCGGTCGGGCTGGGTCCGTCCGGTGGGAGTCCGGCGGCAGGGTGTTCATCGGTGCATTCCGGCGAGCGCGAAAGTGACCAGTAGGCCGACGACGATCCAGGCGGAGGTCATCAGAAACACCACTCGCGGTGTTCTCACGGTTCTACCTCGCAGTCATAGGGGAGGTCCCCGCGGGCGTCGCAGCCGACGGCGGTGACCACCCAGGCGTCACCGGATCTGGCCAGGAACACGGTGTCGGTGGCTGTGACGACCTGCGCCTGCCCACCGGCTCGGTGCACCGCGCGGATCTCGGAGTCGGTGGCGCGGTCGGCCAGTATGGCCCCGGCCTCGGCTGGGTCGACGATCGCATCCGCGCACGGCCGTCCGGCGTCGTCGGACAGTTTCTGCGCCGAACTCGGCAAGAGCAGATGGCACGCCGCCGCACCGTCGCCCGCCTCGATGGCCGCGTAGAACCGGTCCACCTCGTGCGCTGCCTCTTCGTCGTCCGGGCCGGTGCAGCCTGCGACGATCCCGGCGGCGAGCGCGACGATCGCGGCAAGATGGATGCGGTGAACGTACACATCGCCCATGCTGCGCCTGCGGCCCGTGGCCGCAAGCTCGACCGGCACCGGGGGTGGACCCTCGCCGAGGCCACGACTGGCGACCGCCTCATATGCCGCAGCTCGACCAGCGAGGGGAGGCCGCGCGTTCCGCGACGGTCCATCGCCCAAAGTGCCCATGGTGAACGACTCCCCGCCGTCCTGCGCCCCAAACGGTAGGCTCGGTGTCCGTGCCGAAAGCCCACCCCAACAGCCGTGTCTACCGCATCCTCGCAGCGGTGTTGCGCCCTCTGCTCTTCGCGATCACGCGTCGCGATTGGCGGGGAATGAAGAATCTGCCGGTTGAGGGCGGTTTCGTCGCCGCCGGCAACCATGTGACGAACCTCGATCCGCTGACCTTCGCGCATTACCTTTACGATGCCGGTCGCGCACCGAAGGTCCTGGCCAAGTCTTCGCTGTGGAAGGTTCCGGTGGTGGGCTGGGCGATGCGGCACACCGGGCAGATCCCTGTTGACCGTGGTCAGGCGAGTGCCGCACAGTCGATCGACGGCGCGGTAGCGGCGCTCAAGGCCGGCGAATGTGTCGCCGTTTTCCCCGAGGGCACCCTGACGCGTGACCCCGACATGTGGCCGATGGTGGGTAAGACGGGGGTCGCGCGCTTGGCCCTGGCCAGCCGCGCACCGGTCATCCCGATCGCCCAGTGGGGTGCGCACCGGATCCTCGGCCGGTACTCAAAGGCGTTCAAGCCGATCCCACCCAAGAAGGTCTCGGTCGTGGCGGGGCCGCCCGTCGACCTCTCAGACCTCTACGACCGGCCACTCGACGCCACCACGCTGCGGGAGGCGACTGGTCGGGTGATGGACGCGATCACGGCGCTGCTCGCCGACATCCGGGGCGCACAGCCACCTGCTGTCCGTTACGACCCCCGCCAACAGCCGATGGCCGACTCGTGAGCGCCGCCAGCGCGCCGGTCCCGCCCCAAGCAACCGGCTCCCCAGTCATGCCCCCCGCACCGGCCGCGCCCCCGCCGGCACCCATCGAAGCCTCACCGGCTACCGAACCGCCCGAGACCCCCCCGACCGTCGCCGTCCTCGGGTCGGGGAGCTGGGGGACGACCTTCGCCGCAGTCCTCGCCGACGCCGGCTGCACGGTTCGCCTTTGGGGCCGGGACGCCGCATCGGCAGCAGAGATCAACACCGTTCACCGGAACTCGAGGTACCTCGACGGCATCGACCTGCCTGAGGGTGTCACCGCTACCACCGTCGCCCGCGAAGCCCTCGACGGCGCCCAGATCGTGGTGGTCGCGCTGCCCTCCCAGGTTGCGCGCGCCACGCTCACCACATTGCGCGACGACGTTCCCGCAGACGCGGTCGCCGTCTCGCTCATGAAGGGTGTGGAGATCGGCACGGACCGGCGCATGAGCCAGGTCATTTCCGATGCCCTGGGCATCCCACCGGACCGGATCGCGGTACTCTCCGGACCGAACCTGGCCCGGGAGATCGCCGAACGCCAGCCCACGGCAACCGTCGTCTCGTCGACCGATCCGGCTACCGCCCAACTCGTTGCCTGTGCGTGTTCGGCCGCGTATTTCCGGCCCTACACCAACAACGACGTGGTCGGTGTCGAGCTGTGCGGTGCCGTGAAGAACGTCGTGGCCCTGGCGGTGGGGATCGCCCACGGTCGTGGCTTCCGGCAGAACACCACGGCCACTGTCATCACGCGCGGGTTGGTGGAGATCACCCGGCTGGGCCTGGCCCTCGGGGCCAACGCCGAGACGTTCGCCGGGCTCGCCGGCCTGGGCGACCTGGTAGCGACCTGCACGTCGCCACTGTCGCGCAACCACACACTCGGTACCTATATCGGCCAGGGGCTGACGCTGGAGAAGGCGATCGCCGCGACCGGCGGCACGGCCGAAGGAGTCAAGTCATGCCGTTCAGTGTTGGATCTGGCCAAATCAGTGGGGGTCGACATGCCGATCACTGAGGGAGTCGTTGCTGTCCTGCACGAGGGCATGCCGGTCGAGACGATGGTGCAGATGCTCCTGTCGCGGCCCAAGAAGGCCGAGGGCATCGGCGGGACGACCTGATGCCGGTGGTGGGCACCCGCGCTGCTCGCCGAGTCCGCCTCAGTCCTGGATGTCAACCACCACGCGCGTGGGGTCTTTGAGCGCGAAGACCCGGAACGGCGCCCGGTCGTCCTCGTCAATGCCGATTAATGCCAGCGACTGCCCCTCGAAGGTGCCCTGGAATGCCACCGCCGTCACCTCCTCCATGCCGGTCGGCCGCAACGGGTTCGGCCCCGCATACTCCTCAATGCCCGTGTCCATCGGGTAGCCGACGCCGCTGATGACGACCCGCAGGAATGATGGCCCGGGAATGTTCACGGGGTTGCCGCTGGGTTCGTCGATGGCCTGATCGACATAGTCGACCAGCCACCCGGGGGTGCCGGTGCCACCGAGTTCGAAAACCACTCGGTCGTAGCCGTCGTGGTGCGCGGCCCGGATGTTGCGGACGGTCAGCATCGCATTCGTCGAGGGGTCGGCCGTGTCGGCCGTCGTGTCGGCCTGGAAGGGTGGCGTCGGTGTCGGCGACGGCGACCCGGGCGTGGTTGGAGCGGCCGAGGGCGCGGCGGAGTACACCGACGGCGCTGTCGCCGCAGGGTCCGTCCGCGGTGCTGGGTCGCCGCAGGCGGCCAGGGCGGTCAGCATCAATGCCCCAGCGGCCACGCTGGCCATCAGTCGGGCACCTGAGTATGTGGTCATCATCGGCCTCCTGCAGTGCCGGTGTCGCTCACCGGGTCATACCGAGCATATCGGCGGCGATACCCTTGATCATGGTGATCGGTGGAGCGGCGGGCGTCTGGTTGGTGTGCCTTGTGGTCGGCACGCTGCTCATCGTCGGCATTGTGCGGTTTGCCTCGGGCAAGGAGCGGGCATCCGACCCGGACGCACACGGTGACGGTGCGGCGTCCGGGATGTTCGGTGAGCTGGTCGAGATCTTCCAGCCGAGCCGGGTCCACCTCGTCCAGGAACGCGATCGCCAGCGGATGGACATCGCCCAGCGCCCGGCCGAGGGGCTGCCCTTCGGCATCGACCTCGAGGGCGGCGTCGCCTACCTTGATGCCGGATCGCCACCGTCGGGCGGCACGGAGCCCACCGCGAACCGCAGTGCCTGATCGAGGTCGGCCCACAGATCCTCGGCGTCCTCGATCCCGACGGCCAGCCGCAGAAGGTCCACGGGCACCGAGGATGCCTCGGTAGGGAACCGCCGACGGCGCTCGAGCATCGACTCGACCCCGCCCAGGCTCGTCGCCGGAAGCCAGAGGCGGACGGCGGAGACGACCGCATCAGCGGCCGCCTCACCGCCATGGGGCCGCAGGCCGAGGACGGCGCCGAATCCGGTCATCTGAGTTCTTGCGCGTTCATGTCCCGGGTCGCTCGGCAGGCTGGGGTGCCGGACTTCGAGGACGGCCGGATGATCGGCCAACCGAGCGGCCAACAGCACTGCGTTGGCCTGGGCGCGTTCGACGCGCAAAGCCAGCGTCCGAAGGCCCCGCAATGCGAGCCACACCTCGAAGGGGCCGGGGATCGCCCCGTGCTTGGTGCGGTGCGCCCGCAGGTGGGCCGCTACGTCGGCATCATTCGTGACGGCGGCACCGAGTACCACGTCGGAATGCCCCGCGAGGTACTTCGTCACCGAATGCACCACCACGTCGGCCCCCAGCGCCAGCGGTTGCTGGCCGAGTGGGGTCGCGAAGGTGTTGTCGACCGCGCTGAGCACACCCCTCTCGCGGGCGGCCCGCAGCAACACCGGCAGGTCGGCGACCTCCAGCATGGGGTTGGTCGGCGACTCCACCAGAAGCAGGTCCGCCCCGTCCAAGGCGTCGATGACCTGGTCGGTGTCCGCGATGTCGACCCGCACCACCCGGATGTCGCCGTGAGCGGCCAGTTCATCGGCAAGCCCCAGGCTCACTTGATACGCGTGCCGGGGGACGACGACGGTGCCACCCCGAGGCACCAGCGCGAAGACGGCCGCGATGGCGGCGATTCCGGAGGCGAAGGCCACCGCAGCTTCGCGAGAGCCCTCCAGGGCTGCCAGGGCCTCCTCGAAGGGGTGCCAGGTATCGGCGTCGATGCGCGTGTAGAGCATCTCGCTGGGATGCGGCGGCCCCGCGGAGACATAGGTCGAGGACATCACCAGGGGGGCGTTCACGGGCGCGCCTGGGCTCCGCGACGGTCGGCCGGCGGCCACGGCGAGCGTGGCCTGGGAGTACGGGGGTGTCTCGGAAGCGGAAGTCACTCGGCAGACGGTACCCGTTGGAGTCGCTGGGCTCCTGCGCTGATCACGGCAGGCCCTATGGTGCGTGAGGCGGTCAGGGCAGCGGGCCGAGCAGTGACGAGGCGATCGTCGCGTGGGCGGACTCGTCGTTCGACGGATGGAAGATGCCCGCGAGGACGTCCCGGTAGAGCCGGCCGAGTTCGTTCCCCGCGAAGTAGGTTGCCCCGCCGGCAGCCCGGATGGCTGCGTCGACGACGGACTTGGCGGTCTCCGTGGCGCGCACCTTGAGCCCGGCAGCCATCCGGAACCAGGCCGCCCCATGGTCCACTCCGCCGTCGATGTCGGTCGCGATGGCGTCGAGCTGCGGCCAGAGGGCATCCTGGGCGAGGGCGGCATCCGCGAGCCGCCAACGGATATCCGGATCGGTGGCCAGGGCGGCGCCGTCGTTCTTGAACGACGTGCGGCGTTGGGCTGCCTCGACACCGAGTTCCAGGGCACGCGCACCGATCCCGGTGTACACGGCGGCGACCAGTGTCGAGAAGGTGGTGAAGATCCCGACGATGAGAGGGTCCAGGCTCGGCCCAGGGGGCAACCGCCGGAGCACCCGGTCGGCGGGAGCCGGGGCACCGTCCAGAACCGTTGTGCGGCTTTGGGTAGCCCGCATCCCGAGGGTGTCCCAGTCGTCCAGGACGGTGACCCCGCCGCCGTCGCGGCTCAGCAGGGAGTGCACGATGCGCGGGGAGTCGGCCGACGCGGTATCGGTCCCGTGGACGATGAGCCTGGTCCAGGCGGGGGAGAGCGACGTGAAGATCTTCCGGCCCGTATAGGTGTACCCGCCGTCGCCGTCGGAGGTGGCTTGCGTGCGGGCGCCGAGCAGCACGAGGTCGTTCCCCGCCTCGCTGTACCCAAAACCGAAGACCTCCCCGCGACCGGCATCGACCAGAATTTGATCGAGGGAGCGGTCGCCGCGCAGACAGGCGAAACGCGCGATCCCCACGCAGACGTGATGCATGTTCACCGCCAGTGCGGTCGCGGGCGCTGCGGCCGCCAGCGCGGCCTGCTCATGCAGGAGGTCACGCAGGGTCAACCCCAGGCCGCCCGACTCCACGGGGACCAGTGCCCGGAGGTACCCGAGGTCGGTCAACTCGGCGAAGTCCTCGGTGCAGAACTCATTCGCCGCGTCGTAGCCCGGCGCGCGGGTGTGGATGCGATCGAGGATCTCAGGCGACAGCAGCGGTGCGGACGGCATAACACCTGTTCTACCACCCGCGACCAAGGTCCGGATTCCGGTATGGTCATCGCGATGTTCCAGGACCTGGAGCCGAGCGCTCCCGCACATAAGCCGCGCGTTCTCCTGCTCTTCGGGGGACGTTCCGGGGAACACGCGATCTCCGCCGCCACGGCCGCCGGGGTGCTGCGTGCGATCGACCGCGACGCCTACGATGTCCTGCCGGTCGGGATCACCCCCCAAGGGGAGTGGGTGATCGCGGCCGACGATCCGGCGCGCTGGGAGATCAACGGCACGCAACTGCCGCAGGTCGAGGCGACCGGCGCGGAGGTGATCCTGCCGTTCGCCGCCCACGAGAACGAGGTGCGCGTGCTGAGCCCGGGTGAGGTGCCGCGGACGATCGGTGCGGTGGATGTTGTCTTCCCCCTGCTCCACGGCCCCTTCGGCGAGGACGGCACCGTACAGGGCATGTTGGAGCTCGCCGATGTGCGATACGTCGGCGCCGGGGTCCTGGCATCGGCGGTCGGCATGGACAAGCACTTCATGAAGGTGGTCTTCGCCGGCCATGGACTGCCCATCGGTCCGTTCACCGTGATCCGGCCGCAGGAGTGGGCCGCGCAACGCCAGGAGTGCGTCGCGCGGGTCAGCGCCCTCGGTTTCCCGGTCTTCGTCAAACCCGCCCGGGCCGGTTCCAGCCTGGGGATCTCCAAGGTCGACCGCGTGGAAGACCTCGATGCGGCCGTTGTCGAGGCGCAACGCCACGATCCCAAGGTGGTGGTGGAGGCCGGCATCGTGGGCCGGGAGATCGAATGTGCGGTCCTCGGTGGCCGGGGTGGTCGGCGCGCCCGGGCGTCCTTGCCGGGCGAGATCGTGGTCACCGATTCGCGGCACGGCTTCTACGACTTTGAGGCGAAGTACCTGGACGAGTCGAGCGTGCGGCTCAGTTGCCCGGCCGACCTGCCCGCCCACGTCATCGAGGAGGTTCGCGACCTGGCCGTGCGCGCCTTCGAGGCGGTCGATGCCGAGGGTTTGTCCCGGGTGGACGTCTTCGTCACACCGGATGAGCGGGTGATCGTCAACGAGATCAACACCATGCCCGGGTTCACGCCGTTCTCGATGTACCCGCGCATGTGGGAGGCCTCCGGTCTGAGCTACCCGGAGCTGATCGACGAACTCATTCGGCTGGCGCTGGAGCGTCCGCTGGGTCTTCGCTGAGGTCGTCGAGACTCACGCAGGAGCGGGTCTGGGGGACCTTCGCCATGGCCGGCCCGAGATCCGCGATGAACGACGTCGAATGGTCCTTGGTGACCTCCGGGTAGACCCGGATCTGGGTGGCCGGGTTGCGGCCGTACGTGGTGAACCTCCAGACGCCGTCGGGGTCCTCCTCGACGATCCAGTCGATGCTGACACCACCGGAGTCCACGTTCTCGCAGCGTGCGGTGGTTGGGCCGGGCACCGGCACCCCACAGCGCAACGTTACTGCGTGGTTGATAGTGCCCCAGGCCGCCGTGCCCTGGCGCAGGGTGCGAGCCTTCGGCAGGCCTTCGCCCAGCGACTCGGGGAGGGCCAAGATGACACTCGCGCAGAGCGGATTCTTGGCGTCGGCCGGGTCGTCCACGTCGATCGTGGCTGTCCGGGCGCACCCGCCAAGTGCTCCGGCGGCGAGCATGATCATGACGGTGCGGGTGGCGAGGGTGCGGGCTGCGAACACGGGTTCACTGTAGCCAGCGTGGCTGCGCGGGTCGATCGTCGTAGGGTGTCGGACGTGATCGAGCGGGTGGGGGACATCGACGAGGAGCGGTTGCTGGCACGGATCGTGCCACTGCTCCCGGTGGGTTCGGCGACCCTCGTGGGCTCCGGCGATGACGCTGCGTTGGTGGGTACGGCCGATGGGCGGTTCGTGGTGACCACCGATGTGCTCGTGGAAGACAGGCATTTCCGGCGGCGGTGGTCGTCGGGCGACGATGTCGGCTGGCGAGCCGCGGCGGCGAATCTGGCCGACGTGGCCGCCATGGGAGCGGTGCCGACCGCGATCGTGGTGTCGCTGGTGCTCCCGGCTGACCTGCCCGTCGACTGGGTGGTCGGCTGCGCTCGCGGGTTGGCCGAGGCATGTGCACCGCGCACCGGGGTGGTAGGCGGTGACCTGTCGAGCGGACCCGTCGTGGTGCTCGCTGTGACCGCCCACGGCGACCTCGAGGGCCGGTCGCCGCTGCTGCGATCGGGGGCGCGGGTGGGCGATGTGGTGGCTCATGCCGGCGTGTGCGGCACGTCGGCCGCCGGGTTGGCGTTGCTTTCGGCGGGGGTGGTCGAGGTGGCCGAGCCGGGGGAGTTCGCGGGCCTCGTCGCGGGCTACCTGCGTCCACAGCCGCCGTTGGCGGCTGGGCCGCTCGCCGCACGGTCGGGCGCCACCGCGCTGATGGATGTCTCCGACGGACTCCTGCGCGATGCGGGCCGGATGGCACGGGCCTCGGGAGTGGCGATCGACCTGAGCGCGACCGCCCTCGCCGATGAAGTCGAGCGGCTGCTCCCGGCCGCTGGGGCATTGGCGGGTGCGGCGCCTGCGCTCGGCGCCGGTGACGGTGATTCTGCCGACGCCCACGCCCTCGCGGTGGATTGGGTGCTTGCCGGTGGCGAGGATCACGGCCTGCTGGCGACGTTCCCGCCTGAGTCGCCGATGCCAGCGCTGTTCCGCGTCATCGGGCGGGTCGTCCCCGCTGGCGCCTCGGCGGTTCTGGTTGATGGGGGCGTGCCCCCGACGGCCCGCACCGGTTGGGATCACTTCGGACCCAGCCGATCAGGCACCTGATGCCACGCTGGTGCGCGACCCGGCGCGAATCAGCCCCGCCGATACCGGACGGATTTCAGCATGCTGCCGCCGATCTCGTCCAGCCGTTCGACCCCGTCCAGGGCGAACCCGTGCCGACGGTAGAAGTGCTGGGCGCGGCCCGAATCGGCGAGTACCCACAGCGTCACGGCCGTATTCGGCGGGACGTTCGCGAGCATGGTGCGCATCAGTTCTCGGGCCAGCCCCTTGCCCCACGCCTCAGGCTCGAGGTACATCGTGTAGATCTCGAGGTCGCCAGGCTCGGCGTCTTCATCGCGGCTCGGTCCCATACTGGCGAAGCCCCGTGTGCGCCCCGCTTCGATCGCGATCCAGACAGTGGCCGACTCACGGCCGAGTTCGCGCCGCCAGGTGAACTCCCGCTGTTCCGCGTCCATGGTCGCGAGGTACTCGTCCGGCACGATGCCGGCGTAGGCGCTGCGCCACGAAGCGATATGGACGCGAGCGATCGAGGCGGCGTCGGAGATGGTTGCCGGGCGGATGGCCACATCGCTCAGTTCCGTCATGACCTCATGTTGCCACGGGAGGTCCAAATGCCACAGTACCTTGACCACCTTGACACAGCACAAAGCCCGCCGACTGACGTCGGCGGGCATCGGCTATACGGGGCCTGGGTCAGGCGCGGCGGGTGACTTTGCCGGCCTTCAGGCACGAGGTGCACACGTTGACGCGCTTGGGCGTCCCGGCGACCACGGCGCGAACACGCTGGATGTTCGGGTTCCAGCGGCGCTTGGTGCGGACATGGGAGTGCGAAACACTGTGCCCGAAACCCGGGCCCTTGCCGCAGACGTCGCAGTTGGCAGCCACGGTTTCTCCTGATCGTTATGCCCGTCGCCGCGCCAGGCAGCAGCGAGGACCTTGGGTCGTGTGGGGGAACTTGTGCCCAGAGCTCCGCCCGGACAACCTCGCAAGGGTAGCTGATCAGGGCGCACCAGCTCAAGTGGGGGGCTGGGCGCCGCTACGGTGGTGTCCAACTGTCGACGTGAGGAGGACCATCCGTGTGTGAGGAGACCGTGTGTGCGCTCGTGCTGACCGCCGCAGACATCCGCACATGGGCCAACCACGCTGTGGCGGCACTCGCCGAGGCGCGGGACAGGATCGACTCAGCCAATGTCTTCCCGGTTGCCGATGCCGACACCGGAACGAATATGTACCTGACAGTGCGCGATGGTGCGCGGAGTATCCCGGTCGGTGAGCTCGCCGCAGACGGGGCCTTAGCCGGGTGGGCCAGAGGAGCCCTGCTCGGGGCCAGAGGGAACTCAGGCACGATTCTCAGCGAGTACCTGCGGGGGATGGCGCAGGCTGCGGTCGGCCGCTCCGTGCTCGACGCGCGCAGCCTGGCCGACTGCCTTGACCGAGGTGCTCGCGCGGCCGTGGATGCGGTCGCGCATCCGGTGGACGGAACCATTCTGAGCGCCGCCCGGGAGGCCGCTGCAGCCGCTGCGGCCGTCGCCGGTGGGGAGGGTGACCTGCCCGCGGTGGTGCTGGCTGCCGGACGAGCTGCTCGTTGGGCGGTGGTGCGCAGTCCCCGAGAACTCGATGTGCTCGCGCGTGCTGGAGTGGTCGACGCAGGCGCGCAGGGGCTCGTGGTGCTGTTCGAGGCGCTGGCCCGTGCCATCGGTGAACCGTCCGGACAGGTCCCCGCGAGTGCCGGTGGGACTGCCGCGTCAGGGTCCGCCACCGCAGCCTCCGTCGCCGTGTCGGAACCGCCGAGTGGTTCGGTCGAGCCGCTGGCCTCCCAAAATGCGGCATCTGGCCATGCTGAGCACGGGGAGGGAGAGTTCGAGGTCATGTTCGCCGTCCGGTCTACGGAGTCGAACGGTGCGGGGCTCGCTGAGGAACTGCGTGGCTGTCTGGATCGGATCGGTACCTCTGTCGTCGTGGTCGGTGGGCGCAGCGAAAGCGATGGGGTTTGGCAGGCGCATGTGCATGCGGACGACGTCGGTGCTGTCCTGGTCGCCGCCCGTGCCGTCGTTTGCCCGGCCGGAGCGCAGCTGCGTGGGGTACGGGTGCGCAGACTTCCCGGGGACGCTCGCCCCGTGGTTGAACCGCAGACCCCGGGATGGGTGGCCGCCACCTCCGCTCCCGGCCTGATGGCTGAGTTCGCCCGCGGCGGGGCCGTGGTCATCCTCATCGACGACGACGGCCCCGCCGACGCCACGACCGAGACCGGGCTGGAACGTGCTCTCCTGGACACGCAGTCGCGACGGCCCGTGGTGTTGGGATCCGATGAAGCGACGGTCGCGGCGGCGGCAGATCGGTTGCGTGCCGATGGTGTGGTTGTCGAATGGGTCCCGGCCGGTTCGGATGCCGCTATGGCCGCCGCCGTGGCCATGTTGATCACAGCGGCACCTCGAACTGCTGAAGAGGCGTCGGCGGCGCTGCATGCGGGCGTTCGGTCGGTTCGGTCGGGCCGGATCGCCGATGCGAGCGAGGTCGGCGCGCTGTTCGCCGACGTGGGCGAGATCGCGGTGGTGACAGTGATCCATGACTGCGAGGTCGGCGCCGAGCTGCTGTCCGGGATCGGGTCGGCAGCAGCTCGGCTGGCGCCGGCCGCGGAGGTCGTCATGATCGATTCCGGGCGGCCGGGCACTGGAATCGAGATCGGTATCGAGGGAGCGCCGAATGAGCGCTGAGGCGCGGGCTGACCGGCTGCGTGAGCAGTTGACGACCGTCTTAGGTGCCCGGTCGGCGGGGCCGTTGGCCAAGCTCGGGCTCGCGACCGTCGGTGACCTTCTCCAGCATTACCCTCGGCGCTACGGAGACCCCGGCACGCTCACCGACTTGGGCTCGTTGGCGGAGGGGGAGCACGTCACCGTGATCGCCCAAGTGGATCGGGCCACGATCCGGCAGATGCGTAACCGTTCCGGGGCGATCCTCCAGGTGGTGGTGACCGACGGTGCGCACGAGTTGTCACTGACCTTCTTCGCCAAACGTGCGGGTGCCTTGCGGCACCACGAGTCGCGGCTGACTCCGGGCCGCAAGGCGCTGTTTACCGGCGTCGTCGGGAACTACCGGGGTGATCGCCAGCTCACCCATCCGGATTACGCCATCATCGGTGTCGATGCCCAGGACGAGGAAGCCGCGATCCTGGAGGCCAGCAAACCCATCCCCATATACCGGGCGAGTGCCGCTGTGCCCAGCTGGCGGATCCAACCTGCTGTGCGCACAGTGCTGGACCCGCTGCGTCCCGAGGACGTCCCAGACCCCATCCCGGCGCAGGTGCGTGAGCGTCGCTCTCTCGGCAGCCGTCTGGCGGCCTTTCGTGACGTTCATCAACCCGCCGACATGGCGCAATGGATCCGCGGGCGCACTCGGCTGCGGTTCGAGGAGGCTTTCGTCCTCCAGGCTGCCCTCGCCCAGCGACGGGCCGCAGCGCGAGCCCAGGCGGCCACGGCACGTCCGGGGCGGACGGGCGGGATTCTGTCCGATTTCGACGAGCGGCTGCCGTTCGTGTTGACCGCCGGGCAGCAGCAGGTGGGGGCCGAGATCTCAGCAGACCTCGCGGAGTCGACGCCGATGCAGCGGTTGCTCCAGGGGGAGGTCGGTTCCGGCAAGACGGTCGTCGCGTTGCGGTCGATGCTGCAGGTTGTCGACGCGGGCGGCCAGGCGGCCCTGTTGGCGCCGACCGAGGTGCTCGCCGCCCAACACGCCCGGACGCTGCGGACCCTGTTGGGGCCGCTCGCGGAGGGCGGGTTGCTCGGGGGTCCGCATGCGACGCAGGTCGCGTTGCTGACCGGTTCCTTGGGGGCCGCCGCCCGGAAACAGGCGCTCTTGGATGCGGCCAGTGGGGCAGCCGGAATCGTCGTCGGTACCCATGCGCTGCTGAGCGAGAATGTGCAGTTTGCGGACCTGGGGTTGGTTGTGGTCGATGAGCAGCACCGGTTCGGCGTCGAGCAGCGTGATGCGCTGCGCGCGAAGGCCACCTCCCACCCCCACCTTCTGGTGATGACCGCGACACCCATTCCACGCACGGTCGCGATGACCGTCTTCGGGGACCTGGAGACCTCGACCCTGGCGGAGATCCCCGCCGGTCGCGCCGGGATCACCACGCATGTGGTGCCGGCAGGCAACGCCGCCTGGGTGGACCGCACGTGGGCCCGGGTGCGGGAGGAGGTCGATGCCGGTCGACGGGCCTATGTCGTCTGCCCGCGGATCGACGCGGATGAGTCGGCCTCTCGCGCCGGTGCCTACGACGAGATGCCTGATTTCCTGGCCGAGGATGGCGCTGAGAGCACCGCTTCAGGACTGCGGGCGGTCACGGAGGTGGCCGCCGAGCTGGCTGCGTTGCCGCAGTTCGCGGGGGTATCCATCGGTATCCTTCATGGCCGGCTGACGCCGGCTGAGAAGGAGGCCGCGATGGCCGACTTCGCCGCCGGCGTGCTCCAAGTGCTGGTCGCGACGACAGTGATCGAGGTGGGGGTCGACGTACCCGAGGCCAGTGCGATGGTGATCCTCGACGCCGACCGGTTCGGCATCTCCCAGCTGCATCAGCTCAGGGGCCGGGTCGGTCGCGGTGCGGCCCCGGGCATCTGCCTGCTGGTGTCGAATGCCGCGCCGGGCACCCCGGCGAGCATCCGGGTGGACACGCTGGCCAGGACGCTCGACGGCTTCGAGTTGGCGACGGCCGATTTGGAGCTGCGCAAGGAGGGCGATGTGCTGGGCGCCGCGCAATCGGGCCGGTCGAGTTCCTTGCGGCTTCTGCGGGTGGTCAAGGACGCCAACGTCATCAGCGAGGCCCGGGCCGAGGCCACGGCAGTCGTGGAGGCAGATCCGGAGCTTGCCGCCCACCCGGAGTTACGCGCGGCCATCGCAGAATGGCTGGACCCGGTCCGCGAGGAGTACCTCGACCGGTCCTGAGGCTGGGGCTACCCGGCTGCTGGCCGGGTCGCCGGCCGCTTCGGGTCCGTTGCTCGCTAGGCTTACCGTCGTGACCCGGATCGTGGCTGGAACAGTGGGCGGGCGCATCATCGCGGTGCCACCGCGCGGTACTCGCCCGACGACCGACCGGGTCCGTGAAGCTGTCTTCTCGCGGCTGGAGCACCTCGGGGCGGTCGCCGATGCTCAGGTGCTCGACCTTTTCGCGGGTTCCGGCGCGCTCGGACTGGAGGCCGCAAGTAGGGGAGCGGCCCGGGTAGTTCTCGTGGACTCGGCCCGCTCGGCCGTCGAGGTCGCCCGGCGCAATATTCGGGACCTGGGCCTGTCCGGGGTCGAGGTCCGCCAGGCCCAAGCTGAGCGGTTTGTGCTGGATCCGCCGACCCGCCCGTGGGATCTGGTATTCCTCGATCCGCCCTACGACCTGGCCGATGCGGCCATGACCCGGATCCTCACTGCCTTGGCGGCGCCAGGCGTTGTCTCACCAGGGGCCACGGTAGTCGTAGAGCGGTCCGCGCGTACCATTTTTCCCGGCTGGCCGACCGGCTGGTCGGCTGCCCCAGTGAAGCGGTATGGCGAGACAGCGGTGTACCTGGCAGAGGTCGGCCCGGTCGTGTATTAGCGTGGCGGCGTGACTACCGTTGTCTGCCCTGGGTCATTTGACCCGTTCACAGTGGGCCATCTCGACATCGTTCGCCGGGCGCATTCGCTATTCGACGAAGTCATCGTCGGGGTTGCCCAGAATTCCGGCAAGACCCCCCTCTTGCCTGTCGAGACCCGCGTCGACCTTGCTCGCGCGGCGCTCGCGGGTATGCCGGGAGTCCGGGTCGATGCCGTTCTGGGACTGTTGGTGGACTTCTGCCGCGATGCGGGCGCTGTTGGCGTGGTCAAGGGATTACGCGGTGGTGCGGACTTTGATGCGGAAGTTCCGATGGCCCACATGAATCGGCATTTATCGGGGCTGGAGACGGTTTTTGTCGTGGGCGATTCCGCATTGGCGCACGTCGCATCGTCGCTCGTCAAAGATGTCGCCAAACACGGCGGTCCGATTGACGATCTGGTGCCGACTGGAGTGGCACCCATCGTATTGGCCGCGATCGCAGCGAAGAATGTGGGAGGTCAACGATGAACGGACCAGCTGATCGGCCGGGGCGGGACGACTCCACGGAGGTCGAGGCGGGACTGCGCAGTATCCTTGATGACCTCGCCCATCTGGTGGAGACCGCCCGTACGATGCCGATGTCGTCGGCCGTCTTGATCAATCGGGCCGAGGTGCTCGGGCTCATCGACGAACTGCGGGACGCGATGCCGGAGCAGTTGGCGCATGCGGACGAGGTACTCGCGGAGGCTGACCGTGTGCTCGCCGACGCCCAGCGGCAGGCCGAGGATGTGCTGGCGACGGCCAGGGCCCGGGCGATCGAGCTGGTGCGCAAGGAACAGGTGGTTGCACGGGCGGAGGCCGAGGCGCGGGACATCGTCGCGGCGGCCGAGAAGCGGTCGACCGCGTTGCAGGTCGATGCCGACGACTACTGCGACCGGCGTCTGGCTGATTTCGAGGTCGACCTCAGTCGCGTGCTGACCCAGGTGCAGGCGGGCCGCGCGAAACTCGCCGATCGCCGTGGTGAGGGTCTCGTGCCGAAGTGGTCGAGTATTCAGGACGGCTGACGCGGCGATGGCGTAACATGAAGGGTCGACCCGCCGCACACGGGCGATATCACGCTGCCCGCCGCGAGCGGGAACCAGACCACACCTGCCAGGAGCCTTGATTGATGGAGCGCGCTAGCACCCCGGCGTCGCCGCTCGTGCTCGATACGCACGAGATCGGCCGGCGTCCCGGTTCTACGCGCACGCTCACGACGGTCGTGCCGGCTCCGGCGGATCTGGGTACCACCGTCATAGGTGTGCCCGAAGGCTCCGACCTCGAACTCGACCTCCGCCTGGAGGCCGTGATGGAAGGTGTGCTGGTCTCCGGCACGGTTCGCGGACGCGTCAGTGCGGAGTGTGTGCGATGCCTGGACAAGATGTCGGCGGCGCTGACCGTCCCCCTGCAAGAGCTGTTCGCATACCCGGAACGCATCGAGGCCGAACGTGCTGCCGGGGATGAGGACGACGAGGACCTACGGTACGAACTCGACGGCGATCTGGCCGATATCGAGCCTGCGGTACGGGATTCCGTCGTCACTGCACTACCATTCAACCCGGTGTGCCGACCGGACTGCCCGGGGCTGTGTTCCGAATGTGGAGCGCGGCTGGCGGATGACCCGGACCACGCCCATGACCTGACCGACCCACGTTGGTCGGCGCTTGAGAGCATATTCGACACCTCGAATGTGTCCGACCAGACGAAAGAGAGCTAGCCGTGGCTGTTCCGAAGCGCAAGATGTCGCGCAGCAACACCCGTGCGCGTCGTTCGCAGTGGAAGACCACCGCCGCGAACCTCACCACCTGCCCGCAGTGCAAGGGCGACAAGCTGTCGCACGCCGCCTGCCCGACCTGTGGTACCTACAAGGGCCGGCAGTACCGCGAGGCGCTGCGCACCGAACACGCAGGCTGAGTACGTGACACCGGCTGCACCGGCATCCGGTCTTCTGAAGAAGCTCGGGGTCCACTTGGACCCCGAGCTTCTCGTGCTTGCGTTGACCCATCGTTCCTTCGCGCATGAGAACGGCGGAATCCCCACCAACGAGCGGCTGGAGTTCCTCGGCGACACCGTCCTGGGGTTGGTGGTGACGGAGGCGCTCTACCGTCGATACCCAGATCTGCCCGAGGGCGAGTTGGCCAAGATGCGGGCGGCCACGGTCTCCCAGAAGGCCCTCGCCGCGATCGCGCGCACCTTCCGTCTGGGCTCCTACATCCTGTTGGGCAAGGGTGAGGTGCGGACCAAGGGGCATGACAAGGATTCGATCCTCTCCGATACTGTCGAGGCCCTGATCGGCGCTGTCTACCTCAGCCACGGTCTGGAGCCTGCCCGCGAGTTGGTGCACCGCTTGGTCGATCCGACGCTGGCCGCCGCCGCTGGGTTGGGGGCAGGGTTGGACTGGAAGACCTCTCTCCAGGAGGTCGCCGCCGCTGCTGGCCTGGGGATGCCCGCCTACTCGAGCGAGGCCGAGGGGCCGGATCACGCGCGGATCTTCACGTCCTTCGTGCACTTCGACGATGTGCTGTACGGCACGGGTACCGGCACCGCGAAGAAGCACGCCGAGCAGGTCGCCGCCCAGGCCGCCTACGAGAAGATTACCGCGGGTGCCTGAACTCCCGGAGGTCGAAACCGTCCGGGAAGGTCTGAGTCGACACGTCCTCGGGCGCGCCGTCACCGACGTGCAGGTGCTGCGCGACTACAGCGTGCGCCGGCATGTGGGTGGTCCGGCCTCCTTCCGGGATCAGCTGGTAGGCCGTGAGTTGTCCGCGGTGGTGCGGCGGGGAAAATTCTTGTGGTTGCCGCTGGCGGACCCGACGGCGCCTGAGTGGGTGACGCCCGAGTCGGTGTCTCCCGCCGCCGCGAACACCCCAAGTCTATGGTCGCCGTCGCCGCCCGTCGCAGACCCCGCGGCGGCCCTGCTCGCGCATCTGGGCATGTCCGGGCAGCTGATCGTTCGCTCCGGCGGCGATGACGCGGAGCGAGTGCCGCACCTTCGTGTCCGGCTCGTGTTGGAGGGACCGCTCGCCTTGGACTTCGTCGATCAACGCACCTTCGGGCACCTCTCCGTGCAAGATCTCGTGCCGACTCTCGACGGCGCACCGGGTGGTCTGGGTTCCGCGGTCGAGGCCCTGCCGGAACCGGTGGCCCACATCGCGCGCGACCTCCTCGACCCGGCCATCGGTGTGGACGACGTCGTCGCGGCCATACGCAGCCGTCGCACGGGGATCAAACGGGCCTTGCTGGACCAGCGGGTGGTTTCGGGGATCGGGAACATCTACGCGGACGAGGCACTCTGGCGGGCGCGCCTGCACTACGCCAGGCCGACCGACACGCTGCGCCGGGCCGAAGCGCACCGGGTGCTGACGGCTGCCACCGAGGTTATGACCGAAGCGCTCGCGCAGGGTGGCACGAGTTTCGACGCGCTGTACGTCGATGTTGACGGCCAGTCGGGCTACTTCTCTCGCTCATTGGCCGTTTACGGTCGCGCGGGGGAGCCTTGCCCAGCTTGCGGCGCGATGGTCCGCCGAGACGAGTTCATGAACCGCTCCTCTTATACGTGTCCGGTCTGTCAGCCGCGCCCGCGCAACGCCCGGTGGTAGCCATCTTGGTCCGGCCAAGGGTGCGCTCAGTGGTGAACGATGCGTAGTCGAGGCACGCTGACCTGGAGTTCCGGGCGAGGGGGCACAATGACCAGTAGCGGCGATCGGGCCGTCCAGGCTCCGACGGTCGGGGTCCGTGGGCCGAGTAAGGCCATCACATGGCTCACGCTTGCCTTCATGATTACCTCATCGGTGGCGAGTTTGCGCGCGGCTCCGACGATGGCGGTCTACGGCTTGGCGGCTGTCTTCCTCTACATCGTGCCCGCCCTGCTCTTCCTGCTGCCGACGTCCTTGGTTTCGGCCGAGTTGGCCTCGGGCTGGTCCGGCGGAATCTACCGGTGGGTCGCCGAGGGAATCTCCAAACCCGCGGGATTCCTCGCGGTCTGGTGCCAGTTCGCGATGACGATCTTCTACTACCCGAGCCTGCTCGCCTACGTGGCCAGCACCCTGGCCTACGTCATCAACCCCGCACTGGCAAATAACGGCACCTACGTCGCCATCGTGATTGTCACTCTGTTTTGGGTCGGTGTGTGGGTCTCGTCGCGGGGGACGAAGACGGTCGCGGGACTGTCCAGCATCGGCTTGGTGATCGGCACCCTGGTGCCCGCAGCACTCCTGGTCGTGCTCGGGATTGTCTTCCTGGGACAAGGGAATGCGTCCGCCGCGCCCATGGACAGTGACCACATCCTGCCAGTCTGGACCGGGCTGGCCTCACTCGTGCTGATCGTGAACAACTTCTTGTCCTATGCGGGCATGGAGATGAACGCCGTGCACGTGACCAGCCTGCGCCGTCCATCGGTCGAGTTCCCGCGAGCGATGTTCCTGGCGATTGGGCTGGTCCTGGTGATCTTCATCCTGCCGGCCCTGGCGATCAGTTGGGTCATTCCCGCCACCGACCTCAGTTTGACGGCCGGCGTCATGCAAGCCTTCGACGCCTTCTTCGCCGGATTCGGCGTGCGCTGGCTGACGCCGATTCTGGGGCTGATGCTGATCGCGGCGGCTTTGGGGGGCATGCTCACTTGGCTCGCCGGGCCGTCCAAGGGGCTCCTGACAGTCGGCCGGGAGGAGGGCTACCTGCCGCTGTTCCTGCAGCGGTTGAACGCCCACGGCGTGCAACGGAACATCTTGGTGTCCCAAGGGGTGCTGACCACGATCATTGCGCTGCTCTACGCCTTCATCCCGGATGTCTCGAGCACCTACTGGATCTTCTCGGTCATCACCACGCAGGTGTACCTGATCATGTACCTCCTGCTCTTCTGGACCGCCATCCGGCTGCGCAAGGTCGCCCCCGACCATCCCCGCGGCTACCGCGCACCTGCCCTCCGGGTCCTGTGCGTGGTCGGGATCGCGGCGTCGGCCGCGGCCATGTTCATCGGGTTCGTCCCGCCCGCGCAGTTCTCCAACGGAAATGTGTGGATCTATCTCCTCATCGTCGCCGGGGGATTGATCGTCATCGGCCTGGTGATCCCCGGGCTGCTCTACCTCTTGAGAAGACCGAGCTGGCGTTCGGGGGTCGTCGACGGGGAGACTGATGGCAGGAAAGCCACTGACGGCGGTCGCGTGATGGACGACGGATCGGATGTCGATCTCGGTAAAGGTGGTGGAACATGACCGCGGTATCAGAGAGCCGAGCTGAGCGTTCCGGCGGTCAGCGGCGGAGTCGTTGGGTGGTGGTGACCGCCGCCGTCCTGCTGTTGTTGGGTATCGGGGCCGTCCTCACGGTGCAGTTCCTCGACCGTGAGTCCCGACAGGACAGCGCTATGGCCCAGCAGAGGGCTCAAGAGCTGGAAGCGGGTTTGGTGGCGATGGGGGTGACGGGCGTCAGCGCTCAGGCGATCGAGAACAGGCTCGGAGCCGAGGGTGGGGTGCTGTGCACAGGCGCCATCCCGGGGGACGGTTCCGGTTTGGGCGCACTCAACGGGGCGGCCGGGCCGGGTATCCGGCCGTCGGTGATCGACCCTCGGCTGCTCGCCGGTGAACGGCTGATCATCGAGATCTACTGCCCGGAGCGGCTCGATGCCTTCGACCAGGCGGTCGCCCGGCTCGACCTGGGCGACCGGACGACCGTCGACAACAGTTAGACCGTTGCTTCCTGTTCGAGTGCCCAGCGGTACTCGGGCAGTTCTAAGAGTTCGGAATGGGTACCCCGGGCGAGTACGCGAGCAGGGTCACCGGATTGTTCCCCGACGCCGAGCAGAATCACTTCGTCCATCTGATCGAGGGCGGTGAGTCGGTGCGTGGCCACCGCGATGCCGCGTTGCCCGGCATGGGTCAGCTCGACTAAGTGGCTGATCAGGGCATCGGCTGTGGCCGGGTCGAGGTGTTCGGCCGGTTCGTCGATGAGCAGTAGCTCTGCGGGCGCCACCAAGGCCCGGGCGATGAGCAGGCGTCGCCGTTCGCCACCGGAGATCGTGGTGGCATCCTGCCCGAGTTCGGTGTCGAGCCCGTCGGGGAGCGCGGCCAGCCAGTCGCCCAGGCCTGTCGCGGTGAGCGCCGCGGTCGCCTCTTCCGGCGTCGTGGTGCCGCGTGCGACGCGCAGGTTCTCCAGGACGCTGGTCGCGAAGACATGCGCGTCCTCGGCGATGAAGGCGACCTGTCGGGCGAGATCGTGCGAGGCCCGATCGGCGATCGGCGCCTGGTCTGCCAGGACCTCGCCCCGGAGGGCCGGGATGAGCCCGGCGGCCGTCATCAGCAATGTGGTCTTGCCGATGCCGGAAGGGCCGACGAGCGCGACCGCGCGGCCGCGGGTGACAGTCAGCGACACGTTAGTCAGGACGGCCCGCTCGCCCCAGCCGCAGTCAACATCGCGCAGCTCGATCTCGAACGTGCCGTCCGGGGCGCGGTCGGCGCCCACCAACGTCTCGACAGGGGGGTCTGCTTCGGGAGCCTCGTCCGTGGTGGGCTGCGGAGGTTGAGTCATGGAAGGACCCCGCGTGTCATCGACCAACGCCATGATCCGTTCCGCCGACTCACGTGAGCGGCGCAGCTGCACTGCAGCGGCCGGTAGCGCGCCGGCCGCCTCGAAGGCAGCCAGCGGGGTGAGCGCGATCACCGCGAGCTCGACCGGTGCCAAGGAGCCGGTGGCGAGTGCCGGGACGCCGAGGACCAGCGAGCAGATGACGGCCAGTCCCATGGCTCCGGTGTTCAAGGCGGCGGACAACCCGCCGATCCGTCCGCCGGCCACCGCCACACCAGCCAGATCTCGGTCAGCCCTGCGCAGGGTATCGACAGCGGCCGTCATCCGGCCGGAAACGACCAGCGGCCCACCCGACTCCAGGATCTCCAATGCGGTGGCGCTCATGAGGGAGCGAGCCGACGCACCCCGAGCTTCGACCGTGCGTGCGGCTCGGGCCGAGAGACACGGTGCGAGGACTCCGGCCACGAGCAGGCAGACGGCCAACGCAACACCGGCCATCGGCAGGAACGCCCCCACCAACACCACCGACCCGGCGGAGATCACCACGGCGACGCCAGTGGGAATCAGCGCCCGGACCACGAGGTCGCCCACTGCGTCGACATCGGTACCGACGCGAGCGAGCAGATCGCCACGGCGGACGCGCATGAGCGCCTGGGGCCGGCCGGTGGCGAGTGCGCTGTACAGGTTGGTGCGCAGCGCCGACATGCCGCGCAGGGCAACATCGTGGGAGGCCAGCCGCTCGAGGTAGCGGAACACCCCGCGAGAGGTGCCGAACGCCCGCACCGCCACGGTCGCCACGGAGACCTGGCCAACGGGGGGCATTTGGGAGGCGCGCGCGATCAGCCAGGCCGAGACGGCGGTGAGGGCGACGGCGCTGCCGAGGGCAAGTGAGCCGAGGCCGATCGCCTTGGCGACCGCCCTCCACCGGACGTCGAGCAGCCTGATCGCCCGGACCAGTGGGTCGGACGAAAGGCGTTGCATGCGGCCGCTCATGCGCTCACCTCGACTAACGCGCTGGACAGCTCGATCACTTCGTCGGCCAACCGGACCAGGGAGGCGCGGTGGGCGATAACCACCACGGTGCGCCCTTCCGCACGCCAGGCGCGAACGGAGTCGAGTACCACCTGTTCGGAGCGGGCGTCGAGGTGAGCGGTGGGCTCGTCGAGGATCACCAGCGGAACCTGGCGTGGGTCGGCGAGGAGTGCGCTGGTGAGGGCGACTCGTTGGCGTTGGCCGACACTCAAACCTGTCCCGTCGCGGCCGATGGGTGTTTGCCAACCGTTCGACAGCCATGCCACGACGTCATCGAGGCCGGTGGTGCGGGCGGCCCGGTTGAGGGCGTCGTCGGTGACCTGGGTGCCGGCAGTGACGACGTCGCGCAGTGTCCCGGGCGGGAGCGCGGGTCGCTGAGGAACCCAGGCGAGCTGTGGCCAGAAGGTGGCCAGGTCGAGGTCGGTGAGATTGACCGGGGCGCCGTCCCTGCCGGTCAGAGTGACGGTCCCGGCATCGGGGCGGATCAGGCCGAGCAGGACTTGAGCGGAAGTGGTCTTGCCGACACCGCTCGGGCCGGTGAGCGCGATCACCCGTCCGGTGCCGGACCCGTCACCGATGGGTACCGTCCAGGTGAGGCCGGATGGTGCATGCACGCCACGGTCACCGGCGAGGACGCTGACGCCGCGGAAGTCGATGGTGGCTCCCGCCAACGGCGGGCAGGTGGCCGTCCCGGCCGGGGGGGCGGGCTCATCGAGGATTTCGAAGACCCTATTGGCCGCCGCGATGCCGTCGGTGCTGGCGTGGAAATGCATGCCGACCTGGCGCAGCGGGAGGTAAACCTCTGGGGCGAGGATCAGGATGGCGAGGGCAGGCTCGAGTTCCATGTTGCCGGCGAGCAGTCGAAGGCCGACGGTCACGGCGACGAGCGCCACCGAGAGCGTGGTGAGTAGTTCCAGTACCGCCCCCGAAAGGAAGGCGACTCGCAGGGTCCCCATGGTCGCTCGGCGGTTGGCTTCGCCCAAAGCCCGCACACGCTTCTGCGGGCCGATCTCGCGGCCGAAGGCGCGCAGCGTGGACAGCCCGGCCAGCAGGTCGAGGACCTGAGCGCCGAGACGTTCCATTACCTTCAGTCGTCGTTCGGAGGTGCCGACGGTCAGCTGGCCGATCAGGATCATGAACATCGGCACGAGTGGGATGGTGATGACGATGATGAGGGCCGACACCCAGTCGAGCTTGAGGACGACCGCCAGAGTCGCCGGCGTCACGGTCGCGGCCAGGAGTAGTTGGGGCAGATAGCGCACCAGATAGGGCTCGAGGGCGTCGAGGCCGCGGGTGGCCAGGGTCGCGACCTCCGGGCCTCGTCCCCCGGCGAGCCAGCGGGGTCCGAGGGAGACGGAGTGGGTGACGACCTGTTCGCGGAGGTCCGCGATGGTCCGGGCGGCTGCGCGCATGGCGAGCCGTTCCTGGGCCCAGGAGGAGAGCATCCGCACGACGACGACGCCACCGAGTGCCCAGAGGGGATCGGTGACGTCGGTCAGACCCGCCGTGCCGTTGACTGCTGGCGCGAGGATCGATGCGATGAGGAGGGCTTGAGCGACCACGAGGGCCGTGGTGATGAGGCCGAGAACGGCCGTCATCACCACGTACCCTCGGGCTGCTTTCGCTTGGCGGAGAAGCCGCGGGTCAAGCGGCTTCACCCGGCGGAGCTTGCCTTACTCCGCGTGTCCGCGATGGTGAGGTCCAGTGCACCTGCTCCGTTGGGTCCACCGAATGCCTCGCCGACCTTCTTCTTGAGGGAGAGGGCGATCGAAGCTGGGATGTCTGCGGACGTGACCCGGTAGCGGAAGGTCCAGTAGGCCCAGGCCGTGTAGGCCAGGACGATCGGGACCATGATGCCTGCGACCCAGGTCATGATCGTGAGCGTCGTGTTCGTGGAGGACGCGGCATCGATCGACAGGGAGGTCGCAGGGTCGGTGCCGACCATGACGTTCGGCGACATGGAGCCGAAGATCAGGGTCACGGCGGCCGGCATGACCGCTGCCGAGAGGATGAAGGACAGGCCTTCCTTGCCCTTGGCGGTGGTCAGGACAACTCCGACCAGGCACAGGGCCGCGACCAGCACGGCGATCCAGGTCCAGGCCACGGAGTAGGCCAGCTGCGCCCAGACCGCCCAGCCGCCCGCGATGACCACGGCGGCGATGGCTGCTTTGGTTGCGAAGGCGCGAGCACGCTCGCGGATCTTGCCATCGGTCTTGAGCGTCAGGTACACCGCACCGTGCATGAGGAACAGCGAGAGGGTGCACAGGCCACCCAGCAGAGCGAACGGGTTCAGCAAGTTGAAGAAGCCGCCGTCGTACTGCGTGACACCGTCGACAGCCACGAGCGGAACGCCGCGGACGAGGTTGGCGAAGGCCACGCCCCACAGGAGTGCGGGGAGGAAGGAGCCGAGCACGATGCACCAGTCCCACAGGCTGCGCCAGCCGTCTCCCTGCGCCTTGCCGCGGTACTCGAAGGCCATACCCCGGAAGATCAGGGCCACCAGGATGAGCAGCAGCGGAAGGTAGAAGCCGGAGAAGAGCGTGGCATACCAGTGGGGGAAGGCGGCAAAGGTGGCGCCACCCGCCGTGAGGAGCCAGACCTGGTTACCGTCCCAGACCGGACCGATGGTGTTGATGAGGACGCGGCGTTCCTTCTCCTGCTGCACCTTGTCGTCCTTGGTCGGCAAGATCTTGAGGAGCATGCCGACACCGAAGTCGAAGCCTTCGAGGACGAGATATCCGGTCCACAGGACCGCGATCAACACGAACCAGAGGATGTTGAGTTCCATGGGGTTCTCCAGAATCGTCGCGGTCAGTACGCGAAGGTCAAGGGGGCGTGGGCGGACTCGTCATCGCCACCTGCACTGGGGCCACCCTGTGCTTCCGGCGACTCGTCTGCGACCTGCAGCGGGATGCCTTCGACGGTGTAGCGGTGCATGAGGCGGTACCAGGCCACAGCGAGTGCGCCGTAGACGAGGGTGAAGACGATCATCGAGGTCAGGACGACTCCAGGTGAGACCACCGTGGAGACACCGCGCTCGGTGAGCAGGCGGATCTCATCGATTCCCGAGGGATTCGGTGCGACGATCCACGGCTGGCGGCCGATCTCGGTGAAGATCCAGCCGAAGGCGCAGGCGAGGAACGGCGTCGGGATCGCGATGATGCCGATGCGGGCGAACCACTTATTCGAGGTGACAGCGCCCTTGCGGGTCAGCCACAGTGCCATCAGCGAGAGCGCGACCGAACCGATGCCCAAGCCGATCATCAGGCGGAAGCTCCAGTAGGTCAGCGCCAGGTTCGGCACGTAGTTGACCTCATCGGCGTTCTCGATGACACGGCCCTGCGCGTCGGTGGCCGGGTAGCGCTGGGCGTATTCCTCCTGGAGGGTTTCGACACCCTTGAGTGGCGCCTTGAAGTCGCTCTCGGCCAGGAAGGAGGTCACACCAGGGATGCTCAAGACGTGGTTGACGCCTTCACAGGAGTCGGAGAGGTCGCCCAGGGCGAGGATCGAGAACGGTGCGCCGTCCGGTGAGTCCTCACAGAGGGCTTCCGCAGCGGCCATCTTCATGGGCTGCTGTTTGAACATGAGCTTTGCCTGCATGTCACCGGTGATGATGACGCCGAGGCCGGCGATCAGCATGACGATCACGCCGAGTGTGATGGCGGGACGGTAGACGTCACGGGCGATCTCGACGTTCTCCGCGCGCTTGGTGCGGACGAGGCGGACCATCCACCAGGCGGCGATACCGGCGACGAAGGTGCCCGCGGTCAGGAAGGCCGAGGCCACCGTGTGCGGGAACGCGGCCCACAGCGTCGAGTTGGTCAGCACCTCAGCGATGCTCTTCATCTCGGCGCGGCCGGTCTCCGGGTTGTACGTCGCACCGACCGGGTGCTGCATGAAGGAGTTCGCGCCGATGATGAAGAGGGCCGAGATGTTCACCGAGATGGCGACCATCCAGATCATCAGCAGGTGCACGCGCTTGGACATGCGGCCCCAGCCGAAGATCCACAGACCGAGGAAGACCGATTCGATGAAGAAGGCGATCAGCGCTTCCATCGCGAGCGGGGCGCCGAAGATGTCACCGACGAAGCGGGAGTACTCGGACCAGTTCATGCCGAACTGGAACTCCTGGACGATGCCGGTGACGACACCGATCGCGAAGTTGATCAGCAAGAGCTTGCCGAAGAACTTGGTCAGCTTCAGCCACCGCTCGTTGCGGGTGCGCACCCAGGCGGTCTGCATGATCGCGACCAGTGGTGCCAGCCCAATCGTGAGCGGGACGAAGATGAAGTGATAAACCGTCGTGATAGCGAACTGCCATCGCGCGAGTGCTAGTGCATCCACGTGCGCTCCTCTGGGGGCCGGCCCGCGATTTACGGGCAAGTCGGAACCGAGATTACTACTGGGACGTTGAAGCCGAACTGTGCCCATGTTCGCCGATTGAGCTGACGCCGTGTGACCAAGTGAGTGACATCGTGACTATATTCACCACACAATCGGGACCTTGGTCCTGGTCGTGCGGTGCCGATTCCCTGCGTTCTTCCGAGGTGTCTGGCTGCTGCCAGACACCTCGGGGATGTCCTGTGCGATACTGACAAGGTCTGGCGGCTTCGCATCGCCGCCCGGCGCAGATGTGTTCGCGCGGTCCGGTCACCGGCTCGCGGAGCGCCGCCGGTCGATGTTCGACAACGGTCGATGTTCGACAAGGCGGGCGCCCGCGCCGACCGCCTCGTCGCGGCACCCCGAGACTTCCGTTACGGGCACGTCCCAGACGTCGCCCAGTGACGACCGACCGCCCGAGACTGCCAGATGCGAGCAGTTGCAGGGTCTTCAGGAGCACCCACGTGACGCTCGATACCCCGAATAGCACCCCCGGCCAGGAGTCGCAGGACACAACAGCAGCCAAAGGGGCAGGGCGGACGCGTCGCCCTGGGTCTCGCAGGGTGACTCGGGTGGCCGCGCCGCCGTCGGAGCCGATGACGCCCACGGTCGAACCAGACCCGACGTCCGAGACTGCGGGCGAGCGCGCCTCCGACACGCGAACGGTCGCCTCAGGCGCGGCGTTGACCCCTGGGTCCACCCTGGCCGCCCCAGGAGCCGCGGCTCGGACGGAGAAGCCAGTGCGGCGTTCTCGGCGCGCTACGCGCCCAGTGTCTGAGGCGGTTGCTGTCGAGGCACCAGCAGATACCGAGGCTCCGGTTGCCGATTCGGCGCCTGCGGTCCCCGAGACACCGGTCCTCGCGACCTCAGCCCTCGTGGAAACCGTCGCGGAGCCTGGGGCCGCCGCCGAACCTGCCTCCACTGAACAGGCGGCGGGTCGGCGCCCGGTGCTGGATGTGCTGTCTGAGTTCGGATTGAGTCTGGCCGATGTGGTTGCTCCGGATCCGGAAGTGACCGAGACCGTGCCCAAACGTCGTACACGGGCGAGCGCGAAAGCCTCTGAGCAGGTGACGGACGTGTCCGGGGTGATCGCCGCCCTCGACGAGCAGATGGTCGCTCGCGAGTCCGGGCGCAAGAGCGGCGCCCCACGTCGCAGTTCCCGAGCGGCGGCTCCGGCCGCCGACGCGGCTTCCGCCGAGACCGTACCGCCGGCCCCCGAGCCGGTCGCCCAACCGGTCGTGGTTGAGCCGGTCGCATCGGATGTCGTTGAACCGGTCACCAAGCCCAAGCGGACGCGAGCCACCCGATCGACGGCGGCGGCTCAGGCTGCCAACGCAGCTCCGGCCGAGGTGCCGGCGGCGCCGATGCCTGTGGCGGAACCGGCCGAAGCACCTAGGACGGCGAGCCCGCCTCGATTGGCGACCACAGCCTTGCTCTTCCAGGCCCCGGACCCGGCTGCAGCGCCACGCCGATCGCGCCGTGCGCAGTCGCCTGCCGGGCCGCCTCAGCCCTCGAACGATGCCGAGGCTTCCGACCAACCGGCACTGTCGAATCACCGTGGCCGTCAGGACGAATCCATCACGGAATCGGTTGACTTGGTGCTGCCTGTTGTCGAGCCGGTGACCTTTGAGGACATGTCGGTCGATGACCGGGGCGCCGTGAAGGAGATCGAGGTGATCGAGGCGGAGCTGACCGCCGAGGGCGCCGAGCTCTTCTTGGACGAATTCGGTCCAGAGGACTATGTCGAGACCGACGAGTTGGCGACGGTGTCTGACGAGGACGGTTCGGAGTTGGATGACGGTCCCCGTCGTCGGCGGCGCAGGGGCGGGCGTGGCCGGCGCCGGGACGGCGGCCGCGAGGATGCGGCCGTGGAGGGTGCGGAGGAAAACGTCGACTCGGACGAT
Organism: Cellulomonadaceae bacterium; assembly: GCA_031551755.1. GTDB lineage: Bacteria > Actinomycetota > Actinomycetes > Actinomycetales > Cellulomonadaceae > JAVBMU01. The sequence continues at coordinate 15,077 of JAVBNE010000096.1, read as the reverse complement.
TCCGCCGACGCCATGGATGACGCCAGCGACCTCGGCGACGAGGAGGACGGCGGTGGATCGGGTCGTCGGCGTCGGCGGCGTAGGCGTAGTGGCCGGGGGGAGTCCGCTGAGGGCGGGCGCGGTCGGGCGCGATCCGACGAAGTCACCGCCCTCAAGGGGTCGACACGGCTGGAGGCAAAGCGGCAGCGCCGACGTGAGGGGCGCGACGCGGGCCGGCGTCGGCAGATCATCACGGAGGCCGAGTTCCTGGCCCGCCGGGAGGCGGTCGAGCGGTCTATGGTCGTGCGCGAACTCGACGGGCGCACCCAGATCGGCGTCCTGGAAGACGGCGTCCTGGTGGAGCACTACGTCTCCCAGCAGTCGCAGGCCGCGATGGCGGGCAACGTTTACCTCGGCCGGGTCCAGAATGTGCTGCCGAGCATGGAAGCCGCGTTCATCGACGTCGGGAAGGGTCGCAACGCCGTGCTCTATGCGGGCGAGGTGAACTGGGATGCCGCCGGGCTGGAAGGTCAGCCCCGGCGCATCGAACAGGCACTGAAATCCGGCGACTCCGTTCTGGTCCAGGTCACGAAGGACCCGATCGGACACAAGGGCGCCCGGCTGACGTCGCAGATCACATTGGCTGGCCGATACCTGGTCCTGGTGCCCGGTGGCGGCATGACCGGTATCTCTCGCAAGCTCCCCGACAATGAACGTGCGCGCCTGAAGAAGGTGTTGCGCGACGTCGTCCCGGACGGCGCGGGAGTTATCGTGCGGACCGCGGCCGAGGGTGCGAGCGAAGACGAACTGCGCGCCGATGTCGAGCGGTTGCAGACGCAGTGGGCCGCGATCGAGAAGAAGGCGAAGTCTGCGTCGGCGCCCGCGCTGTTGCAGGGCGAGCCCGACCTCGCCATCCGTGTGGTGCGTGACATCTTCAACGACGACTTCACCTCACTGGTCGTCCAGGGCGCGGGTGCGTGGGAGGAGATCTCGACGTACGTCGGCGAACTCGCTCCCGACCTGCGTGAACGTGTCTCCCGCTGGACGTTAGAGGTGGACCTTTTCACTGCCCACCGCGTGGATGAGCAGCTGGCCAAGGGGATGGACCGCAAGGTTTGGCTGCCGTCGGGCGGGTCGCTGGTGATCGACCGGACCGAGGCCATGACGGTCATCGACGTGAACACCGGAAAGTTCACCGGCTCCGGCGGCACGCTGGAGGAGACGGTGACCCGGAACAACCTGGAGGCGGCCGAGGAGATCGTCCGCCAGCTCCGGTTGCGAGATATCGGTGGGATCATCGTGATCGACTTCATCGACATGGTCCTGGAGTCGAACCGCGATCTCGTGCTGCGCCGGCTCGTCGAATGCCTGGGTCGGGACCGGACCCGGCACCAGGTCGCCGAGGTGACTTCCCTCGGACTTGTCCAGATGACCCGCAAGCGGGTGGGTCAAGGGCTCGTCGAGGCGTTCAGCGAGACGTGCGAACACTGCAACGGCCGAGGGTTCATCGTGCACACCTCCCCGATCGAGAAGTCGGGCGGGGCAGGGGGGGAGTCCGCCGGAAACGCCGAGACATCGAGTAAATCTCGGTCCCGGCGGAAGCGAGCGGCGGCCAAGGAAACACCTCCGGTCGCTCCCGCTGCGGCGATGTCCGTGCTGCCGGACCCATCCTCGGAGGCTCGCGAGGCAGTCAAGGCCACCCTGGCGACGATCGCGGCCGCGGCCGCCCATGCGCATGACAACGACGCAGAGTCGGGCGACATGGGCATGCCGAGTGCGGTGACAGCCGAAGCGGAGCTCGTCGTGCCGGAAGACACCGCGGCTGCCGTCCTCGTCGAACCCCTGGTCGAGGCCGCACCCGTCGAGGGTGTTACCGAGGCCCCGACCGTCGACGCGACTGCCGACGGCTCGGCCACTCGGTCGCTCGACCCGGTCCCCGGAGTCGATCCGGAGGATGCCGATCCGGCTACGGGTGCCTCCTTTCCTGGAGCCGACTCCGGTGCCGAAGACTCGGCGATGGTGGCAACGCCGGACGAAGTGACGGAACCGAGTGACCTAGTGGACCCGGCTACGCCCTAGCTGCCCTCGATCAGCGGGACGAAGGTGTAGGCCCCGTGCTCACTGAGCTCCACATGGGAGCCGGTGCGGTCCACGACGACCATCGTGTGCCGCACCGGCATCACCATGCGACCGGGGTCAGCGAGTTGTTCAACGAGTGCGCCGGGGACGTCATCAGCGGAGGCTGAGACGAGTATCCGGTCGTATCCGCCAGTGATGGGGTGACCCAACACGCTGCGGTTGGCCGTTTCGATGCTCGCTGAGCCGATTGGCACGGTCACGCGGGTGGCCCAGCGGGCGAGGTTCGCCGCACCCCACGCGGCGAGTTCGGGTTCCCGCTCGACCCCTGTCACCTGGCCGCCCGGCCCCACGAGAACGGCCAGGAGCGCCGTTGTCCACCCAGAGCCCGAACCGACGTCCAGCACCCGGGAACCAGCAGGTACGTCGAGGAGCCGCAACATCGCCGCCACGGTTGAGGGCTGCGAGTTCGTCTGTCCGTGGCCGATCGACAAGGGACGGTCCTGGGTGGCGTAGAACCACAGCATGCGGGGTAGGAAAAGGCGGCGGTCCGTCGCGGCGAAAGCCGCGGCCACCCGGTCTGCTCGCGGTGCGGGTGGCGAATCTGGGGAACCTCGGCGATTCATATGTCTCACCTCCCGGCTTTTCCAGCGTAGAACTATTGGCGTCCGGCAGGCATGGTTTGACCGAGACCACGCCTGCCCGTACGCTTGGACGTCGGCGCGCCCATGGTGCGCTGGTCCCGTGTGCCCACGGTCCACTGCACTTGCACGCCGCGGCGTCCCAAGTAACCAAGCCGGTGAACAAGGCCGTGATGAGCACGCCAAGACGACAGAGATGAGCAGCAACGTGGTGTACGCAATCGTGAAGGCCGGCGGTCGACAGGAGAAGGTGTCGGTTGGCGACATCCTGGTGGTTGACCGGGTGTCGGCGCCCGTCGGTGAGTCGGTGGAGCTGCCCGCTCTGTTGCTGGTGGACGGGGAGAAGGTGACCACCGACGCGGCCAAGCTCGCCAAGGTGAAGGTCACAGCGGAGGTAGTCCGGGCCGAGAAGGGTCCGAAGATCACGATCCTCAAGTACAAGAACAAGACCGGCTACCGCAAGCGCCAGGGTCACCGCCAGAAGCTGACCCGCCTGAAGGTCACCGGCATCAAGTAGCGCAGCAGCGGACCGGAGTCCGCCAGCCGCCCACCCACTTCCCTCCCAACGAAAGCAGGTTCGCCATGGCACATAAGAAGGGCGCGAGCTCCTCGCGCAACGGTCGCGATTCCAACGCCCAGCGCCTCGGCGTCAAGCGCTACGGTGGTCAGGTCGTCAAGGCCGGCGAGATCATCGTTCGCCAGCGTGGCACCCACTTCCACCCCGGAGAGAACGTCGGTCGTGGCAACGACGACACGCTCTTCGCACGTGCGGCCGGTGCCGTGCGGTTCGGCACGCGCCGCGGGCGCCGGGTCGTCGACATCGTGACCGTCGAGGCCTGAGCCACTCACACTGCATGACGAGGGGCGCACCGTCCGGGTGCGCCCCTCGTGCTGTTCGCGCGGCATCCGCGTACCCGGACCAGGAGAGGATTTCCGATGGCCAGCTTCGTTGATCGCGTCGTCTTGCACGTGTCGGGCGGGGACGGCGGCAACGGTTGCGCCTCGATCCGCCGGGAGAAGTTCAAGCCGCTCGCAGGTCCGGACGGCGGCAACGGTGGGGACGGCGGAACGGTCCGGCTGGTCGTTGACGCCCAGACCACCACCTTGTTGGAGTTCCACCACTCGCCGCACCGGCACGCTCCGTCGGGGACTCAGGGAATGGGCGACGATAGATCCGGCGCTCAGGGGGCCGACCTGGTCCTGCGCGTGCCCGATGGCACCGTGGTCAAGGACACCGACGGCACGATCCTGGCCGACCTGGTGGGTGACGGCGCCGAGTTCGTGGCAGCGGCCGGTGGCCGGGGTGGCCTCGGCAACGCGGCGCTCTCCTCACCCCGGCGCAAGGCTCCCGGATTCGCGCTGTTGGGAGAGCCCGGTGAAGAGCGTGACATCGTGTTGGAGCTCAAGACGATTGCCGATGTGGCGTTGGTCGGGTTCCCCAGCGCGGGCAAGTCATCGCTCATCGCGGCCATCTCGGCGGCTCGGCCCAAGATCGCCGAGTACCCGTTCACGACCCTGATCCCGAACCTCGGAGTCGTCCAGGCAGGCAGCGCCCGATTCACGGTCGCCGATGTTCCAGGGCTGATCCCGGGGGCCAGTGACGGCAAGGGCCTGGGGCTGGAGTTCTTGCGCCATATCGAGCGCACTGCGGTGATCGTGCACGTGTTGGACTGCGCGACGCTGGAGCCGGGGCGCGACCCGATCACCGACCTCGACGTGATCGAGACCGAGATGGCGGCCTACGCCGGTGATCTGGTTGAGGGCGGCCGTGTTCCGTTGATGGAGCGGCCGAGGGTCGTGGTGCTCAACAAGGTCGACGTGCCCGAGGCGCGCGAGCTCGCCGAGTTGGTCAGACCGGAACTCGAGGCCCGGGGACTGCCCGTGTTTGAGATCTCCGCGGCCAGCCATGAGGGCCTGCGTCCGCTGACGTTCGCCATCGCGGAGCGCGTTGAGAAGGCGCGTCTGGAGGCCCCTCCGGCAGAGCCTGCCCGGGTGGTCCTGCGGCCCCGCGCGATCGACGATGCCGGGTTCACGGTGACCCGCAAGCGGTCTGCCGACGGCGAGTACTACTCCGTCCGGGGGGCCAAGCCTGAGCGCTGGGTGCGGCAGACCGACTTCGCAAACGATGAGGCCGTGGGCTATCTGGCGGATCGGCTGGCCCGGGTGGGGGTCGAGGAGAAGCTCTTCGAGGCCGGTGCCACGGCTGGCGCCGAAGTGCGCATCGGCCCGGATCACGATGCGGTCGTCTTCGATTGGGAGCCGACGCTGCTGACCGGCTCGGAGCTGCTGGGTGGCCCGCGCGGGTCCGACCTGCGACTGGACGATCACCACCGGCCCACTCGGGCGGAAAAGCGTCGCGAGTACCGGGACCGGATGGACGCGAAGACCGAGGCGCGTCAGGAGCTGTGGACCGAACGCGAAGCCGGCACCTGGACGGACCCGGCGAAGGACTGACGTCACCGCTGCGGTTGACGTTCGCGGGCCGGTGCGCCCACTTACTGACACAACGGGCACCGTGTGGGACCGCGCCGCGATGATGGTGGGGTGAACCCGTTGTCCGGCCGCTCCGGCCTCGCCCAAGCCGCCCGCGTCGTGGTCAAGATCGGGTCCTCCTCTCTCACCGCGCCCGATGGTCACCTTGATCTGGCCGCGTTGCGTGGCCTCGTGGAGGTGCTGTCCGAACGTCGCCGGGCAGGAATGCAGGTCGTCTTGGTGACCTCCGGCGCGATCGCGGCTGGCATCGGCCCGTTGAACCTGCCCGGTCGCCCGCAGGATCTCGCGACCGCACAGGCCGCCGCCTCGGTGGGTCAGGGTCTGCTGATCGCGCGCTACGCGGAGGCGTTCAACGAGCACGGCCTTCGGGTGGGGCAGGTCCTGCTGACAGCCGAAGACACCGTGCGTCGTGGGCACTATCGCAATGCGCAGCGGTCGCTGGAACGCCTCCTCGATCTGGGGGTGGTCCCCATCGTGAACGAGAACGACGCCGTGGCCACCGAGGAACTGCGTTTCGGGGACAACGACCGGCTGGCGGCGTTGGTCTCCCACCTGGTCCGGGCGGATGCGATGGTGCTCCTGACCGACGTCGACGGCCTGTACGACGGGCCACCGTCGCGATCGGGTACCCAGCAGATCCGGGAGGTCCGGTCAGCGGCCGACATTGATGGGATCGAGGTGACTAGCCGGGGGAGCGCGGTCGGAACGGGTGGCATGGTGACCAAACTGGAGTCGGTGGCCATCGCGACTGGTACGGGTATCCCTGTGGTTCTCACGAGTGCCGCCAACGCCCGAGCCGCCCTGGCCGGGAATGTCGTGGGCACCTGGTTCGCGGCCACAGGCAAGCGGACGTCGCGCAGGCGGCTGTGGCTGGCCCACGCGGCGTTGACGAACGGCCGACTCCTGCTGGATGAGGGGGCAGCGCGCGCGGTCCTGGGGGGGCGGGCGTCGCTGCTTCCAGCGGGTGTGACGGGTGTGGAGGGCACATTCGACGCCGGTGATCCGGTGGAGTTGGCCGATCCTGATGGGCGAGTGATCGCCCGGGGTCTCGTCGCCTTCGACTCGGCGGAGCTCCCCGGTCTGCTCGGCCGGTCGACGCATGATCTACGGGCTGATCTGGGAGAGGGCTACGACCGGGAGATCGTGCACCGGGACGACCTGGTGCTCCTGCGCAAGACCGAGCGATGACGGGCCGCCGGGATGTGGGCGGTCCCGCGTCGCCAGAGGGACCGACGTAGGCTCGGGGAATGACTGCGCTTGATCGAGACCCGACCGGGACGGTGGCTGCTGGGGTCGGTGAGGAGGCTCGTTCGCTCGCGGAAGATGACCCCACCGCGCAGGTGCGCGCCGTCGCGCAGCGCGCGAAGACCGCGGCCCGGGCACTGGCCACGGCCACGCGCGCGGCCAAGGACGCCGCCCTGGACGCGTTGGCGGATGCCCTGGTGGCGGCTGGCGACGAGATCGTCGCCGCGAATGCCGAGGACGTGGAGCGTGAACGGGCAGGTGGCATGGCTGTCGGCCTGCTCGATCGGCTGACGCTGACCCCTGATCGGATCGCGGCGATCGCCGATGCGTTGAGGGAGTTGGCCGCACTGCCTGACCCGGTAGGTGAGGTTGTGCGTGGGTCGACCTTGCCCAACGGTTTGAGGCTGCGGCAGGTCCGGGTGCCCATGGGGGTCGTCGGCATGATCTACGAGGCGCGACCCAATGTCACCGTGGATGCCGCCGGACTGGCGCTCAAGAGCGGCAACGCCGTCATCCTGCGGGGTGGGAGTGCGGCCCGCGCCTCCAATGAGGTCATCGTGGACGTGCTCGGGCGCGCCCTGGCCGGAGTGGGGCTGCCGGCCGATCTGGTGCAGTCGATCGACCGTTGGGGACGTGCGGGTGCAGTGGCGCTGATGCACTCCCGGGGGCTGGTGGACGTCTTGGTGCCGCGAGGTGGTGCGGATCTGATCGCGACGGTCGTGCAGGAGGCGACGGTGCCGGTGATCGAGACGGGCGTGGGCAACTGCCATGTCTATGTCGATGCCTCGGCCGACCCTGCGATGGCGATTGACATCCTGGTGAACTCGAAGACCCAGCGGGTTGGGGTCTGTAACGCCGCCGAGACCCTGCTGGTGCACCAGTCGGCGGTGCCGGGCTTCCTGTCGGCAGCCCTGGCTGCGCTTGATGCGGCAGGCGTTCGTGTCCATGGCGACGAGGCGACGGCAGCGTCCGCCCCGGCCGGTATGCGGGTGGTGCCCGCGACCGAGGAGGACTGGGCGCGGGAGTATCTGGGACCCGAGATGGCCGTGCGTGTAGTTCCGGATCTCGACGCCGCCATCGAACACATCAGGGCATGGAGTTCCGGACACACGGAGGCGATCGTCACAGCCAATTTGGCCGCATCCGAGCGTTTCGTCGCGGAGTTGGATTCGGCCGCAATCATGGTGAATGCTTCGACTCGTTTTACCGATGGCGGGCAGTTTGGGCTGGGTGCTGAGATAGGTATTTCCACTCAAAAGCTCCACGCGCGAGGGCCGATGGGTTTGGCCGAGTTGACAACGACCAAGTGGATTGTGCACGGCGACGGACACACTCGAGCATGACCTGAGGGGCCAAACGGAGCATGGGTGAGATCGTGCCTCTCAGGACGTCGTGAGACACTGGCCCTGTATGTGTGCTTGACCGCCAGGCGACCGCAGCTGCGGGCGTGGGGTGATCGCGAAGACAGCAGGACCTGCGGGTCCTCGACCAGTCCAGGAGGACACTGTGCTCCCTGCTCTCAGCCGGGCGGCCGAAGAGGCCGCGCATCAGGAACTGCCGATCCCGCCGTTGGCCTACGGTCTCATCGCGTTTGGTGCCCTCATGGCGTTGCTCCTGGTCACCTATGCATTCCGTTCTGTCGGCACGCGCCACTGACGGCCTGCACCCTCCAACCCCATGACTTCTCGGCGTGTTCGGCTCGGTGTGATGGGCGGGACGTTCGACCCGTTGCACCACGGTCACCTGGTGGCGGCGAGCGAAGCGGCGGCGCAGTTCGACTTGGACGAAGTCGTCTTCGTGCCCACCGGTCAGCCGTCGTTCAAACAGCATGCGCATGTCACCTCGGCAGAACACCGGTACCTCATGACCGTCATCGCGACGGCCTCGAACCCGAGGTTCACCGTCAGTAGGGTCGATATTGACAGGCCCGGCCTGACCTATACCGTGGATACGCTGCGAGACCTCCGGTCAGCGCGCCCGGACGCCGAGTTGTTCTTCATCTCGGGTGCGGACGCGATCCAGCAGATCCTCACTTGGAAGGATGCACAGGAACTGTGGTCCATGGCTCATTTCGTGGCGGTCTCTCGACCTGGCCATCAGCTCTCCGTCGACGGCCTTCCGTCCGGAGGTGTCAGTACGCTGGAGATCCCAGCCATGGCCATCTCGTCGACCGATTGTCGGCGTCGCGCACGGTCCGGTCAACCGGTGTGGTATCTGGTTCCGGACGGTGTAGTCCAGTACATCGCGAAGCACGGTCTGTATCGAGGTCAGCACGATGAGTGACAACCGCAACGGCAACGGCAGGCCGCTCACCCGGCGCGAGTTGCGCGAACGGGAGCAGGCCGCCGCCGAGCAGGCCGCCAGGGCTGCGGGAGCAGGCGCAGCGCCCGCACAACCCACAGCCGCACCCCGTGCCCCGGCCGCGCCGCCGCCATCGCGACGGACGCTTCGTGAGACCCAGCCGCCAGGGCTGGCCCGGAGTGCAGCGCCGACGGTTCGGCCGCCGGCCGCCTCGAGCGGCATGCGTTCGCTGGATGCGACGGGTCGGTTGACGCCGATCCACGAGACATCCGAGCAGGTCACAGTCCGCCCTGCCACCACCAGGCAGCCGGCGCGACGTCCGTCATCTTCCGCGGCCCCCTCGGCCGCCGGTAGGCAACAGGCGCCCCAGCAGGGCGCAGGGCAAGGTCGTATGGCCGGGGCTGCGCAGAGCGCGGGGGGGCAGATGTCTCCGGCAGGGCGGCGCCCCGCTCCCCAGGCTCCGACAACGGGTCAGAACCAGCGGCTAGCAGCGTCGCCGCCGGTCGCCACCCCGCAGCGAGCGCCAGGCGCACGGCCCGCTGGGGCCACCGGTTCACCCGTCGCTCCGCAGCCCCGAGCGGCCGCGGCGGCACCGCTTCGACCAACGTCGACTCCGCCGATGCGGGGTCCGGCAGATCAGGGCGTGGGGCAAGCGAATGCCCGGTCAGCTGCCCGCCCATTGGCAGGACCGGCCCTTACCGGAACTCCTTCGACCCCGCAGTCACCCACTGGGAGCCCGTGGCCGACGACCGCCGGCCAGCCCCCAGCAGGGGGTCGTCCGGGGACTGGTGCCCAGGCAGTCGCCCGTCCCTTGGGTGGCCCGCGGTCGGCCGGAGTCGGCAGCCCTGCCGAAGAGGCGGGCGCGGCGGTGCCGTGGACTGCCATCACCTCTGGTCCGCCGGTTCCGGTCAGCGCCGTGGCGTCCTCGGTGCCGGAGCCTGCTCCGACCAGTACGCCGTTCGCGGCGGTAAAGGCCGATCAGGCTGGTGCCCGAGCGGAGGAGCGGAACGAGTCCCGCCGCCGCGGACCCTCCTACACGTGGTTGCACTACATCATCTTGTTGGCGGTCGCCTTCGTGCTGGGTTTGCTCATCTGGAAACTGATCGCGGGCGACGACCCTGCTATCGCGGAGGGAGTCCAGGTGCCAACCGTGCAGGCGGCGACCTGGTCGCCACCGGTGGGGTTCGCTCGATGACCGATGGTGTTGACGCATGACGGCGACCGAATGGGCCGTTGAGCAGGCCGTGACCGCTGCCCGCGCGGCTGCGGACCGCAAGGCGACCGACATCGTCGCGCTCGACGTGACGGCGCAGCTGGCGCTCACCGATGTCTTCGTATTGGCGTCGGGTGCCTCGGAGCGACAGGTTCTCGCGATCGCCGACGCCGTCGAGGAAGCGCTCCGCAAGGCCGATGTGAAGCCGATCCGGCAAGAAGGGCAGCAGAAGGCCAGGTGGATCCTGTTGGACTTCGGGGATGTCATCGTGCATGTCCAGCACATCGAGGACCGCGAGTTCTACGGGTTGGAGAGGCTTTGGAAGGACTGCCCAGCGATCGAGTTGCCCGCCGACGCGCGGGGCGACGACGATGCTCGGGTTTCTGAAGAGTCCGACGGTGCGATCCGTCTCGCCGAGCGACCGGCACGGTGAGCGCTGGCACCGTGGTGCTGATGCGCCACGGCCGCACCGAGTACAACCACGCGATGCGGCTCCAAGGCCAGGTGGATATTCGCCTGGACGCAGTCGGGCATTGGCAGGCTGAACAGGGCGCAAAGGCGCTTCTCTCGGCCCACCGCGCGACCCGGGTGGTGGCCTCCGACCTGTCGCGGGCGGTGACAACTGCCCGGTACTACACGGACGCCGCGGGATTGGAGCTGGTGACCGACCCACGACTTCGAGAGCGCGGCTTCGGTGAGTGGGAAGGGTTGAGCGCAGCCGAGCTTTCCGAACGCTGGCCCGAAGCCTATGCGGCGTGGCGGCGCGGCGAGGAACCCACCGGGGCGGGAGCGGAGTCCAAAGCTGAGGTTGCCGCTCGGATGGTCGCGGCGATCGCCGATGCCGGTGCGGACCTCGCCGCGGACGACACCCTGGTGATCGTCTCCCACGGCGCGGCGATTACGCTGGCTGTCACCGCACTCCTGGATCTCGACCCGCTGCAGTGGCGGGGCATCTTCGGGCTGCACAACGTGCACTGGTCGCATCTTCACCGGTCAGGGCCGGGCGCGCAGCCTTCGTGGCGGCTCGTGGCCCACAACATCGGGGCCGGATTCCCACTCGATGAGTGGAACACCGGGCCGGATTGGAACTTGGAGCCAACTTCTGCGTAGACTAGCGACGCTTCGCCAGCGGGTCACTGCTGCGGGGAGTTGTTTTGGGGCTGTGGCGCAGCTGGTAGCGCATCTGCATGGCATGCAGAGGGTCAGGGGTTCGAGTCCCCTCAGCTCCACCAAAGTTTTGGTTTGAACCAGCGACATGTGCAACGCGCCCTGACTTCGGTCGGGGCGTTTTGCGTTGCCCTGAACAGGGGCGATGCGGGTCAGGACGACAGAAGGGGCTTGGTGGCCGGTTCGCGGGCTCGCGTTTTCGTCAATGCCGGGTGTCGCAGCACTGGCATTGACGATGTCACGAACGTCGGCAGCGATGTCGCGGGCTGTGGCGTGGAGCGTAGCGGCTGGTTCGGTTCGTGTGGCGTCGGTCACGACGGGTTGGCCGTCGAGGTCATCGATCGACAAGTGCCCGAACCAAAGCTGGTTCATGGCACGGCGGTGAATCGCACTGGGTTTCGTTCCGCTTGATCAGTCAGGATGGGAACGATGGCCAGGTATACGAACGAGATGCGTGAGCGGGCGTTGCGGATGCTCGCCGAGGCCGGTGGAGACCACCCGAACCCGACCGCGGCAGCGAGGCATGTCGCTGGCCTGCTCGGGATGAGTCCGGAGACGCTGCGGTTGTGGCAGCGGCGTGCGCAGGTCGACGCGGGCGAGCGGGCGGGGGTGAGGACCGAAGCTGCTGCGCAGATCAAGCGTCTGAAGAACGAGGTCGCCCAGCTGCGGCGTGCGAACGAGATTCTCAAGGCGGTGAGCGTGTTTTTCGCCAAGGAGCTCGACCACCCCACGACGAGATGATCCGGTTCATCGACGAGCACAAGGATCGCTTCGGGGTCGAGGCCATCTGCCGGGTGTTGCGCCCGGCAGTTCGTGGGTTCATCACCTCTCGCGGCTACCGCGCCGCGAAGACCAGACCAGCCTCGGCACGATCGTTGAGGGACGAGCTGCTGGTGCCCGAGATCGTGCACCTGCACGCGCAGAACTATGGCGTCTACGGCGTGCGGAAGATGCACGCCCTGATGCGACGTCAGGGCTGGGACATCGGCCGCGACCAGACGGCCAGGTTGATGAAGATCGCCGACGTCCGCGGGGTGAAGCGGTCGAAGAAGATGTCCACCACCAAGCCCGATCCGGCAGCCGTGAAGCCGGCCGACCTGGTTCAACGATGCTTCCACGCGCCCGCACCGCGGCGCCTGTGGGTCGCTGACATCACCTACGTCGCGACCTCTTGGATTCCAGTAGTCGTCGCAACACCAGCGGCGAGGAGCGGGCGATGCCGGCGAGGAAGTACACGGAGTCGCAGGAGTTGGCGTTCTTGGCGTTGATTGATCGGGGTGGATCGGTGCGGGCAGCTGCGCTGGCCGCCGGTGTGAGTCCGGATCGCGGCTACCGGTGGATGAAGCAGGCGGGGTTGTCGACGCCGCGGAGTGCGCAGCGCAAGTACACCCCGGAGGACAAGGCGGAGTTCTTCAGACGACTCGCTGTGAGCAGCAACGTATCTGCGGTCGCGCGCGAGCTTGGCTTCAACCGGGTCACGTGCTACGCCTGGGCGCATAGGGCGGGGATCTTCACAGGTGCTTACGCGGACGCGAAGCGACAGGAGTTCCTCAAGCTTCGACGGGAGGGGATGTCGCGCCGCGACGCCGCGGCTCGACTGGGTGTCGAATCGCACCAGGCGGCGGACTGGGACAAGGGCATCCGTGTGTTCTCGAAGGGCCGGATCTACCCCGACGGCAGAGTGGTGCTCTACCAGCCCGAGGAGGTCCTGGCGAACGTGAAGAACCCTAGAACCGCATGGGTGCAAGGCGAACGCATCCCCATTGCCCGCGTCGAGCAGGTCATCGACGCCCGCTACCTCAGCCTCCTCGAGCGAGAACTGCTGAAGGACTTGATGATGATAGGTCTGTCGATCCGGAAGATCGCGGCGAGGATGGGTCGGGCACCTTCGACGATCAGCCGTGAAGTCAGACGCAACACCGTAGGCAGGAGCGGCTATCTGCCCCACACGGCACACCGCGCCTCCGTGAAGCGGCGTGAGCGCCCGCGGGCAGCGAAGCTCGCCGTCGACGGCCCGCTGCGGGACTATGTCGCCGCCAAGCTCAAGAAGCGATGGTCGCCCGAGCAGATCTGCCACCGGCTTCGGCGAGACTTTCCCCATGACTCGGGGATGCGGGTGAGCTGCGAGACGATCTACCAGGCCATCTACGTCCACGCGCAAGGAGAGCTGAGACGCGAGTTGGCAGGCTCACTACGTCGCGGTCGTTCGCGGCGCAAACCACACCGTGACCCACAAACGCGTACCAGCAGGTTCATCGACGAGATGACACCGATCTCCCAGCGGCCCGCCGACGTCGAAGGCCGCACGACCCCAGGACATTGGGAAGGTGACCTGATCGTCGGCGCCGGCAGCGGCTCAGCCGTCGCGACCCTCGTTGAAAGGACCACGCGCTACGTGGTCCTCGGCCATCTTCCGATCGAGCGCACTGCCGATGCTGTTCGCGACAGCCTCATCACCGCTTTGCAGAGGATGCCCGCCTCGCTGAAGAAGACCCTCACCTGGGATCAGGGAGCGGAGATGAGCGAACACCGGGCCTTCTCCCTCGCCACGGACATGGCCGTCTACTTCTGCGAGCGTGCTTCACCATGGCAGCGCGGCACGAACGAGAACACCAACGGGCTGCTGCGGCAGTATCTCCCCAAAGGCACAAACCTCCGCACCCAAGACGCCCGAGCCCTCGCCGCGATAGCCGCCGAACTGAACGACCGGCCGCGCAAAGCGCTGGACTGGGACACTCCGACCGAGCGGATGAGTGCTTTACTGAGCCCCGGATAGTTCACACCGTTGCGACGACAGCTGGAATCCAAGCCTGGTCCGGCTTCGCCTACGTGGCGTTCGTGACCGACGTCCACTCCCGGCGGATCGTGGGCCCGAACGTCGCCGCGACGTTGAAGGCCGACATCCTTCCGCTGCAGGCACTCGACATGGCTGCCTGGGGCGCCAGGCGCGAGGGCGCGGTCGATCTGACCGGGCTGGTCCACCATGCCGACCTGGGTCGAACTATCTCTCGATCGCCTACACCGCCGCATCGGCGAGCCCGGCGCGAAGCCGTCGACCGGGACCGTGGGGGACAGCTATGACAATGCCCTCGCCGAGGCCGTCAACGGGCTCTACAAGACCGAGCTGATCCGCCGACGCGGGCCGTGGCGCACGATCGAACAGGTCGAGCTCGCCACCTTGGAATACGTGTGGTGGTGGAACAACCAGCGCCTTCACGGGGAGCTCGACATGCGCACCCCGCTCGAGGTCGAGGCGGCGTACTACGCTGCCCAAGAGTCACCCCGGCCAGCACTCGCTGGCCAAGGGAACGCATAGGAACGAAACCCAGTGCGATTCAAACCGGATCGTCGGCTACTCGATCAGTGACCGGATGAAATCCAAGATCGCCGTCGACGCCCTCAACATGGCCGTCGCCCGCCGCGGCGACGTGCCCGGCTGCATCGTGCACTCGGACAGAGGCAGCCAATTTCGTTCCAGGAAGTTCCTGGCCGCACTCCGGCGTCACCACTTGAAGGGCTCGATGGGTCAGGTCGCTTCGGCCGGCGACAACGCCGCCATGGAGTCCTTCTTCGCGCTCCTCCAAAAGAACGTCCTGAACCGGCGCCGCTGGCGCACCCGTCACGAGCTGAGGATCGCGATCGTGACCTGGACCGAGCGCACCTACCACCGCCGCCGCAGGCAAGAACCCCTCGGCCGATTGACCCCCATCGAATACGAGACCATCATGACCACACCGGCCCTCCAGGCCGCCTAACCCAACCTGTCACCAACAGGTGCGGCAGACCCGGAACAATCCAGAACAACCTGGAATCAGCGTGTCTGGACCGTTCCCGGTTTGGTGGACACGGGGTGTGTTGGTGGGTTCCTGATGGAAGGGAACATGGGTGATGGGATCGACGCGTCGGCGGTTTACGGATGAGTATCGGGCTTCGGCGGTAGAATTGGTGCTGCAAAGTGGCCG
>JAVBNE010000071.1:0-2684 GCA_031551755.1 Cellulomonadaceae bacterium | reverse complement strand
ATGGGTGTCTCGGCGCGGTCTTCTGTCCACTGCCGTGCTGGCCGGGCTCGGCGGCGCGGTCGTCGGCGCAGCCGGTGGTGGTTCGGCAGCCTGGGCGATGGCGTCCTCCGCGGCGGCTCAGAGCGACGTCGCCGGGGACGTCATCGACCGCGGCATCGAGGTTCCGAGCGTCTCGCGCGAGAAAAAGTGGAGCTTTACGCCCAGGGTCAAGGCCGGAGACAAGGTCGTCCCGGGCGACATCATCGGCGCCGTGCCCGAGACGGCAGTCGTCGAGCACCGCGTGCTCGTGCCGGCGGGTGTGAGCGGCACGGTCAAGAGCGTCAAGGCGGGCGAGTACAAGGTAACCGATACTGTCTGCGTCGTCGCGCTTGACGGCGGCGGCGAGCGCGAGCTCTCCATGCTCCAGCGCTGGCCGGTGCGCGTAGGACGGCCTTATAAGGAAAAAATCCCGCCCAATGTGCCCATGATCACGGGGCAGCGCAACATCGACACGCTCTTCCCGATCGCAAAGGGCGGCACAGCGGCCGTTCCCGGCCCATTCGGCTCGGGCAAGACCGTCGTGCAGCACCAGCTGGCCAAGTGGTCGGACGTCGATATCGTCATCTACATCGGCTGCGGCGAGCGCGGCAACGAAATGACCGACGTTCTGCGCGAGTTTCCCGAAATAAAGGATCCGCGCACCGGAGAGACGCTGATGAAGCGCACCGTGCTCATCGCAAACACGTCCGACATGCCGGTCGCCGCCCGCGAGGCGTCGATCTACACCGGAATCACAATCGCAGAATACTTCCGCGACAAGGGCGACGACGTCGCCGTCATCGCCGACTCGACAAGCCGCTGGGCCGAGGCTCTGCGCGAGATGTCGGGCCGCCTTGAGGAGATGCCGGGCGAGGAGGGCTACCCCGCCTATCTCGCCTCCCGTCTCGCGCAGTTTTACGAGCGCGCCGGGCGCGTATACACTCTCGGCTCGGGCGAGCGTATGGGCTCACTCAGCGCTATCGGCGCGGTCTCCCCTCCGGGCGGCGACCTCTCCGAGCCCGTCTCGCAGGCGACAATGCGCATTGTCAAGGTCTTCTGGGCGCTTGACAGCTCGCTGGCCTACGCCCGCCACTTCCCGGCCATCAACTGGCTCAACTCATACAGCCTGTACCTTGACCGCCTCTCGGGCTGGTATAACGAAAAAGTCAGCCCGCAGTTTTCGGCGCAGCGTGCCCGCGCCATGCACATCCTGCAAAACGAGGCCGAGCTTCAGGAAATCGTGCGCCTCGTCGGCGTCGACTCGCTCTCCCCCGAGGACAGGCTCACGATGGAAGTCGCGAAAATGATCCGCGAGGACTTTTTGCAGCAGGACGCCTTCGGCGACGTCGACGCATATTCGGCGTCCGACCGCCAGTTCCGGCTTCTGCGCATCATCCTCGGCTACGAGCAGCTGGCCGCCGCGGCGCTTGAGCGCGGCGCCCCCATGAAGGCGCTCTTTGACCTGCCGGTGCGCGAGGCGCTCGGACGCGCCAAAAACGTACCCATAAGCGACTACGCCGCCGCCTACGAAAAAATCGAGAAGGACATGAAGGCGCAGATCGAGGCGCTGACGGCGAAGGAGGGCGCACTGTAATGATTAAGGAATATAAGACCATACAGGAGGTCGCCGGGCCGCTTATGCTCGTCAAGCGCGTCGAAGGCGTCACCTATAACGAGCTTGGCGAAATCGAGCTTCCGAACGGCGACCGCCGCCGCTGCAAAGTCCTTGAAATCAACGGCTCGGACGCTCTCGTGCAGCTGTTTGAGTCCTCGGCCGGCATAAATCTGCGCGACTCCAAGGTGCGTTTTCTGGGCCACAGCCTTGAGCTGGCCGTCTCGCCCGATATGCTCGGGCGCGTCTTTGACGGCCTCGGCCACCCGTCCGACGGAGGACCCGAGATTCTCGCCGCCGCCCGCATGGACATCAACGGACTGCCCATGAACCCCGCCGCGCGCAACTACCCCAACGAGTTCATCCAGACCGGCGTCTCGTCCATCGACGGGCTGAACACCCTCGTGCGCGGCCAAAAGCTGCCCATATTCTCCGGCTCCGGCCTGCCCCACGCCCAGCTCGCGGCGCAGATAGCGCGTCAGGCCAAGGTGCTGGGCGGCGAGCAAAATTTCGCCGTCGTCTTCGCCGCCATCGGCATCACGTTCGAGGAAGCCGACTTCTTTATCAGCGACTTTAGAAGAACCGGCGCCATTTCGCGCGCCGTGCTGTTCGTCAATTTGGCAAACGACCCGGCCATAGAGCGCATCTCCACGCCGCGCATGGCCATCACGGCGGCCGAATATCTGGCCTACGAAAAAGACATGCACGTGCTCGTCATCATCACGGACCTGACGAACTACGCCGAGGCGCTGCGCGAGGTTTCGGCCGCGCGCAAGGAGGTCCCGGGCCGCAGAGGGTATCCCGGCTACCTCTACACCGACCTCTCGACGATCTACGAACGCGCGGGGCGGCTCAAGGGGCGCAACGGCTCGATCACGCAAATCCCCATCCTCACCATGCCCGAGGACGACAAGACCCACCCCGTGCCCGACCTCTCCGGCTACATCACCGAAGGCCAGATCATCATCGGCCGCTCGTTCCACAACGAGGGGATCTATCCGCCGGTGGACGTGCTGCCGTCGCTGTCGCGCCTCAAGGACAAGGGCATCGGCAA
>JAVBNE010000088.1:0-5058 GCA_031551755.1 Cellulomonadaceae bacterium | reverse complement strand
GCACGATAGGTGATCACGTGGGGCCTTTGGGACGAACGGATCTGAACAACCCATTCCTACCAGGGGCTCCACGCCCATCCCCGCAGGTCACACCCAGTGTCGGACGCCCGACCATCCACAAATCACTGAGAAAACCTCAGTGAATAGAGGGTTCTCGAAGGACTTACGTCAAGAGCCTTTCTAATATTTGAAATCGGCGCTCTAAATCTTCCGGTGACATAAAAGGTGACTCCCCAATCGTGAAGTGCCCTCTTCTCGAGGGACTCGGAGTGGGAACAGGGGGGCAGTGATTGTGCGGAGAGCTGATAGCCCTGATCCCCGTGCAAATAGGCCACCTCTCGTTTGAAAAGAGTCACGGGACCGTCGTACGTGGTCACCGTTGGCGAAGGCACATCCCATGCTTCCGGGCCCTTGCCTTTTACTGGTGGGCCAAACCAAATCGCTCCCGTTTCTGGAAATTCACCGAGGGTGGCATCTCCTCCAAACAGAAGCACTCCCGAGAATCGACCTTCTCCGCAAAGAGTTACGGTCAAATCGATCAAAGGGCTTGTGCTTGTTCCGTCGTCGAGCATCTGAATCAGAATTTGGGCTTCTACGTTCTCGGAGTCTTCTGCCAACAGCGTGACGTATCCGTCAAATGTTCGCGGCTTAGGCTCATAGATGGTCAGAAAACTTGTTGTCGCGAAGGCTGCGATGGCGAGAATCGAGAAGGAAAGCAGCATAACCCGAAGTACGTGCCGCATGACCTGTCGACGCGCGGCTCTCTTGGGCATGCGCCCGATCGTAGCGAGCGGTCCCGGTCTACCGAGTGTGTGTTCACCGCTCGGGCCTTGATTGCCCGACTGAAGCGACCGGTTACCAAGCAGGGGGGGCGAGGTCGGTCGGCCACATTGACTCGCCGCGGCTTCCTAGTGGGATCGATCCAGTGTGCCGTAGAAGGGTCCGCAGCTGATCCAGGGTCGTGGTCCGGTCGGGCGTGGTCGCATGCCCGATATATGAGCACCGATTCGTGTGGTTCCGAGCGCGACGAAAGTGGTGCCTGAGCCGGATTCGGACCGGTGGGCGCGTGCCTTCGAGTTCGCACATGAGGTTGGTGGCCTCGATCGTCCGGCGGGGTCTCCGATCGACCCCTCTAGGCAATCGTGACTGACTTGATCCGCATCCCGTTCCGCAACACCGAGGTTCTGGCCGTAGACGTCGATGGCAGACCGCATGTCGTCCTGAAGCCCGCGATCGAGTCGATCGGACTCGACGCTGACCAACAGATCCGCAAGCTCCGACAGCGAGCTTGGGCAACCACCGTCGTTACGACGGTGGTTGCCGCTGACGGCAAGCTCCGGCAGATGGTCGTTGCCGACGTTCGAACTTTCCTGATGGCCCTGGCCACGATTCCCGAGACACGTGTAGGTGAGGAGGTCCGTCCGCTCCTGGTCGCCTACCAGGCCGAGGTGGCTGATGTCATTGAGGCGTACTGGACTCGCGGTGGCGCCATCAACCCGCGCGCGTCCGAGCAACAACTCGCCGACTTGATCGGGGAAGCCCGGGGCCAGATGGAGGTGATCCAACTCGCCAAGGGCGTGATCCATGGGGACTATCTGGAGGCCAAGGCCCGTCTCGTGCTTGCTCGGGTGATGGCAGAGGAACCGGAACTGGACGCGACGACGCGGCCGATGGACGTGACCTCTTACCTGCGTGAGCGTGGAGTGGGGGAGAAGTCGGTTCGGCGCCGGTGTTCGACGTTCGGCAAGCGGCTCAAGGCGCTGTATGTCGCTGAGCACGGTGAGGAACCGGCGAAGGTCGATCGGATGGTGAATGGGACGTTCCAGCGCGTCAACGGGTACACCGAGGCCGACCGGGTCCTGTTTGACCGGGTGTTCGAGATGATGGGTTCTCTGGAGGTTGTCGGCACAGCTTGGGGTCTGTTGGCCCGCCCCTTCGCTGGCCGCCCGGATGCTCCTTAGCCGCCCGACTGGCGAAGCAACTCGTCGAGCCGGGACGCCAGGTCAACGGGCCGCAGCGCCTCGCCACAGCGCTCCTTGAGATTGAAGATCTCCCGGGCCTCCAGGACGGTGATCTCTCGCTGGAGCTGGGCGACCGGGATCCGGAACTCGTGGACGACAGAGCGCTCGTCCTCGGGCAGCTGAAGGGCTGAGGCGTAGGCGCGCTCGGCGAGAACGATGGGCCTCACGTCGATCGTCCACAGGTGCATGGGTGCCCGAGCCCGTTCGGCGAGATCGGCCCGGTCCATGCAAGCGATCATGTCTCGCGGCGTCTCGCACGAGTGCTTCGGTCCACGTTTCTTCTGGCCTTCGATCACCCCGGTGTGCCCTTCCTCGGCGGTAATCCGGGCGGCGACGCGCTCGAGGTTCCGGATCCGCGAGTACTCAGCCTGGACCCGGAGCAGCACGTCCTCAGGGACATGGACCTGGCGAAACCAAAACAGCAGATGCTGTCCGGCCGAACGCGGGGCGGGTGGATACCCGTATGACCCGTGCTCGTTGTACTCGGTGTCAGTGAGCGGTGGTAGCTCCACGTCGTGATCTCCCATGGCGGCGGGGCGAGCCGGTGGGGGAGTCCCGGCGAACTGTCCACCGTCGGGGCGCCCCGCGGGAGCCCGCGGCTGTGCAACGTCAGTGGACATCCTAGGCGTCTCCACCGGTGTCTCCCGAGGTCCGCGGTGTGGACGACGGACCATTGCCGGACGGTTCGGGTGCCGCTTCTGCGTCTCTGCGGTCCCGGATCCTGGCGACAAGACGCTCGTCCCGGAGCATCTGCGTTGCCCCGCTTCGCTGGTGACCAACAGCCTTCACGCCGCGCCAACCCGCGTACGCCACGCCCGCTGCGCCGCCGGTCGCGATCGTTGCTGCCGCGAGCCCGGTGTACTTCACCGTCTTCTTGGCCGCATACCGCAACGGCTTGCCCTGCGTCTCCTCGCGCATCCTGATGCGGGCGTTTTCTGCCTTGGCGCGCAGGTCATCGCGCGAACGCGCCCGCACGTACACCGCCTGCGCCCTTGCCTTCGCAGCCATCGTCTCGCGCAGATCGCCGGCACCAGCCCGCCACGCCGCACCATGGGCCCTTGCCGTGGCCGCGATGGCCGCCCGGCGTGTCGCGGGCGTGCTCGTGGCGTCGTTCGCGCTCGAGCGGGCGCCGGACGCCTTGTCCTTGGCCGACCACAGGGCCTGGTCGGCGGTGAGTCGGGCTCGGTCGCCGCCGGTGGCCTTCTTCGCTTCGGATGCGCGGGACCTGCTGGCTTCCAGGCGTGAGAGGGCGGCCGCCTTATGCGTGGCATGTGCGGCCTCAACTTCGTCGCGGTACTCCCGCGTCGTTTGATCCTCGGCCCGCCCACCACGGCCGCGTGCACGGCGCTCATCCACCGCCCGGCTGGCAGCTGCCATCTTGGAGTCTTTGCGCCCCTGTGGGCGCTTCTTCGTCCCGGTGACGGCCTCGCGGAGCTTGTCCTGGCCATACTCACTCAACGAGTCCTTCGCCTGCTGCCCACGTTGGGATAGTCGACCACCCAGCGTCGAGCCGACGGTGCCACCGATCGCCCCGGCCATGGACCCGTAGGCCAGCGCGCCCTTAAGTGATAGCGGGTTCGGTGCTTTGAAGACACGCTTGAACACCCAGATCAGGGTTCCCAGGGAGATCAGCGGGGCGATGGCGTTGACGACCTGGGCGAGGAACGAACCGGGGCTACCGACCAGCGATGAGGCCGCGCTGACGATGGCTGCGGAGAATGTGACGACCACCCCGAGGATCAGCGTGTACCCGAAGCTCAGCACGCTCATCCCGACGGCCTTCCTCAGCCAACCGGAGACCAGGCCCTCATCGCTCTTGCCCGGCACAAGTGAGAGCACCAGGACGAACAGGAGGCTGAACATCAGCCCAGCGAGCAGGAGACGGGTGAACCCCACCAGCACATCGAGGAACCCAAAGGTCCCCAGCGACGCGTAGGAGCCGGCCATGTAGGTAGCGCCCGTCATCGGGGTGATGCCGGCATTCGCGTTGCCGTACAGGTGCAGCACGAAGTCACGTGCGCTCGGGTCGGACAGGCTCTTGTAGATCTGGTGCTGCTTTTCGTGAACGTCGAATGCGCTGCCGTCGAGGTTGAAGTCCGGATCGGTGAAGAACCGCTTGCAGTCGCCTGGTGTCGCACCAAGATCTGAGAACGCTGGGGTGATCGTGAACCCTTGAGCTGAGGTGTACTGGCAGGTGGCGTAGGCGACCATCGCACGGGTGATGTCATTGGTGTCGCCGGGGTAGATCGCCTTCGAGTTCGGATCGATCTTCAGTGTCGTGCCTGCCCGGGTGTAGATCGGTTGCTGCTGGTCGAGGGACTTGCCGGCGCGCAGCTCGAGCATGTGACAGTCGACCCGGTAGGCGTGGGGGTTTTCCCCGAGCTGGTGGGCTCGCCACACGGCCATCCCCGTCGAGGACCACATGTCTGATACGACTCGGTCGACGGCTCCGGCTGGACCTCCGGTGGTGTGCAGCGCCCCCATCGCGGCCTTGTACCGGACACACGAGAGCTCATCGTTGGTCACTGAACCGGTGTCTCCGGCTGCGGTCGACTCGGGGATTGGCACCGCAGTGGAGATCGACCCCACACCGGCGGCAACGGTCGTTTCCAACTTCGAGGCCATCCAGCCGGGGGACATGTACCCGGGCCTGTAATCGCCCGTGCTCGTGGATGCGCTTGCCCCGGCAACCATGACGGTCAGCAAGGCGACAGATAGGCACGCCTTACCCATCTGGACAAGGCCGTTGGTGCCGCGGCCACCGCCCTTGTAGTTCGACCACAGGACCCAAATCACTGTGCCGACGACCAGGACCGCGACCAGAGGGGAGGCGATCAGCGCCGAGCCGATCGACCCGACCAGCAGGTCAACGGGGCGTCCCAGGATGTCCGATACCTGGCGATTTCATCCGGTCAGTGCGTCACCGCTTTCGTTTAGTAGCATGGCGAGTTTCTCTGATGGTTTCAAGAATCCGAGGGTTTCGCGGGGCCTTGTGTTGAGCAGGTAGGCGATGTTGTCGAGGTCGCCCTGGGAATGG
>JAVBNE010000048.1:0-9960 GCA_031551755.1 Cellulomonadaceae bacterium | reverse complement strand
GGTAGCAGATGTTTTACTTGGAGCTCTGAATTTGGCCTTCTCCACACAATTTGCTTACCATCTGACTGAAAGACATTGTATTTACTCTCATCTGTAAAAATAAAGCTGTCCCAAAACTTTTGATCACAATTCACATACGTTGCTACCCATCCATTGTAACCATACTGATGAAGAGTATTTTGCACTGTATTAACACACACTTTTTCCAGTTTCCATTTGAAGCTCACAAGTCAATTTTGGAACACTAAGCTTAGGATTATCCTTGATTTTTCTGACTATGATTCTTTCCTCTTTCTCAGTCAACTGTTTAGGATGACCACTACTTGGTTTATTTTCAAATGTTTTGTCACATTTCACTTTTTTTATAACATTAAACACAGTTGACTTTGCTTTTCCAATGATTTTACTCACTTCTCTAACAGATTTCCCCTCATTTATCAATTTCATTATAATTTCCCTCTCACCTAAGCCGTACTCACACCAATGTTATATGTGATAGCAATTTCAAAAGCAATAGTGAAAATGCTCCCTACACTCAAAGCAATGCGATAGCATTTTTAAAACTTTTTAACAGTAAAGTCCTAAAATTTCAAGTTAAGTCCTAAAATTGCCTTTCAAATTTGTCAAAATTTTGTTGATTATTTCAATGCAAATGTGTGAATAAATTGTGCAAAGGATTCAGAGACCCTATCATGGACCCATTGAAAAACATGAATTAAAATTTGTTTACCATCCTCATTTAATTGTTTTTTGCAATCTCTCTCCAAACCTTGTCCTTTTTTTTATATTTTTGTAATCCACATTTGACAAAAATAAAGAATTGGATAGTTTTTAACTGCTTCAATCAATGCTTCTGCTAACTGTGCCATGATCACTAACGCGCGATATTCAACAAAAACGCAACCTGCACTATTTTTGCAATTATCGCAACTTCGCGACCTTCAATGACCTTTTATGACGATTTTTATCACATTGGTGTGCATCGAGTCATTGAAAATCACAGGTGGCGATTTTATGGTTATCGCTATCGCTATCGCGTTGGTGTGAGTCTAGCTTTACAGTGGTTTCCTTGCTTTTACCTGCCATGACAAACGTTGAACTTGAACTAACAACTAATGTTTGAAATGTAGTATTTAATGTACTGTCACTTACTTTATTTTACTCTTTGAACTGTTATTGTACACAAATTTTTAAAGTTATTCATGCAAGAAATGCTGTGTCCCAATACTTTTGGAGCATGATTTATGTAGGTGGGTCCATATTTCAATTTTTATTTCATTTGTCTATTGTTATTTATGCAATCCAAATAAATAATTTGGTACTATGATAGTCAAAGAATGTTTGTTATTTTATTTGTAATTTTTAACAGTAAATTACAAAAAACAGAGCGACAAATGTAAAACTTTTTCAAGTGTCCCAATACTTTATGGAGTCACTGTAGATTATGGGAATGTGATGACAAATTCAATGTAGCATAGATAGTTAACAAAGGGTAGAAATAGCATACATGAACATGGGGGTGAAGGGTATTACTCCCCTCATGAATGAACCTGCTTCATACCCACACTTGCCAAAATGAGGGGATCTCCATCTCCAGCTACTGTACCATCTTACCCACTCCAAACTGCCATTTTACCCCCTCACTAAATTGCCATCTTACCCCTCTTGCCAACTACCATCCTACTCCCCAGTCACTAAGCTGCTGTTATCCCCCTCACCAATTGGAGAATGTGATTTAACCCCCTCCCCCCTGGCTGACCCTGTGCATCTATGTTTAGCAGGGTTTGTGGCATTTAAATGCAACAAATAAAGAAGTGAAGGAGCAAAAAAAGAAAAAAATACACAAATAACAAGTAATTCATCATTAATTTTTGCAATTTAATGTTATGTATAGTATGCACTACTATTATTATTATTATTGGGAAATTTATAAAGCTTTTTTCATGCAATTATTTATTATTGTAACTTGGCACTGTTCAGCACAGCAGATCCAATGCACTAGTTTCAGACCTTATGATGTCATCCATTCGTTTCACTCCACCCCTAACATGCAAGTTGCAATATGCATTTGTATATACTTTGGACTAGACAATTGTGAATTGTGTGAATCACTGGCAATGGGTGTGGCAATGCAGGAGATACAACATGGGCATAAGTGGAATCCTATTGTTAAACCCTTAACTAAAAAAAAACTCCTATTTTACGTCCCTTTTTCCCCGCTGTGCAGGGTGCGGACGGGTGACTGTTGGCCGAGTGATTTAAGGCCGCCTCTCCAGGGCAACTGCCCCCAGTATTTAAGCCGGCAAGGTTTTTTTTGTCGAGCACCAGGAGTCGAAAAACCCCACCGGCACCAACGCGGGATCGAACCAATCACTTGTAGCCTACGCCACAAGACGGTCGGCGAACCCACTAGGCCACTGGAACCTCTGTTAAGCCCTTAACTACTATCATGTTTTTTTCAATATGCATTCTCACTATCATGGGTCAAATTTGACCCTTGATTTTTAGTAATTGCTGTAAAATAAACCACGAAGATTTTCAAGTGAAAACTAAATGAATTTAATTTATACACATCTTTTGATTGTTTAGCTGAAATTCAGTGATATGAATGAGAATAGAACAATATTTTATTGTAAAATTTTCCAAAACCTGCAATGACTTTTCCATCTTCAGCTAAAATCCACAGTGGAGATTGGTAAATTTGTCCAGAGTTCAGGTCAAATGGTTGCTGACACTCCAGTAAACAACAATTGTATTGAAGTAAAAACATTGTCGTAGAGATGATACAGTAAATTTCTGGAGGTGGTTCATCTGGCCATAAATAAAATTGCATTTCTTGGAAAACACTTTTAAGGAGCTAGTGAAACTGTATTTGAGCACTTTTCACATTTAAGGTTTAATTGAAATAAGACATTACCTGTCCCAGTGGTAAGCCAGGACTACCCCAAAACCTGAAAATGCACTAACAAGTTAACCTAGCCCAGCATTTATCTCCAATTTCCCGCACATTTCTTACAAGTGTAGTACTACTAAAACTACTCAACCTGTGTTTTTCCATTTTCCCACTAATGGGTTAAAGGCTAGTTTAGAACCTCCCAAAAATTTCATGAGGGTATGCTTTCATGGGTCATATGGGATTTTGCCCAACAATTATCTCTGAAAATAAACATGACGATGCAACAACTCTTATAGGAGAGTGACCTCATCTTTGTCCATACTGTGACAGATATTGACGAAGGTTCAGAGGCATTCCAGCAGCACACGAGTGTACTTCTGGAAAGCCTACAATGCGGAAATGTTTGGGAGGTCGTAAACTAGCCTTAAACCCCTTAGTGGCAAACACTGGAAAAACACAGGTCAAATAGTTTGAGTAGTGCTAAATTTGTACCGTAGTTGAGTGAAAGAGGGGTTTAACACTTGGCTAGGTTTACTTGAAAGTTATCTGATCAACTATTGATGCTATTCAATTTTATATATGTGATGGGCATTTACACCCCAATTGTTCACATGATAGCCCTTAAAACCTTTGATAATTTTTAGGACAATACATTTTATTTCATACCATTCTGAAAGAAACCAGAAATCCCACTTTTAATTCCACAGATGAAAATTTCCTATTATGTTACAACTATCATGGGTTAATTTTGACCCATGATCAACTATGAGCTCAGCTGACAACAATAAATCAACTGCTTTGACCAGGGTCCATATGAATTTAAATAGGGCATATGCAGATTTCAGAATACAAGCTATATCACGATTCTACTTATCACAGTTTAGGCTCAATATCCAGAAAACGTTTCCCTCGGGGTCATTTTTGACCCATGATAGTAGCTAAGGGTTTAAAGGCATAGGCCTACCAGAGAGAGTGAGTAAACGCAACCCTTAGATGGTACAATAGGACAACAGTATCATAATAGCAGAGGGTGTAGCTAGTATGAGGTAGAGGGCCTACAAGAGAGGTAGATAGACCCCCCCCCATCCCAAGAGCCTTAGTGATGGCGGGGGGACTAGCTTGGGAGTGGGTGGAGGCGTTTTGTGAAGGTGATGCTGTTCAATCGATGGGTTAACTTTTACGTTGGGTTGCACTTGAACCATCCGACTAATTAAAAAAAGGTATGGTTCAAGCGGTAGTCTGGAACTTGGCCAACATGAAGGGAAAATACAATCTTTGTTTTGAATCGTATTACTATTCAAGATTGCCCCAAGCGGGTGTGCAAACTGCGCACCGCACAACAGCATTTTTATATAAGGGACTAGCCACATTTTATTGATGAAAAGAGTGTCTTTCACTTGAGGAAGTGGTGACCTTGTTTTCCAAGTTGTCCAAGGACACCACGTGGTCCTACCGCTACATATGGATAGTTAAAAAGGTCGATGAAGACAATAGAGTGTTGAAATAAATTTGAAAATTCGTAATTGATAATATAGTCAAAGTATTCGTTGAAGACGTATATAGTGCATTGCTGAACTGATCTCATTGTTTTTTGTTTGACTTTCAGGGTTATTTTCCTGTCCCTAAATTTGATACCACGAAACGCACATTTCAATGTCTGCCAGAGGCCGGATCGGAGCTACGGTATTCGGGACGGGACGGGTTGGAGAGGGGCAGGTGAATTTCTAAAGAAATAGAAATGAATGGGACTCGTTTTCTCTCTATACAGAAACTAGTTTTCCAGATATATTTGTTTTGTTTCTCGTGTACAACAGCCTTTACCAGGAACTAAGTGAGAAATTGATGAAGAGGAATACTATAGGCCTACATATCACAACTTTCATATTCAAAAGTCGATAAACTCTTTTCTGACGTGGAGTGTGGAGTTTATATTGTATTGCATTATTTCAACGTCCGTTTCCTCGAATTTCGTTTTCGCATTTTGTTATTTAGATATAAATTACAACAAAATATTCAATGAAAGAGAATCTCATAATAGTTTTAAGCAGTCATTTAATTAAGAAATCATTGGTAAAACGCTGAAAAACAATAATCAAGTGGTTATAGTGGGTATTGAATTTTGATGTCGAATGTAACATTACTTAACTCGAATTGAAACATACAAATCCAAGCAAACTCCATCTCTGCCTTGTTTATCAGTTCCTTTAAGAAGCCCTGATCTAACCAACTTCGATCAATAAAAAAGTATGTACGCGACACATTTGACAATCATTTGTAATCACGCCATGAAATTTAGTGAAAATCATGTATGATGAACCAGAGACAAGAATCAGTTGTCTTCGAGAGTATTTGAGCGTTCTGTTTCTTGGGTGGACGACTACATTATTCGATTTTAGGGTTCCGAATCGATAGGTCGATAATTAAATAATATCAATGCTATGGATCCAATATTCGATATCTGTCATTGAAGGTACTTTATGCTTTTCAACTATCGATGCTCCATTAGAGTTACGGCAATGTAAGAATATTGTGACGGATTTTTGGTTCGAGTTCACCTTGCTGCTAGTAAAGTTTTTTTTTCAACACTTCGTATAAAAAAACCTCCTATTTACGCCCCTTTTTCCCGCTGTGCAGGGTGCGGACGGGTGACTGTTGGCCGAGTGATTTAAGGCCGCCTCTCCAGGGCAACTGCCCCCCAGTATTTAAGCCGGCAGGGTTTTTGTCGAGCACCAGGAGTCGAAAAATCCCACCGGCACCAGCGCGGGATCGAACCAACCAATTGGATATTATCATTATGGTCGGCGAACCCACTAGGCCACTATGACCTCTTTTTTGTTTCAAAATAAAACCATCGGCAGTTGCCATGGAGAGGCGACCTTTTATTCACCTCAATGAATCCCTGGCAGTGAGAAATGAATACAAAATGGTCCTTTTACAAATGTCAGTAAATTATTTAGTAAAACAACTGAACACCATTCATGATCAAAATAAAGCTTCTATTGCATAACAGTCTTGTAGAAAACTGTACACAGTAATACCCCCGTGTGCACGTCGTACGGGGCGGCTAAAGGGGTTGGGGTGGTCCGGCAGCCACCCAAGAACAATTACCCCTGGGGGTGCTGCTCCAGGTTATCAAAAAAGGTGCGAGACAGAGTAGTAACCGGTGATAAGGCCTTGCTATGGGGGGTCGTGCAAGGCCGCCAGGGACTCTGTCTGATGGTGGGAGGTCTTTTGGCCCTACGACAGCGTGTGCTTGCCTTAAGGGAAGTGACCCCACCCAAGTAGGCTGCTGTCCCCCCCCCCCAAGTCCCCCTTCCCGGTCATGGGAAACCATGGCCTGAACTGGGGGATGTAAAACATGGCTTATGAACAGCTTTTCTGAAACCAATGGATCACATTGGATTTGACAATAGCGAGGTCACTGGTTATACTTTGGCCAACAGAAGTACCTCTGAGCGCAGTAAGAAGTATTGCCTCCCCAGGCATGGCAGCGAAGGTACCAACAGTGGTTGTGAGGTTGGCTGGTCTCCACTCATAAAAAATGGTCAACATGGCCCATACAGGGCCCAACAACTGGCACCAAAATGGTGTAGCACAGCCTTCCAT
The DNA here is from genome assembly GCA_031551755.1 of Cellulomonadaceae bacterium. Lineage (GTDB taxonomy): Bacteria > Actinomycetota > Actinomycetes > Actinomycetales > Cellulomonadaceae > JAVBMU01. The sequence goes on along the minus strand of JAVBNE010000048.1, from coordinate 3,458 downwards.
GGCTACAGGCAAGGAATCCTGGGCGGGCAGGACGGGAGTGATGGTGTTAGGCCAGGGGGGGCACTTGAGTGAGGTTTGGGTCCTGGAATGTGGATAGTCTGACTGAAAAGCCAGGGGAAGTAGCACAATGACTCAAAGATAGGAAGATCAAGGTGGGGTTTTTGCAGGAAACCAGGTGGAAGGGCAATAGGTCTCAGGATATTGGGGAGGGTTATAAGCTCATATATACAGGTAGTGTGGAAGGAGAAATCAGGTGGGGATTGTCCTAGATAGTGACTTCCATAATGGGGTGGTGGAAGTTCGGAGGGTCAACAGTCGCCTAATAGTGGTGAAGGTAGCTTGGAGAGGCCTGATTTTCAACCTTGTTAGTGCATATGGACCCCAGGCTGGGTTGGATGAGGTGGCTAAGTGGGAGTTCTGGGAGGAGTTTGACTTGCTGCTCCTTGGCATTCAATAGGCAGGGTAGAGAACACCTGGTAGTTGGGGGGACCTCAATGGTCATGTTGGGAGGGACAGCCAGGGATATGTTGGTGTCCATGGAGCCTGGGGGAGTGCAATTCAGAGGGTGAATACATTTTAGAAGCAGCCCTGGCACATGACCAGGTGGTTGTTAACACATTGTTCCAAAAAGGGACAAACACCTGGGGACCTACAAAACCAGGAGTGGGTGGGCCCAGATTGATTACTTCTTAGTCAGGCAAAGCCATATGGGGGAGTGTAGGGACTGTTGGGTCCTACCCAGTGAGACCATTCTAGGGCCCCATAGGCATCTAATGCAGGAACTCCAGATCAAGCAGGCATGGAGGGAGGTCCAGGGGAAGGTGGAGGAGGTCATTCATTGGTGGGGTCTCCAGAGTAGTGGGGAGGACTTCAGGTCTGCTCCACAACGATATGTGGACTGGGACTGGGAGGGCCCTGTCAATGACATGTGGGCGAAGGTGGCCTCACAGCTCCAAAAGTGTGGGGAGATGGTGTTAGGATGAACAAGGGTGGGGGCTCCCACCCTCCCAGGGAGTCCTGGTGGTGGAATACTGAGGTGGAGGGGCTATCTGGGATAAGAAAGTGGCATACCACCAATGGCAGGAGGAGGGTAATGAAGAGACTAGAATCTATAACCAGAGGGTGAAAATCGAAGCCAAAAGTAAGGTAGCTCTGGCTAAATACCAGAAGTTTGAGGATTTTCATACAAGGCTAGGGATGGCAGAGGGGGAAAAGTAGATGTATTGGTGAGCAGAAATTTGGGAGACAGGGCAAGGACATTGACTGAGTAGTTTGGGTGAAAGATAAGGATGGCATGGTGCTCTTTGGCCCCCATCAAAATAAGAGGCATTGGGAGGAGTATTTTCAGGCCCTTCTGAACAATGGGACAGATGACAGTGAGTACCCCAGGGAGGTGGTAAGGAGCCCAGTGGAGCCAGTTAGTGAGGTTGAGATTCAGCAGGCCCTCAAGGCGATGCATCAAAGTGGGCAGTTCGCCCTGACTGCCTTCCAGCAGAGGTGTGGAGGGTGGAAGGGATAGAGGGTATTCAGTGGCTTCAGCGCCTCTTTAACCATATAGTGGAAGGTGACCCCATGTCAAATGAATGGTGGGAAAGCTGGATGGTCCCCATCTTCAAGCGGAAAGGGGACATCCAGGACTGTGGGAACTACAGGGGCATTAAACTTATGAGCCACACCATGAAGATGTGGGAGAGGATAGTTGACTGGTGTATCAGGGCAAATCAATTGAGGTTTAGGTCAGGACACTCCACCATGGAACCCATCTCCATCCTTAGGCAAATTGTTGGAGAAGCACAGGGTGGCAAGGAAAGGCGTCTACCTTACGTTTGTAGATGTAGAGAAGGCCTATGACCACTCCTCCAGGTCCAAACTGTGGGATGCAATATACAATAATGGTGTCTGGGTAGGCTACATTAAAATAGTTCAAGACATGTACCATGGGTCACAGACCAGAGTCAAGACAGCCTGGGGTATACCAACAGTTTCCCAGTTAAAGTAGGGGTCCACCAGAGTTTGGCCCTCAGTCCTTACCTTTTCCTCCTGCTGATGAATGATCTGATGCAAGGGGTGGGTGAACAGGCCCCTCAGTGGATGCTATTTGCTGATGATGTGGCTCAAAAGGGGGAGACCTGGGCAGACCTCCAACACAACCTGGGACAGCTCCAACAGGCCCTTGAGCCCAATGGGTTGATGATTAATTAGGGGAAAACCAAGTATATGGCTTTCCAGTGGGGGAGGAGCAACAGGTGGGAGAAGTCCTCCTTAGTGGTCAGCTGGTAAAGCAGGTGGAGGAATTTACATACCTGGGGTCCATTTTCCAGAGGAATGGGCATATTGATGCTGATGTCACCCACAGAGTTCGAGCATGGTGGTCAAAATGGAGGCAAGCCAGTGGGGTCCTTGGTGATAAGTGGGTGCTCATCAAGGTGAAAAGTAAATTCTATAGGACAGTGGTGAGGCCAACTATGCTTTATGGAATGGAATGCTGGGCTGCTCCAGAAATGGCCAAACAGCTTGCTTTAACTTCAGGAAAGGTTGTCACACCCCAAACAGTGAGAAATCAGCTCCATAAAGCAGGCTATAAGGCTCGAACAGCAAGGAAAAAGCTTTTCATCAGTGGAAAAAAAAACAGAACAAAAAGATTGGAGTTTGCCAATGCTAATGTTAACAAGCCTTTGGAATTTTGGAACAATGTGCTATTTACAGATGAATCTAAGTTCAATTTTTTGGATCAGATGGCAGAAAATTTATTTGGAGAAAACCCAACACAGCTCTTGACATCAAGAATTTAACTCCAATAGTGAAGCACAGTGGAGGCCATGTCATGGTGTGGGGCTGTATGAGTGCTGCTGGGGTTGGTGAACTTGTTGTAATTGATGGTAATTATGAATGCAGAGAAGTGCATCAACATACTCTGAGGCAATTTGGCCAAAAGTGTCCAAAAATTGGGCATTGAAAACAGTTATTTCTTTCAACAGGACAATGATCCTAAGCACACAGCCAGGAAAACCAAAGAATGGCTGTTGTATAATGCTAGGGAATTGTTTCCCACACCTCCTCAATCACCTGACATAAACCCAATTGAAAATTTGTGGTCACTTCTTGAAGCCAAATTAAGAACATATAAGTGCTCTTCACGATAGGCGTTAATAGACAATCTTCAAAAGTGCTGGTTGGAAATCACTAAAGAAACAACTGAGAACTTAGTAAAATCAATGCCAAAAATCCAAGCTGTGGTGAATGCAAAAGGTGAGGCTACTAGGTATTAAATTCACGCATGGTTAGTGAAAACCGAAGTGGTTGTGGTGGCCAAATACTTTTTTTGCAATGTAAAATGAGTTTTTTCATTTTAAAACATTTGTACAAATTTATAAATATTTGTTGAATATATTTTATTGTTTGCAATACCATATGGATTATTACAACGAATAACTGTAATATTAGAGGTTGAAATAAAC
>JAVBNE010000019.1:0-4236 GCA_031551755.1 Cellulomonadaceae bacterium | reverse complement strand
TGTGTTTTCACCTTTTCTTTTTCTCCCAGTGGAGTGGTTATACCAAACTTTCTGTGTTTTACTCTTTTGTCAACCGCGTTTTCGCCCACTTGCAGGCCGGACATAAGTTGGGCGTCGTGTCCTATGTTAGATAGAAATTTTATAGTAATTCAAATTTTCTTTTCACATCCGTACTGATAGAATATTTTGAGTTTTACAAAATTCGCTATAGATACGATGTTGTGAATTTACAGATTTAAACCCACCTTATAAAAGTATATCTGATTTTCAAGTTTGCAAATTGAGCAGAAAAATATTTTTAGTAGTAAGCACCATTGCATGGTCTGGAATAGAACATTCTTCGGCTTCCAATATTTGTTGTGTTTCATAGTCATTAATTAATACGGACCCATTCAAATCTTTTAAATAGCAATCATATTTTTTAATTTGTCTTCGGTTATTGTTTTCAGTAAAAAAACAGTCCGGAAATATGAATGAGTCCTTATTAATCGTAAGCGCCCATGACGCTAACCCTTGTTAGCGGTTCGTTGTCTCTTTTTCGTCATTTACATATTCTAAAATGTCACCCGGTTGGCAGTCTAATGCTTTACAAATTGCGTCTAAGGTGTTAAAACGAATTGCTTTTGCCTTTCCTGTCTTTAAGATAGAAAGGTTAGATAATGTCAAATCAACTCTTTCAGAAAGTTCATTCAGAGAAATTTTTCGCTTTGCCATCATCACGTCTAAGTTTACAATAATTGGCATAGCTTAAATGGTTAAGTCATTTTCAGATTTCATATCTATGGCATTCTGCAAGATTTTTTCAAATATTGCAGCAGCAGTTGCAACTACGATAGAAACAAAAGTAGTCACAATACACATGGCAAGAAAACCCGCAGGGTCGTCCTCTTTATTATGGAATATCTTGATGTATAATCCTGCCATCACAATTAAAGCGCTTAGTACGATTGCACAATACTTGATACTCTTTAAAGCCCCAACAGAGTCTGAAGAGAAAACTCTATTTTGCCCGATGTATCCAAGTAATCTGAACGCCTTATACAACGCAACAAAAAAAGCGATGGATGCTGCGTATCCATACAAGATGAACGGGTCAAAGTAAATACTGAACAAGTCTAAGATTGAGGCTCTTCCATCGTGTAAGGGAACACAAATCAAAATGGCAAGTGCTATCATGCCGATAAGCACGATGACTGCCTGAAGAAATACTATTGAAACTCTTTTCATAATAAATTTTTAAATTTAAAATTATGCCGCAAATATAATAAATAATTATTGATAAACAATAAAAATTTATTATTGTTTTTTCAAATTTAATATTTTGTCTTATAAAATGATTTACAAATTCCGAGTTTGAATGGTCAGGCTGTTAAGATTAGTTGTTCCGTCCGCTACAATGATCGTTAAAGTGTACATACTTGCTTGTGAGCGGGCTTACGGGCAACAAAAGCTCAAAGTATCAATTTCACCCCGCTTGGAAGCAGGGCGCAAGTTAGTTGTTGTTATCATTTGTAATCTTTATATTCTGTCTTTGTTAATTCTTCTATTTCAATTTGGGGTTTTACAAATTGTTTTTTAGGAAAATCTAATAACTGTTTTTCTTCTCCCATTGCGAAACCAAGTTTATATCCAACATTATCATTTGTTGTCAAATACACATTATCATATTCTGTGTCATCAGTCGGAATAAACAACATTACCCTCTTATCGGCACTTTTTTCTGTGATCCAAATTTGTCCTTTTCTAGTTGTTGTCCAACCTGTGACTTCGAATGATTTTTCAAATCCCATTGGATAGTGAACATAATTTACAAAGTAGCAAAAAATATCAAAATCGATGTCATAGGGAAAAGTAATCGCAAATTGCTTGTCACTTAATTTGTACAGCCTCGGCAATGCTTGATAACTTTTTTTATTGTACATATTACAAAAACCTGTTAAAATGCTATCAATCTCGATACTTGATGTGTTGTTTAAAATTACAAATTTGTCATTTGATATTTCTTGTTTTGGGAGATACTCGCTTGAAGGTCTTGTAGTATCGGTATCCGGTTCTATTTTCTGGTTCCTAAACTTTGTCCATATAAAGTAAATCGCTATGCCTGCTCCGATAAGCATTAAAATTAATGTTTGTGTTTTCATTTCTTTATTCTATTTGTTTAATGAGTAATTACTATTTATGCTGAAATTACAGCCAACGTTTCCGCGGCTGCTTGCGGACGGCTTACACTATCCCACGAGACGAAAGCCAAAGCGAGAGGTAAAAGCTAAAATTCCCTGTTGCCTTCGGCTTCCTCCTTGCGGCTCGGTATAACTCGAACAAATTCGATTCTGCACTCGCTCGCTGCGTCGGTTCAGCCCGCTTGCATGCAGGACGCAAGTTAGCACTCATTTTGGTGTCCTTCGTATCAATCATTGCTGCCTAAAAAATAAATAGAATGGAGAGGAAGCATATTTTTATCATCATCTGTTAGTTTATTGTAAAACTCCCGCCATAGGTCGATAAATTGGTTTATGTCTAAGAGTTTAATATGTCTATGACTTTCTCTTGCTGAACGCTCAGCCTCTGAGGTAAAAGTTCCCGATGTTACAAACAAGCCAATATCACCATCTTTGTTCAAAAGTCCAGTTAGACTGCGAATATCATCCACTGGAATTGATGCATCAGGTCGATGCTTTACCTGAACTTTTAATCTCGGAGTTGTTGCACCAAGCGGGTCATTATAAGCAATGATGTCTAACCCTCCATCTTTGCCTTTAGGAGAAATAAATGGAGTATGATATTTCATCGCCCTTAATAAGGCTGCAACCATATCTTGAAATTCGTAAGCATTTTTACTGCGTATAAAATCTTTAATACCAGAAATGGCTTGTTCTTCAAGTAAGTCAAGATTTGCTTTTTGAGTTTGGGTCTTATTTTCTTCAAATTCTATGGGTTCTTCTTCATGATCTCCTCCTTTTTTGTTTTTAATGTTTTTATTATCAGCAGCCCAAGTTCTATAGAGTAGAGAGGCTGTTTCAAGTAGTTTTGCTGGACCGAGTTTTATTGCTTTTTCACCCTCCTCTGTTAAATACCAAATTCCTTTATTTTTTCTTAAAAAGCCGGCTTTAATTGCGTCAATAGTATAAAAGTGTAGAATTGATTCCCACCGCACATAACCAGTTTTTTCATAAACTTGTTTTTCCCATTCGGTTAATTCAACTGTTTCTCTGATCCGGTCTATAACTTGCTTTCCGGGAAGTTGCCCACCTGCTTCTTTCAAAATTTTAAAAGCGGCAAACATTGTTTTTGCTGCCGATTTTTTTGAGGGGGCTAATTTTTCTATTTCTTTATCCATGATTAATATTATGTTATGTTGTTTAAAGTGACACCCAACGTTCCTGCGGCTGCTTACGAGGCACTTCACTACCCTACGAGACTAAAGCCAAAGCGCCCGCCTGAATGACGAAGTCGGACAGAGGCGACAAAGCTGAAATTACCAACCTCATCTCGCTTAGCATCAGGACGCAGATTGACAGGCGTATGTTTTTATTTAATGTTATAGTCTTATAAAACAGACTTTACCTAAAAATTTAGTTACCATGAACTAGTGGCGTTTTATTGTGACATCACGTTTATTGCTCGTCTTTTGTGACATATATAATTAACAAAGTCTTCTTTTGTGGCATTAAAACTTTTATAAATTATTGTAAAATTAGTATTTAATGAAAAAGCTATTTGATGCATTACAAAAGATTCCATGAATAATCTTATTTGCTCGTCATGCTTCGTCTCTAACATGGCTAATTTTCCTAAACAATACCCTTTATTTTTATATGGATTTGACCATCTGATTTTTCGATCATTAAGTATTTTTATTGCCTCGTCAAATAAATCTTTACCTCTTTCATATATTTTTTTCTTTTCTGCATCTTTTTTCTTTCCTTCTTCAGCTAATCCCATTTCTGCATATCCTAAATCGTTCAATATTATATAAATGTATTCTTCTTTTCTATCAATATCAAGGTTCAAGCACATATCAAAACACTGCTTCGCTTTGACATAATTCGATTTTTCATTGCAAGTCTCATCATTATAAAGATACCCCATATAAAAGTAAATCGTAAATCGTTCATTAATAAAATCAGAATTGTTTAATAATTTCTCTAATTCAAGTAAGACTAGGCTACGATTATGACTGTTTTGATATAATCTTAAAAGATCTTGAAAAATATTTTTTGCATTTTTATTACTGTT
>JAVBNE010000026.1:0-3241 GCA_031551755.1 Cellulomonadaceae bacterium | reverse complement strand
CTGTCCCATGATTTATATTCAAACCCTTTACCAGCCTTTGATCCATTCCAGACCTCTTTCTAGGACATTCAAAAAACGTTCTTATCAGTGATTAAAGGTAATACCATCTATGAATAGTGAGTAATAATGGTCTGTACATAATCCTCTTCAGCAGCCACAGCAATCTCAACACACATCTCTAACTATTTATTCACAGCAGTGGAATGCTATTAATTGAACAGGGGTTCAAATAAAAATAATACCAAGCCTCCTCCCTACACCAAACATGGAGAAAACCATGTGGTACATAGTGAGGTAACCATAAGATGAAATGAACCACACTGCTAATTCACATATCAATCATTACAACATAACCATTGCTCACAAGTTAACAATGATAGACTTACAGATAATAGGAATTGCAAATGTTTAAAGTGACTCAATGTTTTGTTGAGGATTCAACAGAGCCTTCTGTGCTTCATATACTGGTTTCATAATATCATCTATAGCACATTACAACACTTTGAAAAACCCCAGTTGAGAGCCAAGGTACTTCATAACATCATCTTGACCAATGGAGTGAACCATACTACCATTAATATTAAAGATCCCATCAGTTACCACAGCATACCTCAAATGTCCAAACTTTCAAAGGCCATTGACATACCATTACTGAGGTTCAAAGACATTTCCCTAGCATTGAAGAATTCTTCAAATTTCTTAAGCAGTTGGATCATGGCAAAACACAACATAAAGAATTATATCACCAGCATGTGTGTCAACCTGAATATACTTGTTTCGAACTGAAGCAACAGGCAGCCAAGTATCTCTAATGATATTAAATAGCCAAGGTGACAAAGGGTCACCTATCTTAATGCCTCTCCACATCTGAATATCAAACTGGTTACTGGCCCAAGGGATATTTGTACAGTTACCCAGGTACATAAGCATCAACTATCTAACCATTTGGGGATCCACATTTTAAACCTGAAGGCAATGATGAAATAAACATAAGCTCACTGAATCAAACACCTTTGATATGTCAAGTGAAACCACATAAAGTGACTTAAGTCTCTTTTGAACTGTATTCATGAGACTAAATGAAGTAAAATCAGCAGTAGTTAAACCAACCTGAGGGTGAAATGCACATTGGAGGTCATGGAATGGATTTAGGTTTTTCAATCACTGAGCCAACATGGAATGGATTAAATGTAAAACAATGAGGAGTTTTTTAAAGGACACCAATTTGTGGCCTTAGATCAATCACCACTTCCCTTTGGAATTGGCATAGGCCACTTCTTTTTCCAAATCTTAGGCACATCACAACACAATATTCCAGTGAATAGAATAACTATGCATTCGCATTTCACAAACACTAATCCTATGTGGTCCTGGCACAGTTTCATTTTCTTATGCACTATGATCCTCAGTGGCCAATATTGGTTTAATTACTCTTTGTTGATATTCAGTGGTATATTCCTAATTAAAAGATTGCATCTGGCATGGAGCATCACCCAGAGGTGAAGCACTCACAAATTGGTTCCCAAAAACTTCCTGAATGGTTTTAACAGTTGGAACAGAACTTACTGTAACAGGGTTCCTACTATGGGAGCAGTAGCACAACAGATAAATTATTTTGCACTCTGAGGGGAAACATGATGAGCCTATTTAAAAAGTCAGTAGAAACAGATCCAAAAGAATGGCAGATTTTTCTACACCATTCACACAGATACTTCTTTTCTATGCCAGCATGCTTAATAAAAAAATGCCTGTCCATATATGGTCCATAAAGGGCTCATGACAAGTCAGACAGTGTTTTTTGAACTCTCCAGGATAATAGAAAAATAAACTAATGGCACCCTCCATAATCAGTGTAAACATTTCCATAGACTATTAAAAATCATAAGGTACACCTAATCCAACAAGGCTAGCAAACAACTCAATTTCATATATTGCACACTACACTAAACAGAAATTAATTTACAAAATACCATTCATACCAACATACAAACCAATACTAACATGCACATTTAAAAGCATAAGAAAAGTATGTACCCATTATAAAAAGTCACTGTATAGTTAATAACACCATACCACTCCAAAAAATATGTGGTAGAATAAATCTAAAACAACACATCCAACAGGATAAAAATATGGCATTAAAAACCTACCAACATCAATCACAACACACACACATTCCAATCATACAAACTCTCATCCAAAATACACCAACATTGGCACACACATTATCAATAAAAAGATATACAATATCACTAATCCCCATTTAAAAACTGTGAAAAAGAAGCAAGGGTTTGAAGAAATAAGTGACAATAATTATCTACAAACTTTTATTACAATTAAGTCAATTAAAAGGGATATTAAAGGCAAAAGCAGGGAAATATAGCCACTCATATACAGAATATCTGCAATGCAGTCATTAAGTTAGGCCTACTTTACATATTTAAGCCTTAATAACTTTAAAAACCACTGCAGATCAACAATATTCCCAAATTTATAGCCAAAAATAATTATATATAAGACCACCTACTAGAAATAAAGCATTATATCATAAATAGTAACTTAGATCTCCACATACTCTCAACTACTCATACTTTGGGGGCCCACATATGCTTGCCCTAGATGGTATTTGTTTTCCATGTAGGATCATCATCATCATGGTAGCCATTGGAGACAATGGGGGAATGTGTGTATGGGCAAATTGTCACAATAGCAAAAAAGACTAATGAAGTGTTAACCCAGCCAATTGCAATGCCAGTGCAGCAATGCTTGGCATTGATTTGTTACTAGAACTATGGTTTCCAGCAATACACCACAGTGGAAACATATAGGTGACATGCTGCCATACACCACCCAGAAAGATACTCTGGTCTAGGTGCCTTATAGAAATGCCACCCAACATAGCCACCCTGTTTCCAGAATGTTGCCTTGCAGGGCCATGTGGAGACATTGGGTCAGACTTATAACAACCAGTGGACCAGAACCAGCCCATAAATAAATACTACATGCTAAAAAAGCATGAAAAAATCCTGTTAGTAAGAACAAAACATGATCTCACCATTGGCACAGTTAAAACCACTAAGGTCACCAAGAGTACAAAACCTTTTGGGGTAGAATAGCCATAACATTACCCTGAAAAAATACTACAGAGGGAAAAACCAGGGACTAACCTTCACCACCTAAATCCACCATTAGCCCATAAATAGACTATATGCAGTGCCAGTGCAACACTGCAGGACATTGA
>JAVBNE010000061.1:0-9138 GCA_031551755.1 Cellulomonadaceae bacterium | reverse complement strand
TATTGGCGCCGCGTTTTCCGTCTCAAACGTGGCTGTCGCAGAAATTGTGGTTCGGTTCGACGCTTTGGCGGGAGTCCGCTTCATTGGAAGGGCGGGCTGAGGCAGAGGTGTGGCAGCAGAAAAAAGACGGTCGCGTCGGCGGGTTCGAGCCGCCCGCGGCGAAATATTTTATTGTGATGGCGGCGCGCAATCCCGAGGTCCCGCTTCCGCATGTTCCCGGATGGTCGCTGTTTTCGGATGTCGAGGAAAAGGAACTCAAGCGGCTTTATCATCAGGCTTCCGAGGTGTTGCGCCTGGATAAAATGGCGCTGGAGCAGAAAAAAATCATTGAGACGCAGGCGGAACGCCTTCACCGTCTTGAAAAAGAGTTTCAAGAGCAAAGTGGAAGAAATGAGGCGTTGAAAAATGCGCTGAAAGAAAAAGAAGCGCTTCTGCGGTATCAGGAAAGCCTTTCGGGCTGGCTGCGCTGGCCTCTTTCGCGGCTGCGGCGTTGTTTTCCGGGTTCTGGACGAAGAGATTCAAAGCATGAATGAAAAAGTGACGCAAGCGCCGCCGGAGATCGCGGGCGTCGATATTGTCGTGCCGGTCTACAACGCTGCGGAAGACGTCAAGCGGTGCGTGGATTCCGTTCTGCAAAAAACATCCGGGGATTATCGTTTGACTCTGATCGACGATGCGTCGACGTCTCCGGACATCGGCGAGCTGTTTGAGCATTGGCGGCATGAAGACGTTTCGCAGAGGGTATTGCTTCGCAATGAAACCAATCTCGGTTTTACGGGAACGGCCAATCGCGGAATGAGCCTGTCTCGCCGAGATATCGTATTGCTCAACTCCGACACGATCGTAACGAAGGATTGGCTGGCGGCATTGCAGCGTTGCGCCTATTCGGATGAGCGGACGGGAACGGTGACGCCGTTTTCGAACAACGCCGAAATTTGCTCTTATCCCCGATTCTGTGCGGACAATGGCTGGCCTGAAGGTAAAGATCCCGAGCCCGTCCGGGAGGCTTTGAGTCGGGCGGCGGTGCCTTCGTATCCGGAAATTCCCACGGGCGTCGGTTTTTGTCTTTACATCAAACGTTCGGTGATCGACACCATCGGTTTCTTCGATGAAGCGTTCGGCGCCGGGTATGGCGAGGAGAACGATTTTTGTCTGAGGGCAAAAAAAGCGGGCTTCCGGAACGTGTTATGCGATGATGCGTTCGTTGTGCATCTCGGCGAACGCTCGTTCAAGGGAAGAAAGCAGGCGTTGAGCGGTCGCAATATGTCGGTGTTGCTGGGCAAACACCCGGAGTATCTGAACGAAGTCAAACAATTCATTGCGCTCGATCCGCTCCGGGCGATTCGGGTGGCGGCGCAACTGGAAGAGGATAAGGCGGAGGCGGGGGCAGCGGTTCAGAAGAAGGCGGTGCTTCACCTCGTGCACGTACATGGCGGCGGCACGGCGCTTCATATACGTCAACTGATCAAAGACTCGCCTGCCGGCTGGCGGCATTATTTCGTCGTCGTGGATGGGGCGCAGTGGCGCGTAGAGCTTGTGCCGGAAGGCGAGGAAGCGCCGGCCGTTCTATGCGTGGCGCGTCGCGACGGCGAGCCGTGGGAAGCGTTCATCGGGCAGCTCTGCGGAAGTCTCGGCGTTCATCTCATTCACGTGCATAACGTTTCCGGATGCCGCGACGGAATCTTGTCGGCGCTTCCGGCGCTGTCGATTCCTTACGGCTATACGATCCACGATCTGAGCTTCGCCTGTCCCACGATCACGTTTCTCGACGCACGGGAGAGATTTTGCGGATGCCCGACAGAATTGACCGTCTGCCAGCAGTGCCTTCTCCGGCAAAACGATTTTTCACATATCGATATCGCGGCGTGGCGGGAAAAGCATCGCGAATTCGTACAGAAAGCGGCTTTTCTGATCGCGCCGTCCGGTTGGGCGGCACAAGTGTTCGAGCGCTATTTCCCGGGGACGAAAGCCGAGATCGTCGAACACGGGATTCCGCGGGAAACCGTGCCGTCTCGTCATTTGAGTGCGCTGCTCTTCGCGGAAAGCGATTGGTCGACGGTCGCCGTGCTGGGGGCGGTCGGGCCGGACAAGGGCGCCCGCCGGGTGGAGACGCTGGTGGCGCTGGCGGCTGCCCGGCAGGCGGAGGTGCGTTTTGTTTTGATCGGCTATCTCGATCGTCAGCGCGGTCCCTGGCAGAGCGAAGACGGCCGTTTTCTGGTGCACGGCCGCTATGAGCCGGGCGATCTGACAACGCTGATGGATTATTACAAAGTCTCGCTGGTTGTTTATCCGTCGGCAGGGCCGGAGACGTTTTGCTATACGCTCTCCGAAACCTGGCGGGCAGGGCGTCCGGCGCTGGTGCCGCCGTTCGGCGCGCTGGCCGACCGCGTGAAGGTTCAAGGGGCGGGCTGGATTTTGCGGGACGACGAGTGGGAAGACGAAGGCAAGATGCTGTGCCGGATCATGGCGCTTCTCGATCCGGAAAACCGTGCGGAAATGCAGGAAAAAACAATCTGCGCGCGCCGGGTTTCTTTGCCTTCGATCGACGCCATGGTGGCAACCACCGTGGCACATTACGCGAAAGCGCTTTCTCCGGCAGTTTCGCGGAGCATCGAAAAGGCTTCTTTTCCGGCGATTCGGATACGCGATGGGCTGGGTTATACGACGTGGCCGTTGAGCGAGCCGGCCTCCGGAGAAGCGAAAAAAGGAGAAAACGCAAGGTGGCTCCGGTGGGCCATGCGCGTCAGAAAAACACCGGCGGGAAAAATCCTGTATGCGATGACGCCTCGAAAAATCATCGGCAGGCTGAGAAAGTATGCGGAAAGGTAGGATGCAGTGGCAGAAGGGAAAATCAACTGGCTGGATCGCGGTCGTGAATATCAGGCGCAAGGGGTGCTGGCGGATGCCATCTGGTGTTTCGAAAAGGCGACCAAGGAGGCGCATTCTTCCGAGGAAGCCCATTTCCTCCTCGGGCAAGCCTGGTGGGGGCTGGGCGATGTCAAAAAAGCCTATACCGCCTGGCGGCGCGGCCATGAAAAGCATCCCGCGGCGTTACGCTGTTTGCAGGCCATGGCCGAAGCGCTGCTCCATCTGGATGACCTTGAAGGAGCGTCGGAGCTGGCGCGCGAAGTCCTCGAAAAAAACACCGGGGAGCCGCGCGCGGAAATCTTATGCGCATTTCTTGCGTTGAAGCGGGGCGACGTCTCCCAATTGAGCGCATTGGCAGACTGGGCGGAAGACAGGAAAGCCGTTTTTTGCGACACCGCGTTTGCGAGAACGCTGGCGAAGATATTCGATGCTGTCGATGCGGAAAGCGCGCCGGCGCAACATTTTTCGAGGGCCTTGCTCAAGCGGGAAGTGGCGTGGCCTCCTGTCTTGATGGCTTCCTTGCTGAGACGAGTGTTGACGTCCGACGCGCAGGCGGAGCATCTGCAAAAAGCAAGGGCGCTTCTTGCCCAGCCCGTTCTCGAGCAGGACGCCGACTGTATCCGGAAGCTGGCCGTCACGCTTCATCAAACGGGACACACCGAGGAGGCGAAAGATTTTCTGCAATGGTACGGCGAAATCCAGGAGACGGTTTACAAGAGGGAAAAGCAACAAACGGCCAGATTGCCCTGGAGATGGTCGCGCCGGACGGCCGGCGAGGCATTGCGCATGGCGTTGCTGTTGCCTCCCTGGCGCGATGACGCCGAGGGCAGCATGAAAAATTTGCTGCCTTCCGTTTTGCAGGCGTTGCCCTGTCGTCCGGACGTCTGGGTGGCGGGAGCCCCGGAACGCTGGCAGTCCGTCCTCGACGCAGCAGTCAAAGGCAACGAACGTCTTGTCGCGCGATCGCTTCCCGCCGACCCGGCCGACCCGATGCTGTCGTTCGACTACGATGCATTGCTCGACATTGCCGGCATGCAATGGCCGGTGGAAACGTTTTTGCTGAAACGCCCGGCGAGAAATCAGTGGTTCCTGCGGTCAGCGGCGGAGGCATTGGCGCCGCCATTGCTCTGGATCGACGGCATTTTTGAAAATGTTGCCGAATTGACGGAGACCTTGACGGCGGTAACGCAGGCGATGCCGCTGTCAGCATCGCTTTCCGCGCGTGAATTTGCCGAGCGGCGTGACATGGCCCTGAAAGAACATCAGCGAGGGCATGAGAAGCAGGCACGGGAAATCTATGAGATGTTGCTGCGCGATCAGCCCGGGGTGGCGGCGCTGCATTACCTTCTGGCGGTACTGGCGCACGACGGAGGGGACAAGAATCGCGCCATCGAACATTTTTCAGCCACGATTGCGGCGGCGCCGGATTATGCCGCCTCATACCAGGCGTTTTCGGAATATTTGATGGGCGAAGACATTGCTCGCGCACAAGAGGTGGTCGATGAAGGC
This sequence comes from Cellulomonadaceae bacterium, assembly GCA_031551755.1. Taxonomy (GTDB): domain Bacteria; phylum Actinomycetota; class Actinomycetes; order Actinomycetales; family Cellulomonadaceae; genus JAVBMU01. The sequence goes on along the minus strand of JAVBNE010000061.1, from coordinate 4,761 downwards.
ATGGCGCGGCTGCCGATGGCCATGAAGTTATGCCGAATCGCTGGGCAGATTGCGGCGCAACAGGGGGATGGCGCGAAAGCGGAGCGGATCTTCGGACGGCTTCTTGCTCACGATCCGGCCAATGCCGAAGCGCATTTTGATTTCGGGGAGGTCTTGCACAGACAGGGAAGAACGCAAGAGGCGGCCCGTTCTTATCAAAGGGCATTGCTGTTCAAGCCGGATATGGTCGAGGCGCACTTTTACCTGGGCACCCTTTTTCAGGAACAGAAGCATTTTGGTGCGGCGCAGGATGCTTATCGCTACGTGTTGTCGAAACAGCCAAAACATTCCAGAACGTATTTGCAATTGGGTGAAGTGCTGGCGGAATCGGGACAGTTGCGTGCATGGTTCGAGAATTTCAAACAGTTTCAGAGCCATTGCCCGGAATCGATCATAACGGCTTCACAGGGTCTGGAAGCATGTCAATTCATGGGGGACTACAAGGGGATCAACCATTTTCTGGCCGGGTTGCAGCATTCCCGGTTCAAGGGAGAGAACAATATTGAACTGATCGATGCGCTGGAGCTGTTGCAATACCAACTGCTTTTTTTCGACATCGATCCGGATTTGTCGTTGCAGATGGCCAGGCTCTACGATGCGGTGATGCAAAAAACATTTGGCGGATGCCTGCCCCGCCCGGCCAAAAGAAGGCCAGGGAAAATCCGGGCCGGTTATCTGTCGGCGGACCTGCGCGATCACGTCATGGGGAGAATGGTGTGGAGCACGGCGCAATTCCACGACAAAGAAAGGTTTGAGCTGTTTTTCTATTCACTGGAGAAACGGCAGGATGCCGTCACGGAAAAATTTCGCGGCCTCGCCGATCATTTTCGCGTGTTGTTTGGATTGGGGGAGCGTGAGGCGGCTGCCGTGATCGACGCCGATGACCTGGATATTCTGGTCGACCTGTCGACCAACACCAAAGGGGCCAGGCCGGGTATTCTGGCGCTGAAACCGGCGCGCGTACAGATAACGCACATCGCCAGTGCGGGGACATTGGGGCTGTCGGCGGTCGATTTCAAGTTGACGGACCATGATGCCGATTTGCCCGAAATGCAGCCTTATCAAATCGAGCAATTTTTGCCGATGCGGGGATGCGTTTATCCGTATCAACACATCGTTCCGGCAGCACAGCATCCATACGACCGTCGTTCGCTGGGGCTTCCGGAGGACGCGATCCTCATCGGCGTTTTCGTGGTGCCGATGAAACTTTCGGCAAGGTGTGTGGCGTTGTGGAAGCGTGTTCTGGACAGAATTCCGAAAGGCAAGCTGGTTTTTTCTCCGCTGTCTTCCGTTTACGTCCAGATTTATCGGAACCTGATGAAGAGCGCGGGGATTCCCGAAGACAGGTACCTTTTCCTGCCGTCGCCGGGCAATCTGGCAATGCGTCAGGCCCGTTACGCGATGATCGATTTCGTGCTCGATCCGATGCCGTTCGGCAACGTCAATGGAACGCTGGAGCCGCTTGATGCCGGCGTGCCGGTCGTCACGCTCGTCGGCCGGCGGCACGGAGAGAGGTCGAGCTATTCGATTCTGAAAAACCTCGGTGAAACGCGGACGGTGGCAAACGACGGCACCGAATATGTCGACATTGCCGTGCGTTTGAGCGGCGATCCGGCATTCATGTCGGAAGTGCGCGCAGGGATACGGCGTGGACTGGAAGGTTCGTTGCTGACGGACATGCGGCAGCATTGCCGCCATCTCGAAGAAGCCTATCTCAAGGCGCTTGAAATGAAGGCGCCGGAAGTGTTGATGTGATGAGAAGGGCCTGCAAGGATCATTTTTATCATGCGGGGGACGTGGATTCACGAATCCTTGAGTGGTGCCACGCAGTGATCATCCAGACCGGGAGCAACGCTGTGGCAATCAGGAAAAGACGCCCCGAGTGAACCGGGCCAAAAAGGAGTGAGGCGAGGGCGGGCGCGGCCGTCAGGGCAAGGACGATCAGGGCGACACCGATAACGGCCAGCGTGAGCGGCGTGACGGCCGGATGCAGGCAGGCGCGTCCTCCCAAAATGGCGGCGATGGGGATGGCCAACCAGAGGAGATGCCAGTTCTCTGCCGTGATGAAACCGGACAGCCAGGTCTCGGGATCGGCATCGAAACGAAGACCGGCCAGTGCCGGCGACAGCGAAGCGCCGGTTTGCAGAATGACCAGCAACGCCAGAATGGCGAAAGCAGGAAGTGCCACCGCCAGATAGCGGGTACTTTTCGGAAAAAGAATGCAGAGCAATGCCGGCAACAGTGTGGCGAGCCATACATACGTGGCGGGCCACAATGTTGCGGCGATGAGGGCGAAAAGCAGTGTGTAGAACAAATCGGCCCATTGCCGCGAGCGCGCCCAGCGCACGAGCGATAACGCCGTCAGGGTGTATGCGCCCGTCAGCGGCAAGTCGGGCAGACCCGCCAGCGCGGCGTGGGTGTCGGGCAGCGGCAACGAGGCGACGAGCCAGGCGGTGATCAGGCCGGCGAAGGGGCCGATGCCCTGGCTGCGCATGAAGCCGTAGACGGCCAGCGTCAGCGCCAGCAGCATGGCCCACCACGGCAGGTTCATCAGCACGTCGTTCCATTCGCCCATCGCCACACACATCCAGGCCTGTAACAAGGGCAAGGTGGCGGGCAGGTTTGGCGCGTTGTCGAAGTAAACGTTGCCGGGGGCGGTGAGCCAGGTGACGCCATCGACAAAGGGTGCCAGGGATTTCAGGCCGAAATAGACGTGCGCTTTCGAGGCCCATTGAATCGAGGCTTCCCACGGGAAAAGCGGACGGGTGGAGACTTCAAAAAACAGCAATCCGAAACGTAGCGCGAGCCAGGCGAGAAGTGCGAAGAACAGATAACGCGTCAATTCGGGGAGCGCGTCAACGGGGCAGGTTTCCCGGGAAAGGTTCAACGGCGCGCGCCGCCAGCCGATAGAAAAAGTCAGTGCAGCGATTAAAAGCAACGGTAAGGCGATAACGGGCAGACCGAAAGGGATGCCGAGAAACGAAAACAGGCGCATCAACAGCGTGACCAGCCAATAACCCAGAAACGCGCCGGTCCCAAGCCGCCAGCAGACTTCTCCCGGCGCATGTACGGCGGCGCGCGGCAGCGTCAACGCGGCGGCGCCATAGAGCAGCGCGGCGCCAGCCAGCCAGGGCAACAGCAAAGCGATGAGTGCGAGGAGCCAGGTCATGGTGTCAGCTCGAAAAGAGCGGAACCGGCGTCGATGATTTTGACGTCGGCCGAAAGTTCAACGCCGGAAGGCAACCGGATTTTTTTCTTCGCGGCGTCGTATTGAATGCCGCGTTGCTGGAAGACGAGCAGGTAATCGCCGGGGCGCAGGAAGCGTGCATCGGGCGGCTGGGCCGAGTTGAGGTCGTAGAACACGTTATGCGGGTAAAGGTGATATGCGGCCCGGCTTCGCAGATAAGCGACTTCGGCCATGGCAAAAAGGCGAACGGGTGTCGCCGGCAACTCGGCGCGCGCTTTTTCGATAAACGCGAAGAGTGCGCCGTCTTCGGCGGCCAGATGCTTTTGTGTCCAGCTCTTGCCGCCGTAGGTGTTCCAGGTTTGGGCTGCCTGCCGTGCCAATTGAATCGTCCAGCGGACATCGAGCACCATCCAGCCCATGCAAAGGAACGCCATTCCGCCATAAAGCCAGTATCGCGGCATGGTGCGGGGAAAATCCAGATAGCGGTCACACCAGCGTCTCCAGAGAAGAAGGCAGGCGGCACCGAGGAAAAGCACGGCGAGGACGGCAATGATGAGCAACGACAGCGGGAAGGGCCCCGGGTCCTCAAGCTGGGAAATGGACGTTCCGCGCCAGCCGGGAAAACCGGTCCATTCCTTGATGCGCAGTTTCAGCGTTTCAGGCGCATCCATCGGATGCGCCCGGAGGCCGGTGACGGTGAACGGCTGCGGTGCCGGAAGTTGGAGGGCGAGCGCGATTCCCAGGACGTTGCCGAGCCAGCCGGTTTCGTGGGCGACCGTGGCTGGCAACAGACGGCCGTTCTCGATCGCCAGATCGAGTTGGCGCTGGGTATTGGGCGCGTAATCCGTGCGCCACAACAGTTTGGCGACCGTGCCGTCGGGGAGGCCGGAAACGTCCCAATCCAGCACGGGATAATCCCGCGCTGGAAAGCGGTCGTTGACGGTCAGCACCGCCAGCCCGTTGGACTCGGGAGCAAAGTGCGCCTGTCCGGGCTCGACGCCGAGCAAGGTGCCGCGGGCAGTCACGATGTTTTGCGGCTGCCAAGTCTTGATGGGAGCGCGGGAGAACCAGGCGCCCGGGAGCGTCCAAGCCAGGTAAGCCAGCGTGCATGCCATCAACGACGCCATGAAAAGAAGCAGCAGCCCGCCGAAAAAGCGGTTCGACGCAACGTCCGGGGAGGGCGATGGCATATTTTCCGGAGAGGAGGGTTGGGCGGGCGGCAAGGTCATGGCGCGGGGCGGACAGGTTCTCAGGGAGAATCATACCGTGAGGACGGCGGGGTACGGCGACGAAGCGCGGCCGGTTATTTTTTTGTATCCGAGGGTGTTGCAAAAAAATTCAGTTGTGCCATAATTCCGCTTCTACGCCTTCGAGACGTAAAACAAAAGACGTCACGGGCTGTTCTTTAAGAAACTGGTTATTGATAGGTGTGGGTGCTGCTTTTCCTGCGGGTTTTTGATGCTGGGCGCGAGTCTGGCGGAGAAAAGGCTGCGGGTTTGGTTTTAAGAAAAAAGCAGTACTCATACGAAGAAACG
>JAVBNE010000056.1:0-3361 GCA_031551755.1 Cellulomonadaceae bacterium | reverse complement strand
CTCCAGCGCACAAGGAATCCTGATGATGGTGACGAACGGATTGGGCGCTATTTTAGGAAACTACGGCGCCGAAGCGGTTATTAATCATTATACCGTAAACTCGGTAACCAACTGGCCCGTTTGCTGGTTCATTTTTGCCGGATATGCCCTGGTGGTAGGTATTGCGTTTGCGTTTTGCTTTAAGGAGGGAAAACCGAAAGCGGTGACGGCCTAATACCGATTTGACAAATGTAATAGTCCAATTGCATTGACCTAAACATTTGTAGCATCGGTATTATACAGGAAACAAATTGGATTAAAATGTGGTTCATATTGGTATAAATTCCATCACTTTAGATTAGAAATTTGAAAACCCCGGCCGGAGATGGACAGGGTTTTCAAATTTTGCATTAAAACGCTCGATTTACGCTTTTCCGGCTTTGGTATATTGGGAGAACTCGCAGCCGAACGTTTCGTTTAAATAATTGTCCAAATCGTCGGCTTTTTGAGCTAAATTGACAAGGTTCTTTTTCACCTTTTCACGCTCGTCCGAAAAAATGTCCGACAAATGCACGCGGTACGAAACATAAATTTCGTTGTTGTAAATACCTAAAATAAACGGTTTAGTATCGGCGGACAGCAGGAACTTCAACAGCGGTTCCAGCTGTTGTTTGGGAACGAGGTTAATGGGCGAAGCCGCAAATAAATAGCTGCGGTCATACACAAAGAGGCGGATTTCGGAACTGCCGCGGTGAAAGCGCCACGACTCGTTGCCTACGCGTGCCAGAATGGGGTTGATGCCCATGCCTTGAATAGCTTCTTCGCAGAAAACGGCCAGTTCCGTCAAGGAACTTTTAGTAAATAATTTGTCGTTGATTTTGTTTCCGCACGATGAACAGTAAGCTGTTTTAGTGGCAATCAATGCATGGCACGAACTGCATTCTACGGCGAATTTCGTCCGGTCGATATCTTTTGCCAATTGCAACATTTCTTCCAACTCGCCCACGGGAATGCCGAATCCCATATTATCGGCATTGTTGAATTTCGATACCGTTACGGCAATCACTTTATTCGACTGGTCGAACATCGGGCCACCGCTGTTGCCGGGATTCACCGCCGCATCGGTTTGGATATAGGTTTTGCCTTCCATCAATTGCCTGGGCGACGAGATGGTTCCGTCTGTGAGCGTGTAGGGCATGCCGAACGGATATCCGGCAACATTAATGCGTTCGCCGATTTTCAATTCTTTTTGAAGGTTTAACTCCAGTTCGGGCAAATTGCTAAAATCGTCGTCGGCTACCAGAAATGCCAAATCGGCGACAGGGTTGATTAACGCTACTTTTGCCAGAAAACGCTCCTTGTCGGTATTTTCGACAGCCACTTCGTGAAAGCCTTCAACAACGTGAAAATTAGTGACAAACAAGTTGTGTTTCTTTAGATAAAAACACGTGCCGGAACCTCCGGCATGGTTTACTTTGAATACTACTTTCGAAATATTATCGTTTTGCATAGTGTGTTTGAATTAAAAAATTACCCATTAAAAACCTCTTTTATTTGCTGAGAATACGGGAAAAAAATCCGCCCTTTTTGCCGGCAAGGGTCAAATTGCCTTCCATCACTTTCTCTAATGCCTTATAGAGAATCGATGCTGCCGCTTCCCACGGTTTCCCCGACGATTTTTCCAAAGCGTCAACAAGTATCGCATTGACATCTTCCTGTAAATTATTGTAGTAATATACATTGTAGAAATTGAATAACAAGTCAATCGTTACCGACGAGTGATATCCGTCTGTCATGCCTTTTCCGGCACGCTCGTGGATATTTTTGAGATTTTCCTGAATGTTTTGCAAGGACGACCTTCTTTTAGCCGGGATAAAGGTTTCAACGTCGTATAAATCTTCCGTGAATTTTGCTTTATCCATACTTTGGCATTCCTCCAAAAATGCTTTCATGTCGGTTATCAGTCCCGGCAATGGTTTTTCTTCATTGGCATCTTTAATGACACGTACCAAGTCGTTTTTCAACTGGCCTTGCGGATGTGCATAAAAATCGATTTGGCGCAATGCTCCCGCTATCATATCCCACGCTTGCGAATAGCTGCGTTTCGATTCGAAAAAGGCGGTATAGTCCAGGGCTTGTTTAATGATTGCCTGAATGGTTTGATAAGCCGTGTCGGCCTTATTAGCGGCAAAAGGCGTAATAACCGGTTCGTAGAGCCGCTTGGCGTCAAATTTGCTGACAAATTCATCGTCGTATTGGTCGCCGATGGCGCAAATTTCGCGAAGGATATAGTAAATTTTATAAGGATTTGTTTCGTTGATTTTACAGGCATATTCAAAATCCAGCCGGTTGTCGCGTAAATAAATCTGCGCCAAATCCAATTCCGAAAAATTCAGCGAACACACCTGACGCAACAGCGGCACAATACTGCTTTGGTTCACTTCCAGAAACGGGGCGAAAACACGAAAATTTTCCTGGTCTATAGCAATATTTACGATGATGGAGCCATGCGGGACATTGAATACCGTTCCTTCTTTATTGCCGTATTGGGGGCGCAATTCGGGATTTACATAGTCCATCAACAGATGAAAACTTTTCAAGTACTGCTTTTCATCAAACGCAGCAAGGGATTCATCCCATAATTCCACTTTCATTTTGCTGGCTGTGGAACTATACAATGAGTTGTAAAAAACAGGACAATTAGTCATAATGAATTTTTGTAAAATTTGATTGTAAAAAATTGAAGTGACAAAAATAGCAATTTTCACACACATTAAGGTTTCTGTGGTTTAATTTTTGTAAAACACTGTTTCCCATATTTTTGGATTAATGATTTTTGTGCCGGAACAGGATTCTGGAGGAGTATATAATAGCCGGAGCTTATTTTCCGAAGGAGCTACCGGTTACCAGAAATAAACAGCAAAGTCCCGGCGGGACGATATGCAATTTTTAAAAAGGCGAGCAAGCTCTCAGTGGGCTTTACCCAACCGGTATTTCTCCCGCAAGCCGTTTTTCTCTTCTTCATTCAAGGATGCGAAATATTTTTTCCAGCCGGGACAGAAAGTAATGTGCCACCGCCAGCATCTTCCGACGAGCGATTTGGGCGCCCTGTCGTGCTTTGCACGTATCGGGCAGTTTTCGCATGGGTGTTTTTTCTCCATAAGTTTGGTTGACTTACTGGCTGTTTTTATGTGAGGCAGGTTCCGTTGTTTGCAGCGCTCGCGAAGCTATAATAAGCGGCGTATTTTCCAGCGCCCAATCTACGAGATGGCGGAGGTGCGGCATCAGCCCTTCGCCCGATTGCGTGAGGCGATATTCGACGCGTGGCGGCACTTCGGGATAAATTTTGCGGCCTATCAACCCGTCGGCTTCCAGCGAGCGC
>JAVBNE010000060.1:0-47213 GCA_031551755.1 Cellulomonadaceae bacterium | reverse complement strand
GGGAAGGGCAGTCATGGTCACCTATCCTTCCAGACTTTCGCCCCCTGTTGTGGGGGGGGGGGGGGTGGGCGTGCGGCATGAGAAGGCGGTGCCACCGCGCTGATGCGGGTGCACCGCGCCATCGGGGGCGAACGGCCTAGTCTCGAACCATGTTTACCGTCGGATACGCCGCGATGCTCGAACAGTTCCATCCCGCCGAGGCTGTGGAACTCGCAGCCCACGCAGAGCAGCACGGTTTCAGCGGCACGATGGCAGCCGACCATTTCCAGCCGTGGGTGCCCGCGCAGGGGCAGTCGTCCTTCGTCTGGAATGTGCTGACGGCCCTCGGGGAGCGCACTCGCGGTGACATCGGGCCGGGGGTGACGGCGCCGACCTTCCGCTGGCATCCGGCGATGGTCGCCCAGGCTTCGGCGACTCTCGCCGCGATGTACCCAGGTCGGCACTGGCTCGGTGTCGGTTCCGGTGAGGCTTTGAATGAGCACGTGGTGGCGGGCTATTGGCCGGAGGCCGCTGAACGGATCAACCGTATGTTCGAGGCCATCGAGATCATCAAGCGGCTCTTCGCTGCCTCCCTCGACGGCAAAGACGTCAAACACCGCGGTGAGTTCTACCGGATGGAGTCGACCCGGCTGTGGACGATGCCGGAGGTCGCTCCGCAGGTCCTGGTCGCGACCGCGGGGCCGATCACCGCGAAGCGTGCCGGCCGGCACGCAGATGGGCTGATCACCGTGGGCGCCCCGCTGGAGAAGATCGAGATGCTCTTCGGCAAATTCGATGACGGTGTTCGAGAGTCCGGTCGCGATCCGCAGGTGATGCCGAAGGTTCTTCAACTGCACCTTTCTTGGGCACCGACCGACGAGGAGGCGCTGGCCAACGCGATGACCGAATGGCCCAACGGCGGCATGAAGTTCCCCAAGGCTGATATCCGCTCACCGCACGACTTCGCGCAGATGGCGAAGCTGGTGCGTCCGGAGGATTTCGAGGGCCGCATGGTGATCTCCGCGGACCCCGACGAACACCGGGCAGCGATTCAGCGGCATCTGGACCTCGGCTTCGACCGGGTCTACCTGCACAATGTGGGCCGCAATCAGCGGGAGTGGATCGAGGTCTTCGGCCGCGACGTGCTACCGAAGTTGGTCCGATGAGCGGTGGTGGATTCGGCGCTGCACTGTCGATCTGGGCGCCGGCAGGGATCGGTGAGGTGCTGCCGGGCGACGACCTCGCGGAGCTGATCGCCGGGGCGCTGGCTGCGACGCCGTCGGTGGCCGCGCCGTCGGTCTCAGCGCCGGCGTCCGAGGGGCCTCGGGCTGGGGTGGCCCAGGTCAAGGCGCCCCGAGCGGAGACACCGCTCGCCGACGGCGACATCGTCGTCGTCACCTCCAAGATCGTCTCCAAGGCAGAGGGCCGGATCGTGGCGGCGGCCGACCGTGAGGCGGCCATCGCGGCCGAGACCGTTCGGACGGTCGCGACCCGTCCGACGGCCGGCGGCCGGACGCTGCGGATCGTGGAGAACCGCTTGGGTCTGGTGATGGCTGCTGCCGGGGTTGATGCCTCCAACACCCCCGAAGGCACGGTGCTGTTGTTGCCGGTCGATCCGGATGAGTCGGCGCGGCGAATTCGAGCGGGCCTGCGCGAGCGTCTGGGTGTACGGGTGGGCGTGGTGATCAGCGACACCGCTGGGCGGGCCTGGCGGGACGGGTTGGTCGATATCGCCATCGGTTGTGCTGGGGTCCGGCCGCTGGACGATCTGCGGGGCGGCGTCGACTCGCACGGCCGCCCGTTGACGGTCACGGTGACGGCCGTCGCCGACGAGATCGCCGCCGCGAGCGAGTTAGTCCGGGGCAAGGCCGCTGGGAGACCGGTCGCCATCGTGCGCGGTTTGGCGCGATATGTCACCGCCTGGGACGACGACGGTCCGGGGGCGCGGGTCCTGGTACGGGGCGCGGAGGATGACCTGTTCCGGGAAGGGGCGGCAGAGGCTTATGCGCGGGGAGAAGCGGCAGGGCGAGCGCGTAGCCAGATGGATTAGGGTCAAGTGTGCAGGTGGTGCGGGTCCGAGGTGCCCGGGATTCGTTCTTGACAGCCCGAGAATGCATGGCCTAATGTTGAGATATTCGTTCTATCCGGAAAGTGTCTTCTCCGGGCTCTTGCATGGGTCGTCGGACATCTCAAGGAGGAGCTGTGTCCAAGCTGTTGAAAGCAGTGTTTGTGTTCTTTGTCGGAAGGCATTGCCTGTTATTCGCAGGCCCGGCAAGCGCTGCGACGGGATGCGGCAACCGCACCAAGACGTGGCGGGCACAGGTGGGTGCACAGGTTTACGGGTATGCTCGAATATGCGCTGGATACTTGGGATTCCTCGCTCTGGGGCGACTCTTATGTGACGAAGTAACAACTACGGGTTTGTCTACTTCTAAAGTGGATATGAGTTGCGCGATTCTGGATAATCGTAATCGGGGTGGCCGATGACCTGGCGCGTTCTTGGTGTATCAGTTCTTCTAGGGATGCTGACGACGTTTCTAGTATGTTCTGTGTCTTGGGCGGAAGAGTCGCATGCGACCACGGCCTTCGGGGCGAATGGACCGAGTGTCACCTTCCGGGTACATGCCGGGTCGTCGCTCGCTGACCAGGAGAGCCGACACGCAGCGGTCGAAGAAGTCGTTGCATGGCTTGATCAGCACGTAATCACTTTGGCCGTCTCCTCTGTTGGTGATGGGTATCCTTATTTGACGGTGCACGATCCGGCACACGGCCTGCCGTGGTTTCCGGGATTCCCAGAGTCAAGCCTACCCGGTCAACAGGTCTATGTTTTCGACCGGACATACTCTGCGGAGCTTGCTGCCAAAGGTAGGGCTAACCCCCTGTTGCCCTCTGGGGCGAAGATGATCGGCGTGATCGACCCGCCCAACGGCACGGGGGACCTTCAAGGTGCCCTGTCGGTAGGTGAAGCGGAGTTGCCGACCGGCAACTATCTGCTGACGACTGACGATCCCGAGCTGATCGCCGAATTCCAGGCACTCCTGACAAAAGAAAATCTTGTCTCAACTGAGGTTGGGCATTCGGGTATTCGGGATTTTCTGCGCCGTGAACCGCTCATCGTTGTCTCGGCTTGCATGGTCGCGGGAGGCACCGTCTGTGTCGCCGCATACTGGGGTCTGGCGATCCGCAACCGGCGGTCGGCGTTCCGGACAAGATGGCGACACGGCGCGCGGGTAGGCACACAACTCGTTGGCCGAGAATGGCTGACACGGTTCCTCCCCGCAGTCGGAGGAGCGTTCGCAGGTGCATTCACGGTGACGTGGGTGACGGCACACCTCAGCCGTGAGCCCATAGGCGCAGCAGAGCCCGGTCGGGCGGTTCAAGGTGCGGTCGTTGCGGCACTCCTGATCCTCCTCGTCTATTTACTGGTCCTCCTGGTTTCCGCACGTCAGTGGAAGGGTGACCGCGATGATCACTGAGGTCTTCAACGGGGTACGGTTAGCTTTGCGTCGATGGCCCCGGCTCGTCGTGCTCGCGGGAATGATCACCGTGGCCAGTGCGATGGTGGCGGTGGCGGCGGGCGATGTCTTATCCCAGTTTCAGATCATGCGCGGTGGCACCGAGCTTAGAGAACGGCACGCGGTCACCTTCACCCCGTACTACCGAGACTCGGACGTTGCCGTGATCAGTTCGCATACCATGGCTGGACTCGTCGAGTCGGTCGAGGCCCGGACGGCCTATACCGCGGTCATCAGCAATGTGGAGATTGACAACCCCGACTTTGCGGCCGGGCGCCCCGCCGTTCTTCTTTTCGGTGACGAACTCGCCGAGCTTTACCCCGATCTCAATCTATGCAGTCCCGCCCCATGCGGTATGCGGGGTGCCCTTGTTCCGGCCGCCGAGGTCGCGGAGGTCGAAATCGCCGGACGGAAAGTCTCGGTCGATCGACAACTCGCACACTCTGCGACCTTTTTCGATGTGAATGCGGCCGGTCTGGTGCTTGATCACGCGGTGGTGCTGTTGTTGCCCGCCGACCTTATTCCACGCTTGGATCTTTACGAACAGGAAGAATTAATCTGGCGTACTGTCCTCCTCGAGCCGGGGAGCGAGACGACAGACGACTTCGTCGATGGCGCTGCCGGAGACGGGCTGATGTTGGTTCCGCACCATATAGCACGTGATCAGCCGCAGCGCTTCGGAGACTTGATGCAGGTTTCCGCTTCCTATCTCACCGCTTTCTCAGCATTCGGTGCGTTGATCATCCTCGCGTTTGCCTCATCCTCCTGGGAGACCTTCCGTCGCGAGTCTCGATCCTTTGCCATTCATCGGGTGTACGGGGCTTCCGTGCGTCACCTCGTGGTTCGGGTGGGGGCCTATTTGGCTGCTACCCTTCTCGTGCTGCCACTTTTGGTGCTGGTCGCGATTCAAGTCATGGGGGAACCGGTGGCTAGCGGCGCGCGACTGATTGCGGCTGCCCTGTTCGCAATATTTATTGTTATGTGGGCTGCGGGTGTCAAAATGATCTATTCTCGGACAACTTTGGGGAGGGGCCAATAATGCTCTTGCTGGAAGCGACGGATCTGCATCACGTTTACGGGGACGGGCAAACGCGGGTCGTATCTCTCAATGGCGTCAACGTCGCCGTCCGCCGCGGTGAGGCCCTTGCCGTGATGGGACCGTCGGGCTGCGGAAAGTCGACTCTGCTCGGCGTGCTCGGCCTGACGATTCGACCCGAGCGGGGAGTCGTCAAAATCGAAGGCAGGGCTGTCGACCAACATGAGCGCGGACGAGCTCGGCTGCGCAATGAGTTCTTCGGCTACCTCCACCAAGACCTTGCCATCGTCGAGGATGAGCCAGCCGCTCGGAACGTCGCGATTCCTCTCGAATATGCGCGCCCGAGGCCGCGGCGGCGTGAACGCTCTGAGAGAGTGGGTAGGGCGCTGGCCGATGTCGGGCTCGAGGGGGCTCGCGGCCGAAAAGCCGGGAGGCTTTCAGGCGGAGAGAAGCAGCGGGTGGCGCTGGCAAGAGCGTTGGTGAATCGCCCCCGTGTGATACTGGCCGACGAACCGACCGCTGCGCTCGACCGTAGTACGGGAGAACGCATTGTCGGTCTGCTACTTGCTGTTCGAGAACGCGATGCCGCCGTCATGATCGCGACGCACGATCCACGGGTGGCGGATCGGTGTGATCGTGTCGTGACCATGCTCGACGGTCGGATCGAGGAGTGACGACAGCGCGCGGCGTACCGGTCAGCTACTTGGCTACCTGCGCGGCAGCCCTGGCTGCCTTCTTGGTGGCTCGCACCTCCGCCAGTGCTTGCGCGTCGGTAACGTCGGCGATCGAACGCCGGGAACCCGCCTCGCCGTAGGCTCCGGCGGCCTCCCGCCATCCTGTCGGCGCCACTCCGTACTGCTTGCCGAGGAGCGCGAGGAAAATGCGGGCCTTCTGGTCCCCGAAACCCGGCAGTGCCCGTAGTCGAGCGAGTACGAGGGCGGCATCAGCGCAGTCTCCGGAACTCTCGCGAGGCCCTTTCGCGTCGGCTTGGGCTTCGGCTCCGTCGGGTCCGGCTGTCCAGATGCGGGCCGCATCGCCGTCGTATTCGCCGACAATCACGGCTGCCAGCGCCTGCACCCTGGCGGCCATAGTGCGGCTGTAGCGGTGGATGGCGGGTGGCGTGGTGGCCAGAGCGACGAACTCGTCGGGGTCGGCCTCCGCGATGCGGTGCACATCGAATCCGCCCATGCGTTCGGCGATCTTCCAGGGTCCTTGGAAGGCGTGATCCATGGGGTACTGCTGATCCAGCATCATGCCGGTGAGCAGCGCGAATGGGTCATTGGACAGTAGGGCGTCGGCCTCCGGGTCACCGGTCAGCCACAGGCTCGGGGTCACTGTTCCAGTGTGTCAAGGCGCGCCATGGTCGCCCGCGCAGCCTTCGCAATGTGCTCAGTGTCTTCAGTACTGCAGGGGCGGCACTGGCCGCAACAGGCTTATAGGTCGACACCCCCAAATACATCATTTCGAGCGTGAAAGCGCTTCATCGCGTTTTTCCGTATTCTTGGCCAGGGTCCACCAGCTGACGAAGGGCAAATAATGCGGGAGACAGCGTTCGGTCGCTGGGCGGTAGTGGTCCTCCTGGTCGCGGCTCCGGTTGTGATCACTCCACCGGCAGTCGCAGCACCGGTCACGGTGACCACTCCCGCCGAATTCACCACGGCGTGGACCGCAGCGTCCGTCGACGAGATCGTTCTGGGCGCGGACCTGACGCTGGCCTGCACGGCGGCGAGTCGCCCGGCCGGATCCGTCGCGCTCACCCTGGATGGGGCCGGTCACACGCTGACGCAGAACTGTGTGGGCGCCAACCGGCAAGCAGTCCTGACCTCCGCCTCGACCGCGGCCCTCACATTGAGCGACATCACCCTCACCGGAGGCAACCGGACGGGTGCCGGAGGTGGTGTGAACGCGGCCGGGCCGCTGACCATCGAGTCGTCCACCATCAGGGGCAATGCGGCCTCAGGTATCGGCGGCGGGGTTTCCACCACCGGTTCGGCCAGCTCGATCACCGTCACGTCCTCGACCATCGCCAACAACGTCTCAAGCGGGGCCGCCACGGATGGCGGCGGCATCGCCGGTTCTGCGGCGGTGACGATCACCGACTCGACGCTTACGGAGAACACGGCGGGCCGGTGGGGCGGTGCTGTGCGAGCCAACGGTCTGCTGACGGTGACGGACTCGACTGTCCGGCAAAACCAAGCGACCCGCCAAGGCGGTGGCCTCTACGGGGCGACGGATGTCGTTCTCACTCGTGTCACGGTGCAGCAGAACCGCACGACGTCCACGTCCCCGACCAACGCCGGTTTTGGCGGCGGGGTTCGGTCGGTCGGAGCGGTCACCGCGACGGACTCGACCTTCACGGGTAACAGCAGTAGCCACTACGGCGGTGGCATCTACGCCGCGGGTGGTGCGGTGCTCAGCCGCTCGACTGTCGAGAGCAACGTGGCCGCCCTGGACGTCGGTGGGCTGTACTCCGATGCCGCCATCAGCGCGACTGAGTCAACGATCGCCGGGAACACCGCCACAGCGGCAGCCGCCGGACTGAGGGCAGGTGGCCTGATCAGCCTTGACCGGACCACGGTCAGCGGGAATATTGGCACCGGAAGTGCGGCAGGCGGGATCTTCGCCCCGGCGACCGGGTCCGTCGTCGTCACCAACTCGACAATCCACGGCAACACGGGCGCTGCGGGGGCCGGTGGCGTTGTCGCTCCGGTCGTCACACTCACCCATGCGACGGTGGTCGGCAACGAGATCACCGGTACTGGAACCGGCGACATCTCGGCCACTGAGCTGACCTCCTATGCGTCGGTCGTCGGCGGCGGTCCGGGGTGCGCCATCGCGGGCAATACCGACTCCTTGGGCTACAACGTCGCCGACGATGCCGACTGCGGTTTCGATGCTGCGACCGACCGAATCATGGCCGCCGGTGCGTTCGGCTTGGGGGCGCTTGCCGATAACGGTGGACCGACGCTCACCCTGCTCCCCGCGGATGACAGCCCGCTCGTGAACCAGATCGCGGGGTGTCCGTCAGGACCCGGGGCGCTCGCGGTCGACCAACGTGGCGAGCCGCGTCCGCTCGGTGCGGCCTGCGATATCGGTGCTGTTGAGGTCGCGGGCCTCGTGCCGCCGAACCCACCCGGGCCGCCGGACCCGCCGGCGCCGAATCCGGATGGCCAGCCGGAGGCAAACCCGGACGGTTTTGCAGCAACTGGCGCCGGAACCGGTCGCGGAAGCGAGCTGGCCTACTCGGGTAGTGACCCGTGGCCGCTCATCGGCCTGGCAGGCGGGTTCCTGACGGTTGGAATCGGCTTCCTGGTTCTGACCGCGCATAAGCGGCGGCTCTAGGTGGTTCACGGACCTAGCAGGGCGAGGGGTATAACGGCGACTCCATCCCGGCGGCGGTAGGCGTGTTTGCCGCTATAGATCACGCCGGCATCAAGGAGGTCGTCGCCTATCTGTTCCTTGAGCCAGCGCAGGTGCCGGACGTCAAAGTCACCCACACTGTTCGCGAGTTTGACCTCAAAAGCGACTACTCGACCATCTGGTCGTTGGACGATGAGGTCGATCTCATGGGTCCCGTTGCGGGTCCGTAGGTGGGTAACCCGCGCTTCAGACGCCTCGGCGTAGGTGTGCAGGCTCAGGGTGGCGAGGTGTTCAAACAACGCGCCGAGGATGGTCGCCTCGTTGAGCACGGTGGAGCCTTGCCAGCCGCGAATCAGGGCGGGTGCGTCCAGGCCTAACAGCCGGGCTGTGAGGGCGGGGTCGGCCAGATGGTGTTTTGAGGACTGGGCGAGACGATCGAGGTGGTTGCGGCTTGGGATCCACGGTGGCGTTGGGTCGAGCAGCCACAGCGACGCGAGAGCGTCCCGGTAGGCGATGGTCGTCTCTTTCGCAGGCTTGTTTGGAAGGTCGGCTGTGGCTGCGTCGAGAATCTTGGTGTAGGAAGTCGTGCTCGCGGTGGCCGCTGCGTAAGCGGCGAGCCAGGAACGCAGGACTTCAGGTCGACGAACGTGGTAGCCGAGTTCCGGGAACTCACGTTGTGCCACGTTGGTCAAGTAGGCGTCGAGTTCGACGTTCCGCACCCGGCGTGGGAGCGAGCGGAGGGCAGGAAATCCAGATGAGGTGATCTCTTCAACATAGTCAGCAAAGCCGAGTGGCGTTGTTCCGCCGATGTGCGCGGTGCCCTCCAAGAGCTCTGCGGTACTGACGGTTGGTGTTTCAACGCCCCGTTCAGCAAGGCTCAGCGGTCGCATCCTCATGGGGACAATACGGCCGGCGCCGGAGTGCACGACGGCGCCCCGGGGCGCGGAACTCCCCGCGATGATGAAATGCCCTGGCGGCGATCCGTTGTCCACAGCGTGGCGAACGTGGTCCCAGACCTCGGGCAATCGCTGCCACTCGTCAACGAGCACTGGGCCAGGCGTTGAGGTGAGGAGCTTTGGCTCCGCTAACAGCAACTCGCGGTAGTGGGGCAAGCTCAGGTCGATGACCGTCGCCGCCCGTTTGGTCGCTGTCGCAGTCTTGCCAACCCCTTTGGGCCCATGGAGGGAGAGTGCGCGAAGATGCGGCTGGAGCTCGTCTAGTACGGTGTCGATGATCCTGCGTTGGTAGCTGGTCACGGTATCTACTCTACCGATCGCACAGTATCTACTCTACCGATCGCACGGTATCGAGGGTCTCTGCGACTAGTGGCCGCCCTGGGCCGCGATCTGTGCGGACTGGCCGGTGGCTCCGGGCTGACCGCCAGGGATGGGCTCGACGACGACCGCCGTGCCGTAGGCGCAGACCTCGCTGAAGTTGCCGAGAGAGCCGCTGTCGTAGCGCATCATGATGATGGCGTTCGCGCCGCGCTGCTCGGCCTCAGTGACCATACGATGCATGACCTCCTGACGGCTCTCATGCATGATCTTGGTGAACTCGGGCAGCTCGCCGCCACCGAGGGAGCGGAAGCTCGCCGAGATACCAGCGCCGATGTTCGTGGAGCGAACCGTCAGCCCCATCACTTCACCGAGGACCGCCTGGACGCGGTACCCGGGAATTTCGTTTGTCGTCACGATGATCATCACTGCATCCTGCCACCCCCGGGAAGGGCTTCGGACCAGCCCATCTACGGCCAGTGACCGCTCGTTTCCGGGTCCGTGGCGCCGTGCCTGTCGCCGCCGGGGAATTCTGCTCTGCGCCTGCTGGTTGCCGGAAGATGGAAAATGATCAGCGAGTGATCCGTCAGATCCTGACGCAGACCGAGACCTGGGCGATCGTCGGGCTGTCCAACAACACCGAGCGTGCTGCCTATGAGGTCGCCGAGGTGCTCCAGCGGGCCGGGAAGCGAATCGTTCCGGTCCATCCGGCAGCGCAGACGGTGCATGGTGAAGTCGGCTACACGACTCTGGCCGAGATCCCTTTCCCGGTCGATGTGGTCGATGTCTTCGTCCGTTCGGACCTCGCGGGCGCCGTTGCTGATCAGGCCGTGGACATCGGTGCCAAGGCGGTGTGGTTCCAGCTCGGCGTGGTGGACGACGACGCCTATGCGCGCGTCACTGGGGCCGGTTTGGCGATGGTGATGGACCGCTGCGCCGCGATCGAATGGGCCACCCTGGCGAAATCGGCAGACGGTGAGGGCTGACCGTTAGAGTGGCGCCGTGCAGGCATCGCATACCGAAGAGACCGAACAGCCGAGGACGCCCAACGGTCGGCATTCCGCGAGCGGTGATGGCGGGCGACCAAAACGCCGAGCCGTGGTCACGGGTGCCTCTTCCGGGATCGGGGCCGCAGTTGTCGCCGGGCTGCGGAACCTGGGCTGGGACGTCGTGGCCTTCGCGCGCCGCGACGACCGGTTGGCCGACGTGGCGAAGGATACCGGCGCCTATCCGGTGGTCGGGGATGTGACGAGCGAAGCCGACGTCGCCCGTCTGACCGCCGAAGCGAGTGCCCGTGGTCCGGTGGACGCGGTGGTCAACATCGCCGGGTTCGCCTGGGGGATGGACCCGGTCGATACTGCCGACATCGACCGGTGGCGGGCGATGTACGAGACGAACGTGTTAGGCACCATCAGAGTCACCCGTGCCCTGTTGCCGCACCTGCGGGCGGCGGGCGGCGGGGACATCCTGCTCTTGACCTCGACGGCGGGTCATGGCACCTACCCGGGTGGCGCGGGCTATGTGGCCAGCAAGACGGCTGAGGTTTCGGTGGCCCGGACTCTCCGGATGGAATTGGGTGGTGAACCGATCCGGGTGATCGAGATCGCCCCGGGGATGGTGCGCACCGAGGAGTTCTCACTCACCCGATTTGACGGCGACCGATCGAAGGCCGACCAGGTATACGCCGGCGTGGAGGACCCGTTGACGGCCGAAGACGTCGCTGATGTCGTGGAGTTCGCGCTCACCCGGCCCGCGCATGTCAACATCGATTCCCTGATCCTTCGCCCTGTCGCGCAGTCGACACACACGACGACCGCCCGTGGGCCTCTTAGAGTAAAGCCGCCGACGGCCTGATCGCGCGGCGTCAGCTCCTGGCAGCCCGGTCCGGCGCGCGTCGGGCACTGAGCGGCCGCACGCTGACCCCATGGATGAGCATGCGGGTGCCCCGCGCCGGGCCGCGACCGCTGAGGCCGAGAACCAAGCGACTGGGCAAGCGCGGGCTCGAGTCGGGGATGGTTGGTGGGCCGGCCTCGCTGGGGTGGTTTCCGTCGCGGCCGGGGTCGGCATCGCCGAGCTGGTGGCCGCCTTCTCAACCTCCGACTCCGGGCCGCTCGCGGTGGTCACCGGGGCCGTCATCGATGGTGCGCCGGATGCGATGCGGGAGTGGGCGATCAGCACCTTCGGCACTGCTGACAAGGCGATGCTCGGCGCGGCCGTCCTCGTGGTCAGCGCCATTGGTGCGGCGGTCGCAGGGGTGTTGGAGATACGGCGACCTCCGCTGGGCCGGTGGGTCGTCGGTGTGGTCGCCTCCGCCAGTGCGGTACTCGCCGTCACCCGGACCGCGGCGACCTTCTGGTGGTTGCTCCCGAGTCTGCTGGGTGGAGCCGCGGCCATCGGGTTCCTCGCTGGGGCCATTCGTCGTCTGCGCGGCTGGCAGGCTGTGCGATCGGTCGATGCACCCACCCCGGTTATCTCGTCCACTACCGAGGCGCCGACTCCGGGCGCACCTCCGGCAGCCGTGCCGGCAGGTCTTGACCGTCGCCGCTTTCTGACCTTCACGGCCGTCCTTGCCGGGGTTGCGGTGGTGTCCGCCGTCGGGTCGCGGGCGCTCAGTGCGGCCGCCCGCGCGGCATCCGCGGCTCGCGAGGCCCTGCGCTTGCCGACTGCCGCGAGCCCTGCGCCTGTGGTGCCGACCGGTGCCGAGGTGCCCGTTGACGGGGTCGCGCCC
This sequence comes from Cellulomonadaceae bacterium, assembly GCA_031551755.1. GTDB lineage: Bacteria > Actinomycetota > Actinomycetes > Actinomycetales > Cellulomonadaceae > JAVBMU01. The sequence goes on along the minus strand of JAVBNE010000060.1, from coordinate 35,321 downwards.
TATGTCACCCCGAACCGGGCGTTCTACCGTATCGACACGGCCTTCAGGGTTCCGCAGGTCGACCCCGCCACCTGGCAGCTCACGATCAACGGTCTGGTCGACCGGAACATCACGCTGACCTTCGACGACCTGTTGGATCTTCCGCTCGTCGAACGGTACGTGACCTTGACCTGCGTCTCGAACGAGGTCGGTGGCGAGCTGCTCGGCAACGCGAAATGGCTCGGCTACCCGGTCCGCGAGCTGCTGGCCAAGGCGGCTCCGCAGGCGGAGGCGGACATGGTGCTGTCCCGCAGTGTTGACGGGTGGAGCGCGAGCACGCCGCTGGAGGTGCTGACCGATCCCGAACGGGACTGCCTGCTCGCCATCGGAATGAACGGTGAGCCGTTGCCCATGGACCACGGTTTCCCGGCCCGGTTGGTGGTTCCTGGCCTCTACGGCTACGTGTCCGCGACCAAGTGGGTGACCACGCTGGAGGTGACCCGGTTCGCGGACGACGTCGCTTACTGGACCCAGCGTGGTTGGGCTCCCCGGGGGCCGATCAAACTCTCCTCGAGGATCGATGTCCCCCGGAACGCGGGCACTGTTGCCGGAGGCGACGTCATGGTGGCAGGCGTCGCGTGGGCTCAGCACACGGGGATAGCCGGTGTGGAGGTCCAAGTCGACGACGGCGATTGGCGGGTGGCGACACTCGGGGACACCGTCTCGGCGGACACCTGGCGGCAGTGGTGGTTCGTCTGGGATGCCACTCGCGTCGAGCAGGGTAGTCACCGGCTGACTGTTCGTGCGACAAACGCCGATGGCCAGGTACAGACGTCTCAGGTTGCGCCGCCGGCGCCCGATGGTGCCTCCGGTTGGCATCAGATCACGGTCGAGGTCGCATAGTGCCGTTGGCGACAGCGGTTGATCGGATCACGGGGCTGTCGCCCGTCCCAGCGGAGGCCGCCCCGTTTGTGCCAAGATCGGTCAAGGCCAACGGTTCTCAGTGAGGAGACGATCATGACGTTCACCACGGCCGACCTCTACGACAAGTACACGGAAGCGCTCGCCTGCTGCGATCTGCAGTTCCACCAGTTGGGCGGCGTGCCAGCGTTCCACGGGCACATCCGGACGATCCGGTGTTTCGAAGACAACGCGTTGGTCAAGGCGACGCTGGCGACCCCGGGGAATGGCGCCGTCCTGATCGTCGACGGCGGAAGCTCGCTGCGCACAGCCCTGATGGGGGATCTCATCGCAGCCAGCGCAGAACGCAACGGCTGGTCTGGGGTGCTCATCAACGGCGCCGTCCGTGATGTGGCGATCCTGCGGACCCTGCCACTGGGTATCAAGGCTCTTGGCGCCAATCCCCGCAAGAGCGCTAAGGAGGGGATCGGGGAGGTCGATGTCCCGGTGGAGTTCGGCGGCGTGAAGTTCCGTCCGGGCGATCGGTTCTGGTCGGATGATGATGGTGAAGTCGTCCTGCCAGCCGTCGAGAGTGGGTACTAGTGGTGGCCTTGGTTGACTCTTCCACTGGGGTGCAACTGTGACAGTGCCCGCCGACTGGGTCGCCCACCGGCGTCCCCATGACCGTGAGCCGATCGGCTGGATCCGGCCCGTGGGGGAGATGTGGGTGGCGGTGGATCTCCTCGGCCGTGAGATCGCCGGACCGGTGGAGTGGTTGGCCGCCGAGGAAGCGCTGGAGACTCACGGCCTCGCCTGGCTCGCGGACATCTGGACACTGGAGGACCCGGCCGGTCCGATCAGGGTGCGCATCGTCGAGGTCACCCCGGAGCGGGTGGTCGCGCAGACCGACGACTTCGGTGCCGTCGATGTCCCGGTTACGCGTTACGAGCTGCCGTGGCCGGCGCCGGCAAGGCTGCGGCCGAGGCGTTCGGGCGATCCGAATTAGCCGTCGCCTCCATCGACATGGTCGAGGGAAACCCGTTCCGCTCGGGGGCTGCTCCCTCCCGCGGGCGGCGCCAACGCAGAGTCGCTCACTCCCAGGGGGTGCGCCAGCGCAGGCCGGGAAAGCGCGCGAAGTCCCGGTCGAGAGTCACCCAGGTTGCCCCATGCTCGATGGCGACCGCGGCGTGTTGCGCGTCCGCGACCAGCGCGCCGCGGGCATCGGCCGACTGGCACAGGTCAGCGAAGACCTCGTAGTGTCGCGGGCCGGGGCAGACGCGCACGACGCCGTCGGCGGCGAGCAGGTCGTCGAAAAGCGTGAAGACCTCGGCCGGGCTCGAGGGAACGGCGAAGATGCGTCGATGCGTCAAGATCCGGGCGGTTCCGCCGATGACATGTGGTGTCAGGCCCAACGATTCGCCACCCGCGACGGCCTCCTGAAGCCAGGGTCGAGTCCTCTCGTGATGGGTGGCGTCCACTCGGAAGGCTGCGACGAGGACATTCACGTCGGGGATGATCACAGCCCCTCCATGAGGTCTTCGAGCGCGGCGTTGCTGGTGAGGTCGACGCCCGGCAGTGTGCCACCGTGCCCGATGGGTTTCACCACGTATGGCCGTCGGGGCTGTATGGCCGCACCCCGCCGTCGCAGCTGCTCTCGCAGTGCCTCCTCGACAAAGGACGTGACCGTGCGGTCATCGTCGGCCGCGGCGCGCTTGACCTCGCGGTAGAGGTCGTCCGGGAGGAGCATCGTCGTACGCATGCATATGAGCATATCTATGATATGGCGATATGGATACGGATGGTCTGGGCGCGATCATCCTGGCGGCGCGGCTACGATGGTTCGAAAGGCTTCGACCCGGCCATCACCGGTGAGCCTCCGGAAGAACCGGCCGCCCGAACCGAGCGGCCACAGTAGAACCGGACGGGTAGGCCCGTCACAGCCGTGAACGAGCGGTCGGCCATGCGGTCGGCAAGCGGGGTGGTACCGCGGCACACCTGGCCCAGGCCATGGGAGTCGTCCTCGCATCGATGATCGACCCGGACCACCCGATGGAGCCCACTCATGGCCTACCCGCTGCACCGCGACAGTGCGCATTCCGCGTCCGTTCCGCCGAGCCCGAACCTGCCTGCCGTCGAGCGGGACGTGCTGGCCTACTGGGACGCCGACGGGACTTTCCAGGCGTCGATCGACCAACGTCCGGCCGGAGTGAACGGGGAGAACGAGTTCGTCTTCTACGACGGCCCGCCCTTCGCCAACGGGCTGCCGCACTACGGGCACCTGCTCACCGGATACGCCAAGGATGTCGTGCCGCGCTACATGACGATGCGCGGCAAGCGCGTCGAACGACGGTTCGGTTGGGACACCCACGGGTTGCCCGCCGAACTGGAGGCCGAACGCATTCTCGGGATCACCGACAAGTCGCAGATCGAGGCGATGGGCATCGCCGAGTTCAATAAGGCCTGTCGCGAGTCGGTGCTCCGGTACACCCGCGAATGGCGGGACTACGTGACTCGGCAGGCCCGCTGGGTCGACTTCGAGAACGACTACAAGACCCTTGATCTGACCTTCATGGAGTCGGTCATCTGGGCCTTCAAGCAGCTCTACGACAAGGGGCTGGCCTATGAGGGCTACCGCGTGTTGCCCTACTGCTGGCGCGATGAGACCCCCCTGTCGAACCACGAGCTGCGGATGGATGACGAGGTCTATCAGTCGCGACAGGACCCGGCGCTGACCGTGGGGCTGCGGGTGGAGTCGGTCGCCGGCGACGGCAATGCCGCGACCGGTGGAACGGTGGGCGACGCCGTGCGACCTGGCGACCTCCTGCTCATCTGGACCACGACGCCGTGGACGTTGCCCTCGAACCTCGCCGTGGCCGTCGGTCCCGATGTCGAGTACGTCGTCGTCGCCCCGGGTGCGAAGTCGGCACTGGCCGGGGAGCGCGTGATCCTCGGTGCTGCTCGTCTCGCCGCTTACGCCAAGGAACTAGGCGAGGACGCCGAGGTGTTGGTGACCCTGACCGGCACCCACCTCGCGGGCCTGAAGTACGCGGCTCCCTTCGATTACTTCGACGGCAAAGACCCGCAGGCACACCAAGTGCTGGTGGAGGACTTCGTCACCACCGAGGACGGCACAGGGATCGTGCACATGGCGCCCGGTTTCGGTGAGGACGACATGGCTGCCTGCCAGGCCGCCGGGATCACCACGATCGTCCCTGTCGACTCTCGCGGACGGTTCACCACGGAGGTCTCCGACTACGCCGGTCAGCAGGTTTTCGACGCGAACCCGCACGTCATCCGTGATCTCAAGGACGGCACCGGGCCATTGGCGCGGGTGGCCGCCGACCGCCGTCCGGTGCTGGTGCGGCACGAGACCTACCAGCACTCCTATCCGCATTGCTGGCGGTGCCGGAACCCCCTGATCTACAAGGGGGTGTCGAGCTGGTTCATCAAGGTTTCGCAGTTCCGCGACCGCATGGTCGAACTGAACGAGCAGATTGATTGGACCCCTGACCACATCCAGCAAGGGCAGTTCGGCAAATGGCTCGCTGGTGCCCGCGACTGGTCGATCTCCCGGAACCGGTACTGGGGTACGCCGATTCCCGTGTGGATCTCGGATGACCCCGCCCACCCGCGTGTCGACGTCTACGGCTCCTTGGCCGACCTCGAGGCCGACTTCGGGGTGCCGGTCACCGACCTGCACCGGCCGTTCATCGACGAGTTGACCCGCCCCAACCCGGACGACCCGACTGGCAAGTCCACGATGCGGCGGATCGCGGATGTTTTCGACGTCTGGTTCGACTCCGGCTCCATGCCGTTCGCCCAGGTGCACTACCCGTTCGAGAACGCCGACTGGTTCGAGCACCACTACCCGGGTGACTTCATCGTGGAGTACGTGGGCCAGACCCGCGGCTGGTTCTACACCCTGCATGTCCTTGCCACCGCGATCTTCGACCGGCCGGCGTTCCGATCCGCGATCTCCCACGGGATCGTCCTGGGCTCAGACGGTCGCAAGATGTCGAAGTCCTTGCAGAACTACCCCGACGTCACCGAGGTGCTGGACCGGGACGGTTCGGATGCGATGCGGTGGTTCCTGATGTCCTCACCGATCTTGCGCGGCGGCAACCTGATCGTGACCGAGGACGCGATCCGGGAATCGGTGCGGCATGTGCTGCTGCCGTTGTGGAGCACGTACTACTTCTTCACCCTCTACGCCAATGCCGCGCATGACGGCGCCGGCTACCAGGCGAAAACGGTGCCAGGACTGGACGCTCCGGGCCTTCAACCGTTGGATCGGTACATCCTCGCTCGCACCCACGACCTCGTGGATCGGGTGCGTGACCAGCTCGACGCCTATGACATCGCCGGCGCTTGCGAGTCCGTCCGTGAACACATGGATGTGCTGACCAACTGGTACGTGCGTACGCAGCGGGATCGGTTCTGGGTCGAGGACGACGCTGCCTTTGACACGCTCTACACCGCGCTTGAGGTGCTGTGCCGGGTGATGGCTCCGCTGGCACCGCTGGTGACCGAGGAGATCTGGCGGGGGCTCACCGGGGGCCGTTCGGTTCACCTGACCGACTACCCGGATACCTCGACAGCCGACCGTGACGACGCCCTCGTGGTGGCGATGGATCAGGTTCGCGCGGTGTCCTCCCACGCCCTCGGCTTGCGCAAAGCCAATTCCCTGCGAGTCCGCCAACCGTTGGCGACGCTGACGGTCGCTGTCGATGACCCGGACGCCCTGCGGCCGTACGTCGACCTCCTCGGACGCGAACTCAACGTCAAGGATGTGGTGTTGCGGGTCCTCGACGATCATGTCGCCACAGAGTTCGGTGTCTCCCAGCGGTTGGCGGTCAATGCCCGGGTTGCCGGGCCCCGGCTCGGCCGGGGCGTGCAGGCTGCCATTCATGCGGCGAAGGCCGGTGCCTGGCGCGAAGAAGGTGGCACAGTCGTGGTCACCACCCCAGACGGTGACGTCCCGTTGGTCGACGGGGAATATGAGCTGACGACCGTCGTCCTCGAACGGGGCGTGGAACCCGGCGAGGCGCCGACCGTCGGGGCCGCGGTGCTGCCTGGCGGCGGCTTCGTGGTTCTCGACCTGGCGTTGACCGATGCCCTGATCGCCGAGGGCTATGCGCGTGATGTCATCCGTGAGGTGCAGGACGAACGCAAGGCCGTCGGCCTGGACGTAGCCGACCGCATCAGGCTGTCGCTCGACATCCCCGCGAACTGGCAACTGGCCGTGGACGAGCATCGCGAGCTGATTGCCCGCGAGACGCTGGCTGTCGAGCTGATTGTGGAGACCTCGCCAACCAGCGAACGCGGCCTCCGTGTGGAGAAGGCATGACCGTGGCCGACGATCTCGCGGTCGTCTACGCCCACATCATGTCGCGTGCCCCCGAACACGACATCGACCCGACCCTGGATCGCGTCGCGCGGGTGCTCGAACTCCTCGGTGACCCGCATCGGGCTTACCGGACCGTGCACATCACCGGAACGAACGGCAAGACGTCCACCGCCCGGATGGCCGAGCGTCTGATCCGTGAACACGGCCTGCGGACGGGCCGGTTCACCAGCCCGCACCTGACCTCGGTGACCGAGCGGATCGCGATCGACGGCGAGCCGATCAGCCCCGAACGGTTCGTGGAGGTCTGGGAGGACGTCGCCCCGTACATCGGCGTGGTGGACCGCGAATCGCAGGACGCCGGCGGCCCACAGCTCAGCTTCTTCGAGGTGCTGACCGTGATGGCCTTCGCGGCCTTCGCCGACGCACCCGTGGACGTCGCCATCATCGAGGTGGGCCTCGGAGGTGAATGGGACTCGACCAACGTCGTCGACGGCGAGGTCGCCATTGTCACCCCCATCGCGATGGATCACGAGAGGTGGCTGGGGCATTCGCTGGCCGAGATCGCGACCCAGAAGGCCGGGATCATCAAGCCAGGTGCCACCGTCATCAGCGCCGTCCAGCCGGGGGAAGCCGAGCCGGCCATCGCCGAACGCTCCGAGTCGGTCGGCGCCCACCTCCTGCGTGAAGGCATTGACCTCGATGTCGCGTCCCGGCACGCGGCCGTCGGCGGCCAACTGGTCGACCTGCGGACCCCGGCCGGACTGTATGCGGAGATCTACCTGCCGCTCCACGGCGAGCATCAGGCCCATAACGCACTCCTCGCACTCGCGGCCACGGAGGCGTTGCTCTCCGGCGGCGGGGCGCTCGGCGCCGAGATCGTCGAGGCCGCTTTTGCGGACGCCACCTCGCCCGGACGCCTGGAAGTGCTGCGATCCAGTCCGACGGTGATCGCCGACGCCGCCCACAACCCGGCGGGCGCCCAGGCGCTCGCGGCGGCTCTGGAGGAAGCTTTCGGTTTCCGCAGGCTCATTGGGGTGGTGGGGATCATGGCTGATAAGGACGCGGAGGGACTTCTGGCCGATCTGGAGTCGACCCTCAGCGAGGTGGTCATCACCAGGAACAGCTCCGATCGCTCCGCCGAACCGGCCGACCTGGCCGAGATCGCCGAGGACGTCTTCGGTGAGGACCGGGTCCACGTGGCCGATCGCCTGGATGAGGCGCTGGCGATTGCGGTGGACCTGGCCGAGCGCGATGACGAGGTTGGTGTCGGGGTCGGCACCGGGGTGCTGATCACCGGGTCGGTGGTCACCGTGGCCGACGCCCGGATCCTGCTCGGCCGGGCGATGGACCCGAACTAGCGACCCATTTGGTGCGTGCTGCCGCGCGACGTCGGCGGGGCCGGTGTTACATGGTCCCAACAGCCACGGTCGCACGGTGGCGGTCTGCGGGGGGCTCAGAATCCGACGGAGGGAAGCGCTGTGAAAAAGCTGCTCAACGACTCGCAGAACGCGGTGACGGAATCCCTCCAAGGGTTCGCGCTGGCGCATGACGACCTCGTCGAGGTGCACCTCGACCCGGACTTCATCAGCCGTCGAGGGGGGTCGATCCCGGGCAAGGTCGGTTTGGTGTCCGGTGGCGGATCGGGTCACGAGCCGTTGCACGGCGGCTTCGTCGGCCTCGGGATGCTCGACGCCGCCATCCCCGGTGCCGTGTTCACCTCGCCGACTCCCGATCAGATCGCCCCCGCCTTCCAGGCCGCCGACGGTGGCGCCGGGGTGCTGGCCATTGTGAAGAACTACACCGGCGACGTCCTGAACTTCGAGACCGCAGTCGAGTTGGTCGAGGACGGCACCCGGGTCGCCACGGTCGTGGTGAACGATGACGTTGCCGTCGAGGACTCCCTGTACACCGCCGGCCGGCGAGGGGTGGCGGGCACCGTGGCCGTCGAGAAGATCGCCGGTGCCGCCGCTGAGCGCGGTGACAACCTCGACGAGGTGACCGCCATCGCGACGAAGGTCATCGAGAACGTGCGGTCGATGGGGGTGGCTCTGACGGCGTGCACTGTGCCGCACGTGGGCAAGCCAAGTTTCGACCTGCCCGAGAACGAGGTCGAGATCGGCATCGGTATCCATGGTGAGCCGGGCCGGCACCGGATCCCGCTAGCCCCTGCCGACGAGATCACTCGGATGCTGCTCGACCCGGTCGCCGACGACCTGAAGCTCGGTTCGGGGGAACAAGCGCTGCTCTTCGTAAATGGCATGGGCGGCACCCCGGCTTCTGAGCTGTACGTCGTGTACCGGCAGGCCCGCAAGCTTCTGGAAGCCCGCGGTGTGCAGGTGAGGCGGTCGCTGGTTGGCAACTATGTGACGTCGCTCGAGATGCAGGGCGCTTCGATCACCGTGTTGCGCCTGGATGACGAACTCACCGCTTTGTGGGACGCTCCCGTTCTAACACCCGCGCTTCGCTGGTGACCGGGCGCCGACGAACTCGGCACAGGGCAACGAGAGGTGGGGCATGACGCTGGACGTGGCCTGGGCACGACGCTGGATGCGGTTGACCGCCGCGAGCATCGCACATTCCAGGGATGAGCTGACCGAGCTGGACCGCCAGATCGGTGACGGTGACCATGGCGAGAACCTGAACCGCGGCTTCACTGCGGTGCTCACGAAGCTGGACGGTTCGGATGCGGAGCAGATCGGCGACGTCCTCAAGCTGGTGGCGACCACGCTGATGTCGTCGGTGGGTGGAGCCTCCGGTCCGCTCTACGGCACAGCCTTCTTGCGTGCGGCGAAGGTCACCGGTCTGACCGAACTGGATGCCGATGGCGTGGTGGCGCTGCTGGAGGGTGCCTTGGAGGGCATCACCGCGCGTGGGAAGGCATCCGTCGGGGAGAAGACCATGGTGGACGCCTGGCAGCCGGCGGTCGATGCCGCCGAATCGGCTGCCCAGGCCGGTCGGAGCCCGGAGGATGTGCTCGCCGCTGCCGCTGCCGCTGCCGAACACGGGATGACCGAGACGATCCCGATGGTGGCCACCAAAGGCCGGGCAAGCTATCTCGGTGAACGCAGTATCGGTCACCAAGACCCGGGTGCGACCTCGACGGCGCTCATCCTGGCTGCTGCCGTCAAGGCGGCAGCTGACGGGGTGGGGTGACTCGGAGTGTCGTCAGCTGTCGCGCTCGTGATCGTCTCGCACTCCCGGCAACTTGCCGAAGGGGTAGTCGAGCTGGCCGCGCAGATGGCGCCGCAAGTGCCGATCTTGGCGGCCGGCGGCACCGAGGGCGGGGGAATAGGAACAAGCTTCGATCGGGTCGCGGCCGCCCTTCACGAAGCTGTTGCGTGGGCCACCAACGGTCACGTAGTGGTGCTTGCTGATCTGGGTTCGGCCGTCCTCACCGTGGATTCCGTGCTGGAGTTCGACGATGACCTCGCCGCGGTTTGCCGACTTGCCGATGCGCCGCTTGTCGAGGGTGCGGTTGCGGCTGCCGTCACGGCGAATGGTGATGCCGACCTCGACGCGGTGCTCGCAGCCGCGGAGCGGGCCGGTGGCACCTTCGCGGCCTCCCGGCCTTCGACCGGCGGCGTGAGCGGACCGGCCGTAGCCGATCCGGTCCGTACGGTGGGCGGGTCGGCGCAAGGCCAGGAGCAGGGTGAAGCTGCGGTGCGCGAGGTAGCGACTTTGCGTAATCATCTGGGTCTGCACGCGCGACCGGCTGCGGTTCTCGCGACGCTGATGGCCACCTTTGATGCCTCGGTGACGATCGACGGCGTACCGGGAGACAGCGTCCTGGGACTCATGCAGTTGGGTGCGACGGCCGGCCGGACACTGGTGGTTGAGGGAAGTGGAGCCCAAGCTCACGAGGCCGTGCAGGCAGCGGTTGCGTCGATCGAGAGCGGCTACGGAGAAGTCTGACCGGCTTTCACCCGCAAAAACCTTGCGGTGGCCGCGCACCTCCGGCAAGATGCCATGGTTGCGCGCGGAGTCGACGTGTCGTCGATCCGCGCGCCTTTGTACGTGCGTCAACGGCCCGTCGGCCAGGTCATGTGCCCCGACCACACCCGCGGCTACCGACCGACGCCTTTTCCCTGACAAACCAAGGATGGTAATGACCTCAGCTACCACCACGACGAACCCCGAGGCCGTTGACACCGGCAAGCCTCTGGTCGTGTTGACACCGCGTACGGTGTGGCTCATTTTCGGTGCCCTCATGGCGAGCATGTTCTTGTCGTCCCTCGACCAGTCGATCGTGGGGACCGCGATGCCGACGATCGTTGGTGAACTCCACGGCCTCGAACACCAGGGCTGGGTCATCACGGCCTACATCCTGGCCATCGCCGTCGTCATGCCGCTGTACGGCAAGGCCGGTGACATGTGGGGGCGGCGTTGGCCGTTCCTGATCGCTGTCGGGCTGTTCACGCTCGCCTCCGCCGGTGCCGGATTCGCCCACAACTTCCCGGAGTTGGTCATCTGGCGCGGAGTGCAGGGCCTGGGTGGCGGCGGGCTGATGATCTTGTCGCAGGCGATCATCGCGGACATCGTGCCGGCGAAGGACCGCGGCAAGTACATGGGTCCCATGGGTGCCCTCTTCGGTATCGCCGCGGTCGTCGGGCCGCTGCTCGGCGGCTGGTTCACCGAAGGGCCGGGTTGGCGCTGGGCGTTCTGGATCAACGTGCCCATCGGGCTGGCTGCGCTCGCGGTCGCCTGGGTGACCCTCAAGCTGCCCACCCACCGTTCGGGTAAGCACATCGACATCGCCGGGTCGGTGTTGATGGTTGTCGCTACCTCCGGCTTGGTGCTGTTGACCAGCTGGAACTCATTGACCGGGCGTGGGAGTTATGACTGGTCGGACTGGCGGTTGCCGGCGCTGGCCGTGCTGATTCTTGTCTCCGCCGCCGCCTTCGTCTTCGTGGAGATGCGCGCTGAAGAGCCGTTGCTCCCGCTGCGCCTCTTCAAGAACCGGACCTTCTCGATCGCGACGCTCATCGGTCTCGTGCTCGGGATGGGCATGTTCTCGGCGCTGGCCTTCCTGCCGACTTTCTTGCAGATGGCCACTGGTGCCGGCGTGACCGAGTCCGGATTCCTGTTGTTGCCGATGATGGCCGGTGTCATGTTGACCGCCGTCGGTTCGGGTATCGCGATCACCAAGACCGGCCGCTACAAGATGTTCCCGGTGGTCGGGCTCGCGGTGACGGCAGCGGGCCTGGTGTGGTTGACCCGGATCAGCGGGGACATGTCGATGTGGCTCTTCGGCGCCATGATCTTCGTGCTCGGCTTCGGTATGGGTCTGGTGATGCAGACCATCGTGTTGGCCGTGCAGAACGCCGTCGACCCGCATGAGATCGGGACGGCGACGAGTGCGAACAACTTCTTCCGCGAGATCGGTGCTGCTGTCGGCACGGCGTTGTTCTCCACCATCTTCACGACCCGGCTCACAGAGAACCTGGACCCGTGGAAGCAGCAGATCGGTGGCTTCCTGCAGGCCCACCCGCAACTGCTGGAGGGTGGGGACCCGTCGCAGTCGCTGACTCCGAAGATCGTGACTGCCATGACCGGCCCTCTGCACACAGGCGTGGTCGACGCATTCACGTCGGCGCTGGCTCCGGCCTTCTGGTACTTGGTGCCGCTGGTCCTGGTCGGCTTCGTCCTCGCGCTCTTCCTGCGTGAGGTCCGGTTGTCGGACGTCGCGGGGATGGTCGCGCGGGGCGAGGCCATCGCCGACCCGGGCAAGCCTGGGGCGCTGGATGTCGTCGCCGACGGTGAGGCGGACGCGGCGTCGGAGGTCGCGGGGGGCGCTGCCGCCGACCCGAAGGATGCGGACGGACCCGTCGCCAAGCAGCAGTCGTCGGTATCCTGAACCGGTGACTTCGTCGAACGCATCGCCCGCCGCCTCGGCGGCGGGCGATGGCGTCCCCGTGGCCGGCCGGGGGGTTTCCGGTGCGCCGCAGCCTGGCGACGACATCCGGCCGAAGAAGCCGGCGCGGGTGCTCTTCACCTCCACCACCTTGGTCTTGGAGGCCTTCGTCGTCCTCTTCGCCACCCTGGTCGCCTACGGGCTGCGGGCCGTACCCAGCATGTGGCCGTCCGGTACCGTGCCGCCAGCGTCGGTGATCTGGACCGTCGGGGGAGTGCTGGTCATCGTGCTCCTGGTACTCAGCAGACTGATGACGGTGCCCGGCGGGTACCTCGCCGGAACCATCGTGCAGCTTCCAGTGCTCGCGACAGGATTCGCGGTGTCGATGATGTTCTTCGTCGGGGGAGTCTTCGCGATCCTCTGGTTCATCTCATTGCGTCTCGGGGGGCGGATCGACCGGGAACGGGCCGCCTACGACGCCGAGCACCCCGAGACGGCACCGAGCGAGTCTTGAGGCACTGGAAGGGCGACTGTCCGCGCAGGTAGGCTCGCGACCATGACAGCCACCGAAGAGTCGAGGAACTCCGAACGCACCCTGATCCTGGTCAAGCCTGACGGTGTTCGCCGGGGACTGTGTGGTGAGGTGCTGCGCCGGGTCGAGGCCAAGGGCTACACCCTCGCAGCCGTGCAGATGGTCGATGCCTCGGCCGAGTTGCTCAGCGAGCACTACGCCGAACACCGCGACAAGCCGTTCTTCGGTGACCTGGTCGATTTCATGCGTTCTGGACCGGTACTCGCGGTTGTTGCCCAGGGTGCCGACGTCATCGCCGGGTTCCGTTCCCTGGCCGGCGCCACCAAGCCGACGACCGCCGCCCCGGGAACCATTCGGGGCGACCTCGGCCGTGACTGGGGCCGGGAGATGGTGGAGAACATCGTGCACGGTTCCGATTCGCCGGAGTCGGCCGCCCGCGAGATCCGCCTGTGGTTCCCTGCGCTGTAGCCGGGAAGTGAGCGGTGCGACGCGACTGAGAACCCGATCCCGGGCCGCAGCCGTCCCTGGCTGCCATTAGGCTCACTCCGTGCACCTCAAGACCCTCACGCTTCGTGGCTTCAAGTCGTTTGCCTCGGCGACGACGCTGAGCTTCGAGCCCGGGGTCACCTGCGTGGTTGGGCCGAACGGGTCGGGCAAGTCGAATGTCGTGGATGCCCTGGCGTGGGTCATGGGCGAGCAGGGGGCCAAGACGCTGCGCGGCGGCAAGATGGAGGATGTCATCTTCGCCGGCACCTCCGGCCGTCCGCCGTTGGGCCGGGCCGAAGTGTCGTTGACCATCGACAACACCGACGGCGCCCTGCCGATCGATTACACGGAAGTGACCATCTCGCGGACCATGTTCCGTTCGGGTGGTTCGGATTACGCGATCAACGGTTCGTCCTGTCGCCTCCTTGACATCCAGGACCTTTTGTCCGATTCAGGGCTCGGCCGGGAGATGCACGTCATAGTCGGGCAGGGGCAACTTGATGCCGTGCTCCGGGCCACTCCCGAGGACCGGCGGGGGTTCATCGAAGAGGCCTCGGGCATCCTCAAGCACCGTAAACGCAAGGAGAAGGCGCTCCGCAAGCTGGACGCCATGCAGGCCAATCTCCAGCGTCTGGCGGACCTGACCACCGAGATCCGACGCCAGCTCGGGCCGCTCGGACGGCAGGCCGAAGTCGCCCGCAAAGCGGCCACGATTCAAGCCGACCTTCGCGACGCGACCGCGCGGTTGTTGGCGGATGACCTGGCTCAACTCACCGCGACCCTCGCCCAAGAGCTCGCGGACGAGTCAGCACTGCGGGCTCGGACCGAACAGACCGAACATGAACTGAACGCTGCCCGCGACCTGCTCATTCGCCTGGAGCGCGAGGCGGCCGCCCAGGCACCGGCCTTCGGCGAAGCCGCCGATGTGCTGTACCGGCTGTCCTCGCTGCGCGAGCGGTTTCGGGGGACAGGCGCCGTTGCCCAGGAGCGGCTGCGGCATCTGGGGGAGCCGGTTCCCCAGGCGACCGGGCCTGATCCGGACGATCTGGAGGCCAAGGCGGAGCGGGCACGCGTCGCTGAGGCGGAGTTGGCAGCCGACGTGGAGGCCGCGAGGGCCGCACTGACCGAGTCGGAGGCAACCCGGAAAAACGCCGAGGAGGCCGCTGCGGCGGCTGAACGTGCGGTCGCCAATCTGTTGCGGTCAGCCGCCGATCGCCGCGAAGGTGTGGCGCGGCTCGCGGGTAAGGTCGGCGCGCAGCGGAGCCGCTTGGAGGCCGCTGAGGCGGAGATCGGCCGGCTCCGCGAGTCGTTGACCGAAGCCGAGCGTCGCGGCGAGACCGCGAACAGCGAGTTCGCGGCGCTGGAGACCGAGGTGGTCGGCGTCGAGGAGGGCGAAGAAGGCCTCGATGCCGAACATGAGGAGGCGGTCGGCGCCGTCGACGCAACCCGGGCCGTCGTCGACGATCTGGTCGCCCAGGAGCACGAAGCCGAGCGCGACCAGGCCACATGGAGTGCCCGGATCGACGCGCTTGAGCTGAGCCTCGACCGCAAGGACGGTGCCGGGGCGCTGTTGTCGGCCGACTCCGTGCCGACTATTGGGTCGTTGGCGGCGCTGTTGGCGATCGAGTCCGGCTATGAGGACGCGGTGGCCGCTGCGCTGGGGCCGGCGGCTGATGCGGTCGCCGTCGAGGGTCTTGACCTCGCGGTGGATGCGCTGCGGTACCTGCGCACGGAGGATGCGGGGCGCGCCGGGCTGCTGGTCGCGGGTTTGACGGGTAGGCCCGCCCACGGTGGTGACGAGAACGGTGGAGCGGCGCCGGCGGGCGCTGTCTGGGCGACCGATGTGGTGACTCCAGCCGCGCCCGTGGCCACGGCGATCCGGGATCTGCTCGCGGGGGTCATCGTCGTAGACGATTTGGCGACCGCCCGGATGACGGTGGCCAAGAACCCGAAGCTGGTCGCGGTGACTCGCACAGGGGATCTGCTCGGGTCGGTCCGCGCCTGGGGTGGCTCAGCCTCGGCCCCGAGTGTGCTCCACCTGCAGTCCGCTCTGGAGACGGCCAAGGCCCAGCATCAGGACGCCGTCGACCGCTGTGACCGCACCGCTGCCGCCTTGGTGGGTGCTCGGGCCGCGGCCGCCGAGGCGCAAATGCGCTATGAGCAGACGTTGGAGCGGCTGAACGAGTCGGATGCGGCGTTGGCCGCCGTTGCCGAACGTCTCGGGCACCTGGGGGCGGCAGCCCGGTCCGCAGCAGCCGAGGCGGACCGGGTTCGTGCGAACCTGGCCAAGGCGACAGAACGTGTCACTGATGATCGTGCCCGATTGGCTGAGCTGGTGACTCAACTCGATACGGCCGAGGAGACCCCGGAACAGTCCGCTGAGGCAGTTTCCCAGGCATCCGAGGAGCGTGACCGACTCGCGGCGCTGGCCAGCGAGGCGCGCGGCCGTGAGACCGAGTCGCGGCTTGCGCTGCGTACGGCCGAGGAGCGTGCTCGAGCCCTGGCGGGTCGTTCGGAGTCATTGGCGAGGGCCGCGAAAGCTGAGCGGGAGGCTCGTGCCCGAGCTGCGGAGAAGGCGGCGGCGCGCGCTCGGCAGGCCGAACAGGTGCGCGGGGCGGCGGAGTTGGCGACTGAGGCCCTGGCCGCCATCGAGCAGTCGGTTGCAGCTGCGGCTGCTGAACGGGACGCAGCCGAGGCTGCGCGGGCAGAGCTGGACACGCAGACTGCCGCGGCCCGGCGGACGGTGGATGAGCTGACGCGCTCCCTGCGCGATCTGACCGACGTGGCACACCGGGACGAGCTGGCCCGCACCCAGCAGCAAGTCCGGTTGGAGCAGCTCCAGGAACGAAGCGTCGAGCTGGGGATGGACCCGGACGTGCTGGTGGAGGAGTTTGGACCGCACCAGCCGGTGCCGGTGGCCGCGGCTTCGGATGACGAGTCGGCGGAACCAGCCTGCATCCCTTACGACCGGGCGCAGCAGGAGAAGCGGCTGAAGGCCGCCGAACGGGATCTCGGGCGGCTCGGTCGCGTCAACCCGCTCGCCTTGGAGGAGTTCGCGGCGCTGGAGGAACGGCACAAGTTCCTGGCCGATCAACTCACCGACCTGAAGAAGTCCCGCGCTGACTTGCTGGAGATCGTCCGGGAGATCGACGAGCGCGTGGAACGCATCTTCGGGGAGGCATTCCGGGATACTGCCGTCCAGTTCGAGCGCGTCTTCGCCCGGGTCTTCCCGGGCGGTGAGGGCAAACTGGTGCTCACCGAGCCGGACAGTCTGTTGACCACCGGCATCGAGGTTGAGGCGCGCCCGGCGGGTAAGAAGGTCAAGCGGCTGTCCCTGCTCTCGGGCGGGGAGCGGTCGCTGACGGCGGTCGCGCTTCTGGTGGCCATCTTCAAGGCGCGTCCTTCGCCGTTCTATGTGATGGATGAGGTCGAGGCCGCGCTGGACGATGTGAACCTGGGCCGGCTCCTCGAGATCTTCCGTGAGTTGCAGGAAGACTCCCAGCTCATTGTCATCACCCACCAGAAGCGCACGATGGAGATCGCGGACGCGCTGTACGGGGTGACGATGCGCGGTGATGGGGTCTCCACGGTGATCAGTCAGCGGTTGCGTGAGGACGACGGCGCCGACTCGGCAGTTCCCAGTGCCGCACAGCTCGCCTGATCTGAGAGACTGCCCGGGTGGATAACCCCGTCTTTATATGGATCGTTCTTGCTGTTGCGCTCGTGGCCATCATCGCCACGGTGGGGATCGGGCTCAAGCGCCGCGCCGACGTACCGCCGGTGGTGGGCCGCACACCCGAGACCCGGGCACCAGAGACCCGCGCACCCGAGGACACCGATGGCGACGTCCAGGTCGAGGAGAAGCCCGCTGGCGTCGAGGACGACGCCGAGGTCGCGCAGGAGGCCGTTGAGGTCGAACGTCCGGAGCCGGTGGCGGGACGACTCGTCCGCCTGCGCGACCGCCTGGCCCGGTCCGGTTCGCCATTCGGGTCGCGGCTGCTGGCCGTACTGTCCCGCGATCACCTCACCGAGGACGACTGGGATGAGCTGGAGGAGACGTTGCTGCTGGCCGACGTCGGCACCGGGCCGGCCAGCGAGTTGATCGAGGCTTTGCGGACCCGGGTCCGTGTCCTCGGTGTGCGTGAGCCCGCGGCGGTGCGGCAGATGCTCCGCGAGGAGCTGATCACGCTGGTGGACCCGGAGCTCGACCGGAGTCTGGCGACGACCCCCGGAGTTGGGGAGGACGGCACTCCGGTGCCCGCAGTGGTGTTGGTGGTGGGCGTCAACGGGACGGGCAAGACCACGACGGTCGGCAAGTTGGCGCGCGTGCTCGTGGCCGAGGGCAAGTCCGTGGTGCTGGGCGCTGCCGACACTTTCCGCGCGGCCGCTGCCGACCAGTTGCAGACCTGGGGCTCGCGGGTCGGGGTGCACACGGTGCGTGCGGATCGCGACGGCGCGGACCCGGCGGCGGTGGCCTTCGACGCCGTGCGTCGTGGTCGGGTCGAGGGCGCGGATGTAGTCCTCGTCGACACGGCCGGGCGCCTGCAGAACAAGCAGGGCCTCATGGACGAGCTGGGCAAGATCCGGCGCGTAATCACCAAGGAGGCGCCGCTGTCGGAGGTGCTTTTGGTGCTCGACGCGACCACCGGTCAGAACGGGTTGACGCAGGCTCGGGTCTTCGGCGAGGTCGCTGGAGTCACCGGAATCGTCCTGACGAAGCTCGACGGCACTGCGCGCGGAGGGATCGTCGTGGCCGTGCAACGGGAGCTGGGTGTGCCGGTGAAGCTGGTGGGGCTTGGTGAGGGGCCGGATGATCTGGCGCCCTTCGACCCGGCGGCGTTCGTCGACGGGTTGCTGGGGTAGGACCGACGTACCAGCGAGCGCTAAGAACCCACGCGATGGCACCTATGCGGGGACATGCCCGGGGTTGGGAAGATGGGGTGCGCCGCACGGGTGTCCACATGGGTGTCCACATGGGCGTGGTGGCAGTGTGCTGGGCACGGTGACCCGGACAACGAAGGGGACGGCCTGATGGCTGACCAGCCTGACGACAGCGACAGTGCACCTGAACGATGGGCTCCGGTTCCGGACGTGTCCCCGCTGCTATTGGCTGACCACGTCGCCGGAGTCTGTCGTTTATATCGCGCGATTGCCGTGGCCTCCGGGAGGGTTGACGGTGCATCAGGTCCGCGAGGCGTGGATCTGTTGCGCTGCAGAAACAACCGCTGTGTGGGTCCTGGTCGAACCTCACAAGTATCCTTTAGCGCGGATCTTGTACTAAAGCCTTTCGTTGGGGTACAGTCCTTCAACAACTCCAACGAGGGAGGAATTTTGCAAAAAAAACACGCAAGCCCCAGGCCCAGACGTCGGCCGGTCTTCGCGGGTGTTTGTGCGGTGCTAACGCTTACGATGAGCGTGCTGGCGATCGCCACCCCCCCAGCTGATGCATACAGTCTCATCGGCAAGGGGTGTCGCTACGATCCAAGAAATTCGCCCGATGGCCTCGGGATTGGGATCGATTCCTCCGTCACCAAGTCTGAGAGCGACGCTACCAAGCAAGCAGGTGTGAAGTATTGGAGCGCGGCGATAGGACCGAATTTTACATATATCGGGACAAGTTTGGGTGCGAGCAAGGTCGACCTTCGGGTGTCGTCCGCAAACCTTGGGGCCACGGTCCAAGGAGTAACCTACTATAGTTGCGGCAGCGATCACTTCACCCAGGACCCGGTATTCAAGTGGAGTCACAACCAAACGTCATACACTTGGACACAAGCGAGGCGCGAAGCGGTGGCTACACACGAAATAGGGCACTCTTTGGGTGTTGGGCACAATAACAACTCGAGGTGTTCCGGAGTGCAGGCTGGCCTGATGTACTCCGATGCAATTGGTAAGCAAATTGCGTGCGGCTGGGTTAAGCCGACTACTGACGACAAGAATGGAGCGACACGTGCGAACAACGGTAAGTAGTCGCGCGCGGGTGGTGGCAGCTTCCATCGCCTTTACAGTGTGCAGTGCCATTTCTATCTCAGGCTGCTCGTCAGCCTCGGTGCCTCAGAATCATGTTGAAATGAGCTTCACGCACTTCACGAGCCCAGAACAGCTTGCACAATCAAGTGAGTACCTGGTCCGAGGTGTGGTGCTCGACACTCCAGTTTATGCAAAGATCAGTCCGGGTCCTGCGGCGGCAGCAGCCCCTGATGGTCCGATTCTAGTCAGCCTTACCCACTATGCCGTGATCCATGTAAGAGTCTCCCATGTGGTTGCCGCGCGGCCTGACGTAGCGACAAGTATCAAGGTTGGTGAGACTATTCCTGTAGGAATCAACGTTCTGGATTCGGCACAGCGAAACGTGGTGGTCGATTACAACAGGATTGTCGAGGAGGGTTTCCCAACTGAGTCGCAGGTGCCTGCCAAGGGGAAGGACATATTTGCCTTCTTGGTCGGCGGATCGCTCGGATCGGCAGGCAAAGGATACGAGGCCGTAGGGACCACGACCATCGACACGACAGCACGGACTGCGCGTTTTACGGCCGTTGCCGGAGATCTCAATGCAGACACTGCCAACGTAGCGAGCCTTACTGGCGGCAGCTTGGTCAAGCTCTATGAGACGCCTGGACCCTGGAAGGCCGGGAAGCCCTAGCTCGAGACGTTGGGAGGATCAGAGGCCAAGTTCGTGAGGAACCTGGCCTCGGGTCTCGCTCGCGCGTTCGACGCTCGCCGATCCTGGTTGGGAGCTGTTCGCGGCCGACGAGGTCAAGATCCGGCGCGTGATCACTGACGAAGCTCGACGGCACTGCGCGCGGAGGGATCGTCGTGGCCGTGCAACGGGAGCTGGGTGTGCCGGTGAAGCTGGTGGGGCTTGGTGAGGGGCCGGATGATTTGGCGCCCTTCGACCCGGCGGCGTTCGTGGACGGGTTGCTGGGGTAGGACCGACGGCAGGCGCCCTGGGCCGACGCGCCGGGACGCCTCGCAGCGGTGTGGACACTTTGATACGCCCCGCGGATTCTCGGCATCATGGCTGGTGTTGCTGCTGGTCACAGAGCTGGCACGGGGTGACTGACTTGACATGCCGTGCGGGCTTTGGCATGGTGTGTCGCGGTTAGCCCTGGTCGGGGTGGCCGATTCAGCGAAGGGTGCGCGGCGTGGCGGACTTGGTGGTCAATGACGACGGACTCGAGGGGATGGGTTCGGGCCTTCGGAGGGCTGCGGTGGCGGTGGGGTTGATCGCTGCACCGGAGTTCGGCGCCTATGAGCCGCAGGCGGCGTTCGACGATTCGGAGCCTGTCCTGACCCGTTGCGGGGCCAGCGTGACTGATGTGGTGGAGGCGCAGGTGGCGATGGTGGGGGTGTCTCAACGCGAGTGGGCGGCTGTCGATCGCGACCTTGCCTCAGGGGCCTCAGGGGCCTCAGGGGCCTCGGGCGGTGATGTGCGGTGATGCCGGAGTTGGTGGGTGATCCGGGCGCCGGGAACCCGGCGTCAGTTTTCGAGGCGGCCATGGTGATGGGCTTGCGGGCGGAGGGGTGTGCCGAGCAGGCACGGCATGTGCGGGCGGCGTTGGCGGCGGGGAGCGTGCTGGAGGCGAAGTTCGTCGACGAGATGCGGGTAGTGCTGGAGGGTGCGGCCGTCGGCCTTGATCAGGTCGGTGCTGGGTGGTCGCGGATGCGCGAGATCCTGATTGCCTATGGTGATGAGATCACTGAGTTCCAGCGGTTGGCGGCGTTGATCCGGGGCCGGTTCGAGGACGCTTACCATTCGGCGTGTTCGTTGCGGGCGGTGGTGTGTGCGGATGAGCCGGCTGCGCAGGCGTCGTCGCCGTCGTGGGATGTGTTGCCACCCCGGGAAGCCGTGGGTGACTCCGGGTCGTATTGGGGCCGGTGGTCGATGGCGATCGAGGAGGTCGCTGAAGCTCAGTTGGCGTGGACCCAGTTGATGGAGCGTCGGCAGGTGGTCGATACCCAAACCGCACAGGCTTTTCGCAGTATCGATGTGGTTGAGCAGATCAGCGCCGGTTGGGGAACGATCGGTGTTTCGACGCCAGCCTTGGTCGGAGTCGCGGCGGCGTTGTGGTCGGGTAACCACGCCGCGATTACTCCGGCTGATTTGGCCGGGCTCGATGACGCCACCACGGTCAGGAAGGCGTGGGACATGTTGGGTGAGGTTGACCGGCAACGGCTGTTGACTGAGGACCCGAAGATCATGGGCAACCTCAACGGCATACCGCTGATGTTCCGGGTGCAGGCCAACCAGGCGGCGATGCGGGCAGAGTTGGAGCGGGCGCTCGTTGAACGAGAGGCTGTTCGACGGCGGCTGGATGAGTATCGTGGCCACGGCCGATTCTCCCAGCGCGGGCGCATCATGGCAGAACTCAAGGCCCTGGATACGCGCATTGCCACGTATCGAAAGTTACTTGATCCACCGAATCCTCGGCATGAGAGCCTGCTATGGTACGACAAAGGCGGGAAGCAGCACTTTCGCGATGCCGCGCAGGTGGTGGTTTTCGACCCCGATCATGAGGCAATTGGCATCTACCACGGCGCGTATGATTCCAATGGTGACATCCCAGCCTGGATGGATAATGTCGTTGTCCATGTTCCGGGCACCGGCACCAATATTGACAAGTTCTACAATCCCGACGCGCGAGCCACCGACATGTACATGGCGGCTCACGATTCGCTTTACCGTGATGGAGGCGATCCTGGCGGGAGGACTGCGGTGGTGGCGTGGGCCGGTGGGGAGCTCCCGCAGCTGCTGGACGCCGCCGAATCTAAGTACTCTCGGGACTTGGCCCCGAAGCTGCGAGATTTCACCGCTGCGATCGATCTCCACAAAGAATCCACGCTCACGGTGACGGGGCATTCTTATGGTGCAACGGTGGTGTCGATGGCTGAGAAATCGGGACTGCGTGCCGACCGGATCCTATACGTCTCCTCAGCGGGGCTAGGGAACGACGTGAAGTCGATTTCGGAATTCCCGTACACGGCGAAGGTCCCGCACTACTCGATGATGGCGCGCAACGACCCGATCGTCGGATGGTGTCAAGATGCTGACCTGGGGGACCTTGGCTTAGGCAAGTCGCCACTGGATGCCAAGGGTATTGTTCGCCTCGAGACGGGTTTCATTGACCGAACGAAACCGGAGCTCGGTCACCTTGAAGACAACCCTGGAGCTCACTCCACAGTATACGGGCTCAAATCGACGTCATTCCGTAATATTGTCAATGTCCTCATCGGCGGCCAAGTGGAGACTTGGGTACCCGACAAAGTCGTCACTTACGAGTTTCGGGGTGGGGCCGATGTTGTTCAAATATATACCGATGGTGTTGACGCTGATGGCTATAGGCCCGACTATGTTGAGGTGAAATGATGCACCATCAATCATTGTTGCGAGGATTCCGACACGGTGTTGGCATTCTCATCGTGTTTGTCGTTGGGGCGATGGTGGGGCTCACGAGCTCCGCGTGCTCGCGGGAGGAGGATGTGACGATGGAGCAGCTGGAAGTCCGGATTGATGAGATAGGCGTTCTTGTGCTTGGGCCGGTGCGTGATCTCGAGATGATCGATTCGGCGACATTTTCAGCATCCGAGGACGAGGATAGCCCCAATTTCTTCGGGGGAGGCGTCCTGGCGCATTGGTGGCGCGGCTACGGTGCGATTCAACTCGCTCCTGAGGAGCCCACTACCACCGAAGAAGCCGCTGAGCTCATGGCATCAGCTCTCGAAAAGGATGGCTGGGCGGGGGGGCGCGGTGGTGACCCGAATAGCTTCTACTTTGACAAGACCGACGACTACGGTCGCTGGACCGTGGACATAAGCTACACCACTGACCCGCCTCCGCAGGTTCGGAGGGTGAACTTCCTGGTCATCAGCCCGCACGCCAGCTGAGTTAGTGTCCAACCAGCCGCCACACGTAACCCGCCCGACTACCCCCCGAAGTACAGCCAGCCGACCACGGCGAGGGCGGCGATCGCCGTCACGATCACGCTCAGCAGCATCAAGTTCCTCGCGGTGCGGGTGGGTGGCTCGGTCACGAGGCCGGGATACGTCGCCCCTGCCTGACCGAGGGAGGCTGTCGTGGGCGGGGGCGCTGCGAAATCGTGCGGGGTCGGAACACCTCGGGACGAGCCCACGACGGGACCCGACGGCGTCGCCGAGCCCTGACCTTTGCTAACCGTGACGCCGGCCTTCTTCCCAGCCTTCTGAACGGCCGCTTCCAGAGAACGGGCAACGATGGCGCTCTCAGAAGCGATGTCGAGGCGCATCACTCCAGAACTCAGGGGGAGCGACAAGCTCACGCTCCCCAGATCGTCCACATTGGCCTGGGGTGAAGTCAGCCGCATCGACCCGGACAACGAACCCGGGGTGTGGCCCGACGACCGGAGCGCCCCAACCGCATCAGCGGCGGTGCGACCGGTCGCGGAGGTACGCGCCACCCGCATTGCGGCCTGAACCATCGGCTTGTCCATATCGGAAAGCAGCTGGTGAATCCGTTCCCGCGCCTCGGTCAGGGCAGCCGGGTCGTCACCGGAGCTGTGCACCGTCGTGGTGCTGTCGCCGTCCGGGCCGGTGACGGTGCTCTGAATGATGGTCTCGTCCACCTGCACGGTAGTGCTCGAGGATTTCGACGCGCCGAGGCTGTCGAGGATCTGCCGGGCGGCGGCCAACGCATCCGACGCCTGGTCCGCGGGAGCAGCGGGTGCGGCGCCGCTGGGGCTCTGGGCCGTTGCGCCCGAACCTCTCGCCACCCCCTGATCGACGGCCGTCGCCGTCACGGGCTCCGTGATCAGCGTGGTCATGGACGAAGCGAGCGCGTTCTGCAGGTACCCACAGATCCTGTCGAACGTGGCCACCGGATCGGTCCCGGGGCTGAAGGAAAACTCGACCGTGCGGGTGTGTGCTTCTGTCACTGCCGTCCCTCTCGCTCCTACTGGTCGGGCGTCAGCCTAACGCCCTTTGCGCCCCACTCACACACACCGGAAACCCAACGTTTACGGCGCCGGGCGGTTCGTCACCTGGGTGTAACGCTCGGGCACCCCCGGTCGAAACGTCGCGGCGCGAAGTTTGGGTCGTCGGCGCAGGGCCGGCCTGGAGGAGAGGGCAACCGGGATGGAATTCGAGCTGGACACAGGCAACACCGCCTGGATGCTCATGGCCGCATCGCTGGTGCTGTTGATGACGCCCGGACTGGCGTTCTTCTACGGCGGCATGGTGCGCGGCAAGAGCGTCCTGAACATGATGATGATGAGCTTCGGTGCGATCGGCGTCGCCGGCCTACTCTGGGTGCTCTACGGCTACTCCATGACCTTCGGGGGGGACATGGCCGGAGGGCTGATCGGCAACCCAGCAGACTTCTTCAGCTTGGCTGGGATGACGGACGACGACTCACTGATGGCCGGTACCGGCGTACCTGCGCTGGTGGCCGTCGGCTATCAGGCGACCTTCGCCATCATCACCGTCGCGCTGATCTCGGGCGCAATCGCCGAGCGGGTGCGTTTCGGCACGTGGATCGCCTTCACCGCGATCTGGGTCACCTTCGTGTACGCGCCGCTGGCGCACATGGTCTGGGGTGGGGGACTCCTCGGGGCCGACGGGATCACGTCCGGGCTTTCCACACCCATCGACTTCGCGGGCGGCACCGTCGTGCACATCAACGCCGGCATCGCCGGGTTGGTATTGGCCCTGGTCATCGGCAAACGCAAGGGGTTCGGTTCCGAGCCGATGCGCCCCCACAACCTGCCGTTCGTCATGCTCGGGGCCGCACTGCTGTGGTTCGGCTGGTTCGGTTTCAACGCGGGGTCGGAGTTCGGTGCCGACGGTGTCTCAGGCCGTGCCTGGCTGAACACGCTGGTGGCCACCGGGGTCGCGATGCTCGCCTGGCTCGGCACGGAGCGGATCCGCGACGGTCACGCCACCTCGCTCGGCGCCGCCTCCGGTGTGGTTGCGGGGCTGGTGGCGATCACCCCGGCCGCCGCCGCGGTCGACACCTTCGGGGCGATCGCCATCGGTGCGGTCGCAGGCATCTTGTGCGCCTTGGCCGTCGGATTGAAGTACCGCTTCGGCTATGACGACTCGCTCGACGTAGTCGGCGTGCACCTGGTCGGTGGACTGGTCGGCACGGTGTTGATCGGCTTCTTCGCAACCAACCAGAACTCCGCCTGGTACCCCGAGGGTGCTAAGAACGGACTCTTCTACGGTGGCGGGCTCACGCAGCTCGGTACCCAAATCATCGTCGCGCTCGTGGCGGTCGTCTTCAGCTTCGTGGCGACCTTCATCATCGCCAGAGTATTGAAGGCGGTACCCGGCTGGCGGGTATCCGAGGAGGCCGAGGTCGGCGGGATCGACCTGGCGGTGCACGGGGAGACCGGCTACGAGACCGTCGCTCAAAGCAGTGTGATCAAGGAGGTGCGGGCATGAAACTCGTGACAGGGATCATTCAGCCCTACCGGCTCGACGACGTGAAGTCAGCCTTGGAGGCCGCCGGCGTCCGGGGGATGACCGTCAGCGAATCGAGTGGTTACGGTCGTCAGCGCGGCCACACCGAGGTGTACCGGGGCGCCGAGTACACGGTGGACCTCGTACCCAAGGTGCGGATCGAGGTGCTCGTGGACGACGCCGACGCTTCGGTGGTCACCGACGTCATCGTCAAGGCGGCTCAGACCGGCAAGATCGGTGACGGCAAGGTCTGGACGGTGACGGTGGACGACGTCGCACGGGTGCGCACCGGCGAACACGGCGCCGGGGCGCTCTAGGCGCACGGGTGACCAGCACGTCACGCCCGAGCCTCGCGGTGCGGGACCTGCGCGCCGAGGTGCTGGCACTCGCGCGGGCCGGGATCGCTGCCGGCGATCCCGGCCCGCGCGTTCGCAAGGGGTTCACCGACCATGTGCGGGTGCGCTTGCGTGACCTGTGGAGGGACTCGGGTGCCGGGGATGCGGGGATCGCCTTGGCCGCGGTTGGCAGCCTCGGCCGCAACTCCTGGGGGCCGATGAGCGACCTGGACCTGGTGCTGATCCACGACGGTCGCAGTCATTCCGAGCAGGCGGTTGCCGAGATCGCGAGCCGTCTGTGGTACCCGCTGTGGGACGCGGGGATCACCCTGGACCACGCCGTGCGTTCACTCACTCAATGCCGCCAGGTCGCCTCCGGTGACCTGGCGGCCGCCGTCGGCTGGCTGGAGGTGCGCGCCATCGCGGGCGACGACCGCATCGTGCACCGGGCCTCGTCGGCGGTACTCACCGACTGGCGGGCCAACTCCCGCCGTCGGCTGCCCGAGCTGTTGTCCTCGGCGCGCCGCCGGGCGGCGAAGGCCGGGGAACTCGCCTATCTCATCGAGCCGGATCTCAAGGAGGCGCGCGGCGGGTTGCGCGATTCGGTGGTGGTCGCTGCCCTCGCCGCCACCTGGCTCACCGACCGTCCCCACGGGGGTTACGACCATGCGGTCGCACACCTGCTCGATGTGCGAGACCGGCTGCAGGCGGTCACCGGACGCGCCACCCATCGACTGTCGCTGGCCGACCTGGAAGAAGTCGCCGCAGCCAGCGGGCTGGCCGACCCGGACGACTTGCTGGCCGGCCTCGCGGAGGCCGGCCGGGAGATCTCCTACGCCCTGGACACCACTGCGCGCCGGGCTCGGCGGGCGTTGACGGTGGCGGTCTCCCGGCCGGTGTTGGTGCGCGGGCGCCGGGTGGCCCCGCGTCTGCGGCCCGTCGGGGTCGGCCTGGTGGAACACGATGGTGAACTCGTCCTGGCCGCCGACACCGACCCCGCGACCGATGCCGGGCTTTCCCTGCGGGCGGCCGCGACCGCTGCGCGCACCGGGTTGGTGCTGTCCCCGATCTCCGTGGCGGCCTTGGGCTCGGCCGCGCCCCTTCCAGAACCGTGGACGGCAGCCCATCGGCATGCCTTGCTCACCCTGCTCGGCTCCGGCCCCGCACAGATACCGGTCTGGGAGGCACTCGACCTGGGGGGCGTGGTGACGAGTTGGATCCCGGAGTGGGCCGGTGTGCGCAATCGCCCGCAACGATCTCCGGCGCACCGTCACACCGTGGACCGGCACCTGATCGAAGTGGTGTCGAGGGTCGGCCGGGATCGGCTGCGGGTCGCCGACCCCGATGGGTTGCTGCTCTCGGCACTCCTTCATGACATCGGTAAACGGGCGGGTGCGGAGGATCACTCGCAGGTGGGGGCACAGCTGGTACCCGTCATCTTGGGGCGGATGGGATTCGACCGGCCGGTCGTCGACAACGTGCGGTTGCTCGTGGCCCAGCACCTGACACTGTCGAGGCTGGCACTCTCCGCGGACCCGGATGACCCGGCGACAGTCGACGAACTGGCGGCCGCCGTCGGGCACCGTCGGGACCTGTTGGTCATGCTTCGGCTCCTCACCGAGGCGGACTCGGCATCGTTGGGACCGCAGGGGTGGACGTCCTGGCGGGCACGGCTGGTCGATGACCTCACCAATCGGGCGGCACAGGAGCTGGCGCGCGATGAGCCATGACCGGTGCCGGGTAGGCTGGTCGCTGGTATTCCCGGTTCCCCACCAGTGAGGATGACGCGGTGTTCAACACGCTGTCAGATCGCCTGACCTCCACCTTCCGCAATCTGCGTTCAAAGGGCAGATTGTCCGAGGCGGACATCGACGCGACCATTCGCGAGATCCGTCGCGCGTTGCTCGACGCGGACGTCGCGGTGCCGGTGGTCCGCGAGTTCACGGCAGCCGTGCGCGAGCGCGCGCTCTCCGAAGAGGTCTCGGCGGCGCTGAACCCGGCCCAGCAGGTCGTCAAGATCGTCAATGACGAGTTGGTCTCGATCCTCGGTGGTCAGGCTCGCGGACTGCGGTTCGCGAAGACGGCGCCTACCGTCATCATGCTCGCCGGTCTTCAGGGAGCTGGAAAGACGACGCTCGCGGGCAAGCTCGGCCTGTTCCTTCGGGAACAGGGGCACACCCCGATCCTGGTCGCCGCCGACTTGCAACGCCCCAATGCGGTCACCCAGCTCACGGTGGTTGCCGAGCGTGCCGGGGTGCCGGTCTTCGCGCCGCATCCTGGGGTCGCGGGCGAGGACGAGGTGCCGACCGGAGACCCAGTGGCGGTGGCCCGCGAAGGGGTCGAGATCGCTCGGGCGCGCCAGCATGACGTGGTCATCATCGACACCGCAGGCCGCCTCGGCGTCGATGCTGAGCTGATGCGCCAGGCCGCCGACATCCGCGACGCCGTCCAGCCGGATGAGATCCTCTTCGTGATCGACGCGATGATCGGTCAGGACGCGGTCGCCACGGCGAAGGCCTTCGAGGAGGGTGTCGATTTCACCGGCGTCGTGCTCTCGAAACTTGACGGGGACGCCCGCGGTGGTGCGGCACTGTCTGTCACCGGGGTGACTGGTCGGCCGATCCTCTTCGCCTCGACCGGTGAGAAGCTCACCGACTTCGAAGCCTTCCACCCTGACCGGATGGCGTCGCGCATCCTCGACATGGGCGACGTTCTGACGCTCATCGAGCAGGCGGAGAAGGCCTTCGACGCGGACGAAGCCGCCAAGATGGCCCAGAAGCTGGCCAGCGGCACGGACTTCACCCTCGCGGACTTCCTGGTGCAGATGCAGCAGATGAAGAACATGGGTTCGATGAAGAAGATGCTCGGCATGCTGCCAGGCATGGGGCAGATGCGTGAGGCCCTGGAGAACTTTGACGAGCGCGAGGTCGACCGGATCGAGGCGATCATTCGTTCGATGACCCCGGCCGAGCGCGAGAACCCCAAGATGATCAACGGCTCCCGCCGGGCCCGCATCGCACGTGGTTCGGGTGTGACGACGTCCGACGTCAATGGCCTGTTGGAGCGGTTCGCCGGCGCCCAGAAGATGATGCGGCAGATGGGCAAGGGTGGCATGCCCGCGGTGCCCGGAATGGGCAGCCTGCCAGGGATGGGTGGGAAGAAGTCGAGCGGCCGATCGGCCCCTCCGCGCAAGTTCAAGGGGCGCTCCGGTAACCCGGCGAAGCGCGCGGCACAGGAACGTGAGGCGGCGGCACGGGCGTACGGGCAGCGCCCGGCGGCGGCGCCGGGTTCAGCCTTCGGTTTGGGCGCGGGGAAGGCAGCTCCTGACGATCTGGAGATCCCGCCCGGGCTGGAGAAGTTCCTCGGCAAGTGACCAGCCAACAAGGCGCCGCACTGGGTGCCGAGCAGCTTCATATTCGCGGCCACATCCTCGGCGGGCACGACCACGCGCTCTCGGACCTGTGGGTGCGCAAGGGGCGGGTCGCCCTGACGCGGCCCTCGGCGTTGACGGGGACGGCGACGGAGCTCACCGGCTGGGTGCTGCCAGGGTTGGTGGATGTGCATTGCCACATCGGTCTTGGCCCCGGCGGGCCGGTTGATGAGGCGACGGCCCGGGTCCAGGCGGTCACGGATCGTGATGCCGGCGTGTTGGCGATCCGCGATGCCGGTTCGCCATCGGACACCCACTGGATCGACGCAGATCCACTCATGCCGAGGTTGCTCCGTGCGGGTTGGCACCTAGCGCGCCCGAAACGCTACCTACGTCACTACGGGCTCGAGCTCGACGAGGTGGGCCAGCTGCCGGATGCCGTCCGGGCGCAGGCTCGGCGGGGGAACGGCTGGGTGAAGCTCGTCGGCGACTGGATTGACCGCGACCTGGGGTCGGAGGCCGACCTGCGGCCGCTGTGGCCCCGTGACCTACTGATCGAGGCGGTCTCCGCAGCCCATTCCGAAGGTGCTCGGGTCACCGTGCATGCCTTCTCCGAAGAGGTGATCGACGACCTCTTGGCGGCCGGTGTGGACTGCATCGAACACGGCACGGGTATCCCCGCCGATCGGATGGCGGAGATCGCGGATCGCGGGATCGCCGTCACGCCGACCCTGTTGCAGGTCGCGAGATTCGCGGACATCGCCCAGCAAGCTGACGGGAAGTACCCGGTGTACGCCGCCCGCATGCGGGCGATGCATGCGCGACGGTATGAGCAGGTGCGCCACCTCCACGCGGCCGGCGTCCAGCTGCTCGTCGGCACCGACGCGGGTGGCACGATCGGGCACGGGCGGTTTCCAGACGAGTGTGCGTTGCTCGTGGCCGCTGGAGTCCCCGCAGGGGACGTCGTGGCGGCGGCGAGTTGGCGCACCCGGGCGTACCTGGGATTCGGGTCGCTGGTGGACGGGGCGAGCGCCGACTTCGTGGTCTACCCCGAAGACCCTCGGGAAGATATTGACGTACTGCGTCATCCGACGGCGGTGGTATTGCGGGGCCGGGTTGTCGCGGGCTGAAGGGCAGAAGAGCTTTGCTATGGTGCGATTTGACCGATCTAGTGAGGGCAGGTATGGTCAAGCGCAGTCGATCAGCGTCGGTCGGCGACACATTCAAGGAGGAGTGGCAGGCGTATTACTATTCCAATCGGAAAGATGCCACCCGCGTCAGCGCATCGGGGAAATGGGTGAGGGTTCACATTACCAGCAGTGTTCCAGGTTCGGGGAACTATGCCCGTGCTGGAATAACCACAAAGGTGGATGTTCCTATGGGTAACGATCGGGCCAGCGGAACCTGGTGGACCAACGGAGTGAAATACTAGTGCTAGCGTTCAATGACCTTGTCTACCGCTACAGATCCGGATTCGCTGTTGGCCCCATTAGTGCGGAGATTGACAACAGTGTGGTATGCGTCATTGGGTCGAACGGTGCTGGCAAGTCTACCCTGTTTCGCATGTTGGCGGGACTCATTCGGCCCTCCCGGGGAACGATCGAACGCTCGCGAGGAGCGGCGACGGGCTATCTTCCACAGGAGATGGAGTTTCCGACGCGCACCAATTGCGAGGAGTTCCTGCACTTTGTGGCGTGGGCCCAAGGAATTCCTGCTGGGGAGCGGCCGTCGCGCGTTGAACGAGCGCTTTCGGAGGTCGGTCTTCTGGATCGGCGTGGCCAGCGCGTATCTGCGTTGTCAGGTGGAATGCGGCGCAGGCTGGGGATTGCGCATGCATTGGTTCATCGCCCCGACGTGTTATTGCTCGATGAGCCGACCGTTGGCCTCGACCCGGTTCAGCGAATCGCTGTCCGCTCCACGATCAAATCGGTCGCTAGTGAACGGGTTGTAATCATTGCATCACATTTGGTAGAAGATGTGCGGGCCTTAGCCGATCGCGTGCTTGTTC
This sequence comes from Cellulomonadaceae bacterium, assembly GCA_031551755.1. Taxonomy (GTDB): domain Bacteria; phylum Actinomycetota; class Actinomycetes; order Actinomycetales; family Cellulomonadaceae; genus JAVBMU01. The sequence continues at coordinate 4,084 of JAVBNE010000060.1, read as the reverse complement.
TCAATGAAGGCACGGTGGCCTACGACGGTGATGTCAGCGGGCTGGAGCAGCTCGCTGACGCCGATGCGCCCGGTGAGTCCCTTCTCGAGCAAGCGATGGCGACACTGATGGTGAGCGCCGGGTGACCCGGCCTCCAGTGGGCGCGCGGCTGGGAGCGGGCTTTGCACTAAAGTCGCTGGTCGGACCGTACGCCTTCGTGGTAACACTCGGCGTCGATCTGCAGATGGTAGTCCTGCGCGGCGCTCCCTACCTCGGGGATCCGGTCTGGACCGTCAGCTGGATGGTGTTCGTCCTGTGGGTTTTTTGGATCATCGGCGCGGCCCTTGCGGCGGTCGATGCGGCTCGACTCTCCCGGCCAGGCAGTATCCATCTTCCGCTCGCAGCTCGGCGTGGGAGATGGATCTATGCGTGGGCAGCCGGCTGGACGGCGCTACCCATGGTGGGCGCTCACGTTCTGGTGATCGCGGGTGCGCTGGCGTGGGGAGGTGTCTGGCCACGCGTCGCCTGGTGGCAGATCGGTCTCGCCCTCGGAGCGCAGTCGGTCACGCTGATCTGGTTCGTGTGCCTAGGGTCCTTTCTTGGCCGGTTCATGCCAGTGCTTCTCGCGGGTCCTCTTGCTGGTGCACTCGCTTACGCGATCAGTCAGACGGTCACCGGGAAATCATTTGGGTCGGACAGATTCGCCGCGTTTGGCGACGGCGGGGCGACCATGCCAATGATCGGCCTGGAATGGAACGCAACATTCCACCTGCTGCAGATAGCACTCCTGGGCGGCACAGGATTCTTGCTCCTGCTTCCGCTTCCCCGCCGGCGCGTCCGGCTGGCGCCGGGTCCCGTCGCAGTCCTCACCGGCGTTTCCGTGGTCCTCGCAGTCGCGGTGGTTCCCGCCTTCGTGCCCGGCCGTGCCTTTCACCACGATGCACAGCCACCAGATCGGTGTGTCGGCGCTGATCCAATGGTTTGCACCTACCGAGAGCATGAACGGTACGCAGCGACGGCACGGACGGAGATTTCGAAGCTGACCGCTGCCGCCCGAGCTCAGGGTTACGATTCGTTTGTTCGTACGCGGTATCAAGAGCGCAGCAGGAGTTACTCTCCCGGAATCGGCGAGGGCGCGGGATTTGAACCGCTCGAGCGGGGAAGGATCGATCCCATGGCTTTCGCAAGCGGGATTCTGACGCCTACCTGGTGCCCAGCGATTTCGGCCGAGGAGCCACCGCCGAACGAGTACTTCGAGGATCTCCAACGGCTAGCCGTGACCTGGGTCCACCTCCTTTATCCAGAGATCGTGGTTCGGGAGATGTCCGGTGCTCCGGTCCCCGACTACTCCCCGGCAGAGGCCCAGGCGGTTGTCAACCGGTTCGCGGCATGCGATCTCGACAGGTGATGGCCTTTCGCGGATGGTTGTCGATCCATCACGGCATGGCACTGGCGGGCCTGCTGGTCGGCGTTGCGATGTGCGGCTTAGCCGCAAAGCCGCACATGACTTCTCGCCTGATTGTGGAATTGGGCGCTCCGGTCGCCACGGGAATGTTCGTTCCCGCGGCGGCCGGCGTGTGTGTGGCCATCGGCTGTGCGGAGGTTCGGTTGCCTCAGCTTGAGACCACCAAGGTCCGCCTTGCCCGGGTTCCCTGGGTCCTCGCGCTCACGGTTATCGCGCTGATTGCAGCGGCCACTGTGGTCGGGGGCGCGGCCCGCGCGGGCTCCGTGACACCAATCGAGCTGGGTGCGGTGGTGCGCGGGGTGCTGGTCTCGGCGGCCCTGGCGGTGGCCACTGTTCGGTTCGCCTCTGCCTCGTTGGCGTGGCTGCCCACCACCCTGGTGACGGCCTTCGCGGCCCAGTTCGGTACCGACGGGATCACATACTCGTGGTGGGGGCTGACCCTTGCACCAGCGGCTGGACCCGTCAGCATCGCCGTGTCTGCGGTGATGTTCACTTTCGCTCTGCTGGCGTACGCGATACAGCCACGAGGAGGTTGACCGTACGCCGGGGTGCCAACGCCGATGAGTGGTCAAGCGCGTTGTCGGCCTTCGTCCGCCGGGGCGTGGGGAGGACCGGAAGCAGGTCGCCCCGCCCTCGTCCGGCCCGGCAACGCGCACCCCATGGCGCGCGTTCGGGCACGATGGTGCAGATGCCGGTCAAGACCAGGGCGAAGGCGCCGAACCAGAGTGGCCGCGTGACCCACCAGTCCACCGACCAGGCATCGGGAAGCCGTTCGCCGAGGAGTACGAGGACGATTCCGACCACGGTCACCATCGCCATGACGTGCCACACGTAGATGGTCATGGAGCGCTGGGAGATCGTTCGGATCATCGGCTTGCCCGAGCCTTCCGCCCAGCGAACCAGCCGTCCTCGGGCGGCCAGCGCAAGCGCCACCAGACCGACCCCATGGAGGACAACGAGCATGGTGGGCGGACCCAGGTTGGAGATCTTTGCCCCCGGCATACCGATGAGACTGGCCGGGTAGGACCCGAAGATGACAAGTGCACCGGCGCCGAGCAACGCGGCGACCCCCGCACAGGTGAGGACTGCTGGTCTAGGGAGGGAGCCCTGCCTGATCGCCTCGGCGTAGACCAGCCCCAGTGTGTAAGGAACTGCCCAGGCGATGACGATGTTCGTCATCGCGGGCCACTGAATGTCCAGGCCGAAACGCAGCAGGTCCGTGCAGCCGACCGCCGCGACGAGCGCCACCGGCAGGCGCCAGCCTAAGGCTCTCAGGCAGCGTTTCAGGAGTGGGGTCACCGCCAGGAGCGCGACATAGACCGCCAGGAACCACAGCGGTTGGGGAGCGAGGCGAGCGAGTGTGACCAATGCCTGCCCGGGGACCCCCGCTGCCGCCAACCCAGCCAGGGCGCCGCCGCAGCCGACGCCGAACACGACCACCGGCCATAGGATTCGACCGATCCGGGCGCGTAACAGTGCGACGGCGCCCGTGCGGCCGGCCCGCGAGTCGTAGGCCGCCGCGGCACCGGCAGCGAAGAAGAGCACCGCCAGTACCTGAAGCGGCCAGGTCACCACCCACCCGAAACCATGGGCGAGCGCGTTTCCGGTGGTGAGTACTTCGTCGGTCCAGGTGGCCTCCGCCATCGACCAATGGACAGTGAGGATCGCGAGGGTGGCCAAGGCGCGCAAGGCATCCACGAACAGGTCGCGCGAGGGCTTGCGCGCGGGGGCAGGGGGAGTGCGATCCGGAGCCGGTGTGCGGACCCGCTTCGGGCTTGCCAGGGCGACGGCTGAGTGCCGCGTTGTGGACTTCGGTGCGTGGGCGAGAGTGGTCACGAGTTCTCCTGGATCGTCGCGGTAGCTCAGCAGATCCAAGTCTTCGCAGGTCAGCGCCTCAGGAACATGGTGCCTGCCCCCGAAGCCCCGCCGGTGACCCCGAGTCGCCGATGGGGGATCGCCCCCGAGCGCCGACCCGCCCCGTGGCGGGCCATGGCACGGGTGGAGGGCCGTCTCGCCTAGGTGGTCGGTCATCTGGCACAATGGCCCGGTACTCGGCGTGCCCGGCCCCTCTCTCCGCGGCCCGCTGTGTCCTGACGCTCCACGCTCCGGCCCCACCGGCTGCGGTGGCGTGTCGCCCCCCCCTAGAACCAGGAGAGACCACCCAAGTGGCCACGAAGATCCGTTTGAAGCGCCTCGGCAAGATCCGGGCACCGTACTACCGTGTCGTCGTCGCGGACTCGCGCACCAAGCGCGACGGCCGTGTGATCGAGGAGATCGGCAAGTACCACCCCACCGAGGAGCCGTCGCTCATCGACATCAAGTCGGAGCGGGCGCAGTACTGGTTGGGTGTCGGCGCGCAGCCGACCGAGCAGGTTCTCGCCCTGCTGAAGATCACCGGCGACTGGCAGAAGTTCAAGGGCCTGCCGGGCGCTGAGGGCAAGCTCAAGCCGCAGCCCCAGAAGGTCGACAAGCAGGCCCGCTTCAACGAGGAGCTGGCCAAGGTCAGCAACAACGCGGCCGAGTGAGTCGGCGGTGAGTGATCGCGCCGAGGCTCTCGAGCACCTGGTGCGGGGCATCGTCTCGCACCCCGACGAGGTGTCCGTCGAGCTCGTGACCAACCGTCGAGGGCGCACCCTCGAG
>JAVBNE010000034.1:0-89179 GCA_031551755.1 Cellulomonadaceae bacterium | reverse complement strand
GTGGGTCAGTGGGCCGCAGATCGTAACGATGTTGTCGTTGGCGCGGCCGGTTCCTTGATCGGGTATGACTATGCCACTGCGCAGGCCGGTGGTGATGGTTGGCATCAGTGGAAAGAAGACGGTGTGGCCACCGCCACCACCTCGGTGTTGAACATTGGGACGTTCTTCATCCCGGGTGCTGGTGCGATTGGCGGTGGAGCTAAAGCAGGGAGCGTGGCTGCCAAGGTAGGTGCGGTCACATCCACGACAGCGGAGGTCATTGTTCCTGGCGGGTCTTGGCTCCTCAAAGGCGGCGCGAACGTGGCCCGGTTCGGAGAAACCGCTGTCACCGTCGCACGCGGCGGCACCAGTGCTGTCGTGGATACCGCCCGCTTGGGTAAGGCCGGTGTGTTGACCTCGCTGGACAACATCACCGAGCACGCCGGGTACACACCCACACGCCCGCGCCTGACCGACTCCTTCAACCTCGAAGGCGTGTCGAAGCCAGCTCCCTTGTGTCCACTGGTTCGTGGTGGGTTGCCGGTGGTGTGAGTCGGCGTGTCGATGCTGTTGGTGACGTGTCCTGGGCTGGTGTTCCCGGGTGCAGCGCCAAGCCTCCTGTGCCGCGTTCGCGATGTGGGAGGGACGTCCGGGTGTTGTGGCCCGGTGAGGGGGATCAGCGGGCCTCGTCACCGGCCGCCGGGCTCGCGGCTCCACCTCGTGACCCCGGGCGGCTGCTGGTTACCCAAGTCGCCACGCTCATCCGGCCGCACCTATCGCACCTTAACGCCCCGTCCACGACGTAGGCCTCGTCGCGCCGGTAGACGTACTCCCGGAAGTCGAGCGCGCGGACCAGGGGGGAGCTCTTGTGAGCCGTCGCAGAGGCGTGAAGCCGGTCGACCCACGGATCGTGCTCCGGGCTTTCGATGCCACCGCCGAGCCGGCCGGTGCGAAGGACGTCACGCCGCACACCCTCCGGCACTCTGCCGCCACCGCGATACTCGACGACGGCATCCGCCCGCAGGCCGTGTCCGAACTCCTGGGACACGCCGGGACCCCAGTCACCGCGCAGGTCTACGCACACCTGACGACGGGACAGTGCGCCGCGCAATGGACTGGCTCGGCCTAGCCCTCGGGTTGTGAATGGGACGCCTCGAAGGAGAAGGGCCACTCCGGATGACTCCGAGACAGCCCTTGACCTGCGGTGATATCTGAGTGGGCGATACTGGGATCGAACCAGTGACCTCTTCCGTGTCAGGGAAGCGCGCTACCGCTGCGCCAATCGCCCGGGATTGGACTTGATGCCAAGAGGTGGAGACGGGATTCGAACCCGTGTAGACGGCTTTGCAGGCCGCTGCCTCGCCTCTCGGCCACTCCACCTTGAGACTCGTTCCCTCGGACCCGAGAGTCTGTCTGAGACGGATATCTCCGAGCGGATGACGGGATTCGAACCCGCGACCCTCACCTTGGCAAGGTGATGCTCTACCAACTGAGCCACATCCGCGCGACCGGACCGAGGATCACTCCCCGGCGTCTGGCGCGTCCCACACACTAATCGAAGCATCAGGTCATCGTCCAATCGCCGCGCGCAGAACTTCGATGGTGCGCCTCGTCGCGAGTCTCCGGCAGACTGGACCTATGACAACGGTGATCTGGGTGGATGGCCGCTTGGTGCGGCCCGAGGACCGCGTGTTGAGCCCGCTCGACCACGGAATCACGGTCGGAGACGGTGTCTTCGAGACCTGCGCAATCTTCGACGGGCAAGCCTTCGCCCTCACGCGACATCTGCGCCGACTGGCGAGATCAGCGGCCGGCATGGGCCTGGCCGAGCCTGACGCTGACCTGATTCGCGCGGGAACTCAGGCGGTGCTCGACCAGGCCCGGGCCGACGGTGCGAATGTGGGACGGTTGCGAATCACAGTCACCGATGGGCTGGGCCCGTTGGCTTCCGGCCGGGAGCCCGGACCGCAGACGGTCGTCATCGCCGCCGGTCCGGCGAAGATCGTGCCGACCGGTAGAGCCGTGCGCTCTCCGTGGGTGCGCAACGAACGCTCCGCCATCGCCGGGGTCAAGACGACGTCCTACGCGGAGAACGTTGTCATCCTGGCGGATGCGATCGCCCGTGGGGGAGACGAAGGCGTCATGGCCAACACCCAGGGGGAACTGTGTGAAGGCACCGGGTCGAACGTCTTCGTGGAGCGTGGTGGCGAACTCGTCACGCCGCCCTTGAGTTCGGGCTGCCTCGCCGGGATCACCCGGGAGCTGCTGTTGGAATGGTCCGCCGCCGAAGGGCTGCCCGTGCGGGAAGCCGCCGCAGGCGAACTACCCTTCGAAGTGCTCGACGAGGTGACGGGTGGAACAGCCGCGATGCTGCTGGCCGGGTCGGTCCGCAATGTTCAGCCGACCACCTGGTTGGACGGAACCGTGATCGCGCCAGGGCCGATCGGCCAGGCGGCACGCGAACTCTTCGACCGCCGGCGGGCGGAACTCATCGATCCGTAGTCCTGGATGCGCGGTGTCGCGGCCTGGGGCCGAGCCGGGTCGCGGTTCGAGCCCAGGTTGGCCACGCCGGGATCGAGTTGGCGACGCAGCGGCCGGACAGGCTACTATCGTCCACGCAGCCCACACGGACTGTCCTCGGGCGATTGGCGCAGTGGTAGCGCGCTTCGTTCACACCGAAGAGGTCACTGGTTCGAACCCAGTATCGCCCACCGAGAGAGAACCCCTGGATTTCCAGGGGTTCTCTCGTTATCTGGGCCGCGTTGCGGGGCGGCGAGAAGACCTGTGGGGGTTCTCAATGTCCAAGCTGGTCTGGGTATTTTCACACCGGGGACATGGCCAGCTGGAGAACCTCAGGTGCCTTGGCCGAGCGGTTCCATCGGGTCGCCCACCGTGCTGCCAGGGCGGCGAACTGCCCAAGGTCCTGTGGCACCCGGCGGTTGGCCGCTTCGATCTCCTCTAACGCAAAGTTCACGGAAGAACCGTCGTCGGCAGTGGTGAAGCGGACTCCGGGGGCCTGACCGGTGATGATTTCGGCAGTGAGCCAGGGATCGTGCCCACCCCAGAAGCTGACGAACCCCGCCTGACCCTCCCGCAGCGCAACGATGAGATCAGTGATGGCGGTCCGAGGAGGCGTCCTCTGAGCTGATGAATCGCGCTCGCGGAGGGACCGGGACATAAGCGCATCGCAGATGTGTACTCGCGGCCTAGGTCGCGAAACCTCGCTCCGCGAGCAGAACGTCCACCCCCATCGAGCCGCACGTCGTCGACGGATGCGAGGGGCCAGCCCGCGAACCGGTACCTGGATGTCGGCTACCCGACGGAACACTGAACCCATGAACGAGACGCGGATAGCGGGGATTCTGCGAGATGTCGAAGCGCTGAAGACAGTCGACTACCGCGAACGCGTGATCAAGATCGGCGCCAAAGAAGTCACCGGCATCATGTGTCGCGTTCATGGGGCCTTAGAACACCACTACGAGTTCGCGGCGCCGATCACCGACGCTGAGTTGGTGGCCTTCGAGAATCGGCTCGGTGCGTGTCTTCCCGACGACTACCGAGAATGGATCACTTGCGTCGGGGACGGCGGCGCGGGCCCAATGCACGGGGTGATCCCGCTCGGCGATGAACCCGAGAACGTCGCCATCGACTATTCCTCCGATTTCCCCTTCATCAGGGGAACCCCTGTCCTGCTGCGGCTGCTCCGATCCTGCACCCGGACACCGGGGCACCTGTTTCGTTCCTGGACTGGTACGAACTGTGGCTCACCCGGGCTGCCGACCCGGACGGGAAGCAGCTGGGCAGTTTCGCGGAACTCCTTTGACTGGCGGTGGGGTCGAGCGGTCCCGGTGAGTCGGATACAGACTTGGCAATCGGACGCTCGGAGGCCTAGGCTCCCGCTATGTCCCAAATGCATGGCGATGTTGCCGCGGCACCCGATGCGAAACTAGCAGTTCATGAAGCCTACGACGGCGGCACTGGCCCCGAGGTAGGGGTGGGGCGTGCTGCTGTGCTCACCCGCACCTGGGGCTGGCGGAGAGTTGCCGCCGGTATTGTCGTCGTGGCCGCTGTCGCTGCCGGGAGTTGGTGGGCGGGATGGCATTGGCACCCTGGGCCGAAACCGGTGGTCGAACAGATGTCCTCCTGGACGTCAGGGAACGTCGACGAAGCGATGTTCCAGTACACCGTGCGGCCGTCGGACGGCGCTGAGTACGTCACCTTTCAGTACCACAACACTTCAGGGAACACCCTGCATTTGGTGAACCGCCCGAGTGACGACCTCTTTCCGCTCATAGTGCGGTTGGCCCCCTCCAATATGAATCTCGATGTGTGGAGCGACCCGCGGAGCAATGCCTCGACGGCCGTGGACGTGGCGCCGGGCGGCGCTTTCCAGGTCAGCCTCGTCGTTGACTACAGGCGCACTGACTTCCCGATCGCTGCCGGGGCTTCCCAGGGGTGGGACGAGTTCACCGTCGACACCGAGGGCAGCACGCTGACGCTTCCCCTTGAACGGCCGATCGAGGTTCAGGGGCCAGAAACCGAGTAGCCGGCCGTCTACCTATTTTCTGACTCTCAGCAGGCTTATGTCGGCATCGGGACCTAAGTCTGCCGAGCGGGTGACCTGTGCATGTCGGCGGCTACGCGTGTCGCGACGTGTGAGGTGCGAGGGTGGGAACCCCGGCTCGATCGCACATGTAGTGGTGGGGCCGAGTCGCACCTACTAGATGTGCTGTCGAACCCACTCAGGAGCCGAAGAGATGAGCCGCAGTATCAACGTCGCAAGCAGCGTGAACGAGTACCTGAGCCGCTCCGACTGGCGGGTCAACGCCAACGCGAACCAGGGGTTCTCGCTCGGTGGCCTCATCCTCAACGTCTCCGGCAAGGTCATCGCGAACTACTGGCTCGACCAGGTCTACAGTCCGGCCGCCGGGGAGGCCCACCGGAACGCGGATCTGCACATCCATGACCTGGACGTGCTTGGCGGGTACTGCGCTGGCTGGTCCTTGCGGCAGCTTCTGCATGAGGGGTTCGGGGGAGTGCCCGGAATGATCGACTCCGCTCCTGCCAAGCATTTCAGCTCTGCCCTGGGACAGATCGTCAACTTCCTCGGCACCCTCCAGAACGAGTGGGCCGGCGCACAGGCATTCAGCTCCTTCGACACGCTACTGGCCCCCTATGTGCGACTGGACGGCCTCGACTACGACGAAGTTCGCCAAGGTATCCAGGAGTTGGTGCACAACCTGAACGTGCCCTCCCGCTGGGGTACGCAGACGCCGTTCACGAACCTCACCTTCGACCTCACCTGCCCCGACGACCTGGCAGAGGTCGCCCCGCTCGTGGGTGATGCCGTATGTGACTTCACCTACGGCGACCTCACCGCTGAGATGGACCTCATCAACCGCGCCTACATCGATGTCATGACCGCGGGCGACGCTTCCGGCCGGGTCTTCACCTTCCCGATCCCCACGTACAACATCACCAAGGACTTCGACTGGGAATCGCCGGTCGCCGATGCGCTGTTCGAGATGACGGCCAAGTACGGGACGCCCTACTTCCAGAACTTCGTGAACTCCGACCTCGAACCGGGCGACGTCCGCAGCATGTGCTGCCGACTGCAGCTCGACCTTCGTGAGCTGCTGTCCCGCGGGAACGGATTATTCGGTTCAGGCGAACAGACAGGCTCCATCGGCGTCGTCACGATCAACATGGCCCGACTCGGCTACCTGCATTCCGGCTCCTGGGACGATCTCACAGCCAGCCTCGATCGTCTCATCGACCTGGGTGAGCAATCGCTGGAGGTGAAACGAGTCACGGTGCAGCAGCTCATGGACGACGGGCTGTTCCCCTATACCAAGCGGTACCTCGGAACCTTGGGCTCGCATTTCTCAACCATCGGCGTCAACGGAATCAACGAGATGATCCGCAACTTCACGCTCGACGTCGAAGACATCACCACCGAGGCCGGCCACGCCATGGCCGTACGCGTCCTCGACCACATCCGGGGCCGGCTCGTCGACATTCAGGAGCGCACGGGGCACCTTTACAACCTGGAGGCAACACCCGCCGAGGGCACCACCTACCGGTTCGCCAAGGAGGACCGCGCCCGGTATCCCCGGATCATCCAAGCAGGGACCGTGGAGCAGCCGTACTACACCAACTCGTCGCAGCTGCCGGTCGCTCACACCGACGACCCCTTCGAGGCATTGACCCTTCAGGACGAGCTCCAGCGCAAGTACACCGGCGGCACCGTCCTGCACCTGTACATGGGGGAGCGGGTTTCCGACGCGGCGGCGTGCAAGACGATCGTGCGCCGGGCGCTTTCCACCTACCAGCTGCCCTATCTGACGGTGACCCCAACCTTCTCCATCTGTACGGTTCACGGTTACCTTTCCGGCGAACACTTCCAGTGCCCGACCTGTGGTCGCGACGCCGAGGTCTGGACCAGGGTGATGGGTTACTTCCGACCAGTGGCGAGTTTCAACATCGGCAAGAAGGGCGAGTACACCGAGCGGGTCACATTCCGGGAAGAACTGGTGAATGCCTGACCCCAGGTCCCCGGCACTGCGTGCCGTGCCGACGGGCACGCATGCCGACAACTCCGTTCAGGATCTACTGACCGTCGCGGGACTGGTGCCGCTGTCCACGGTCGACTGGCCGGGCAGGCTCGTCGCGACCGTCTTCACCCAAGGTTGCCCGTGGCGCTGCGGGTACTGCCAGAACCCCGGTCTGATCGACCCAACGGTTCCGGCGGCAGTGCCCTGGCCGAAGGTCACCGGGCTGCTGGAACGACGCCGCGGGCTGCTCGACGGAGTCGTCTTCACCGGTGGTGAACCGACTCTGCAAAGCGGGCTGGGCGACGCGATGCGGCAGGTTCGCGACCTGGGGTTCGCGGTGGGGTTGCACACCGGCGGCGCTTGGCCTGCCCGACTCGCTCGCGTGTTGCCGTTGGTCGATTGGGTCGGCCTCGACATCAAACACATCCCCGAGCAGTACCCCGCGGTGACCGGCGCCGGGCCTTCCGGTGCGGCGGCCTGGCGTTCGCTCGAACTGGTGCAAGCAGCGGGGATCGACTACGAGATTCGTACCACCGTCGACCCGACCGTCCACGAGCGCTTTGATGTCCTCACTCTCGGCGACCGCCTCCGGGCCGCCGGGGTGATCCGATGGGTGCTGCAGGAGGCCCGCCCTGACGGAGCTTCGGAACAGTTCGGCGCGGCATTGGCGGATCGACGGCTGTCGGACGTCCTGCACGAAGACGACTTGCCAGGCGTCGAGCGCCGCAGTGGGCCGTAAGGGTTCGAGGCCGGCGAGGCACACCACATCGCATCACGGCACGGGTGTCTGCGGCTCGTGGGGCCGGCGCCTGCGAGACAGCCCACAGGATCGGGCGATGTGGTGGTGCGGGCTCAGGCGGCGGCGGGGGTGCGCTCCGGCCGTGGTGAGAACGTTTGGGGAAATCAGAATAGATTGACATGGGTCCCGCCGGGAAATAGGGCTTGTTCAGGATGTGCGCTCGACATTTCCAGAGCGGGGGCATTTTCCGTGGTCACGTCACTGCGGGGGACCGCCACAGAAATTCGGCGTAAGTCCATTGAAATTTTTAGTTGGCGAACATGGCTAAAACATGGTCGGATACGCGCTCTCGTTGTGAACAAGAGTTCTTGCGGAACTAACCGTCGCGGATGTCGCTACGGTGGGCACGCGGCGCCAGCAGGGTGCCGTTCCCGGAATGCGACGAAGTGCAGGGGGCCTGAGTCTGTCCAGCGGAAATCAGCCGCTGCCGGGTGCGTGGTCAGCCCCCGGAATCGATGTTGCCGTGCGAACTCTTTCCACGTCGTTCACGCTCTGCGCAGTTCTTTCTGCCGTCGTTCTCGTGGCCGGACCTATTCCGGCAGGGGCGGCGTCTTTGAGTGCGGCGCCACCCGATCCAACGGCCTGCGCCAACCCGACCCGAACCCTGTCCGGTGGTGGTAGCGATGCCATCACGGTGGCCGGCGGCGAGGTTCTGCGGCTGTCGGGCGGCACCTTCACCGGCGGATCGGATTCGCTGCCCGCCGACGCCGTGATCTGTGTTGGCCCGGGTGCCACCTATTCTCCCGCCTATCTCAATAATCCTCGTGGCGCCCTGGTGATCGACGGTGCTGCGGTGATGGGCTCATTGTCGTCCGCCGATGGGCTCTTCGTAGACGTTCGCGGCACGCTGGCGGTCAATGGCGGCTTAAATCTCAATGGACCGTCAGCCCTGCAGATCGCGGTGGGCGGGACCGTCAATGTGGCTTCACTGACATCGTCGGTCGGTGCGGTGATAACCAATGACGGAACGCTGACAGCCGGGCAGCTCAACCTCAACGGAAGCGCCGAGTTGACCAACGCCGGAGAGTTGCATGTCACCGGAGATTTGCCGGTGAGCGGAGACCTCGTGAATACCGGGTCTGTGCGGGTCGACGGGGCGATGATCGTGAACGGTTCCGGCTCCCTGGTGAATCGGTGCCTGATCACCACCAACGGAGATCTGGCAGTCAATGCACGAGGGCAAAACGACGGCATCATCCGGCTCGGCTCAGGTTCGTTCCGGGTCAACGGTGAGTGGTCCCAGACGCTCGGCGGGTTCCTGCAAGGTGCCGGGCTCAACGATGACGGCACCATCACCGGATACGGGCGTTATCAGTTCGCCGGGCAGACCCGGGTACAGGGAACTTTCGTCGGTGGCAGCGCTTCGGAGCCCATCCTCGTGCACGACCTCACGCCGCCGGCCGCGCCGAAGATCTTCGATCTCCAGACCGGCACGATCGCGAATGCGGTGGCCGGTACCGTTTCGGTCCCGGCCGATGACGCCCGCCCCGCCGGCTGTTCGACCAGCTCGGCCTCGACCGCTGATCTGCGTCTGGAGGTCACCGGCCCGGCCAGTGCAGTGGTCGGCACAGGCGTGACCTACACGCTGGTGATCACCAATGGGGGACCTTCGACGGCGACCGGCGTCGTCGTCGTGGCAACCGTGCCGGCGGACCTCGCTGGTGTGGTCGCCACGGGTGCGACACGATCCGGCAACACCCTGACCTGGACCATTCCGAGCCTCGCGGCCGGGGTGAGCAGGACGCTGGTGATCTCCGGGACGGCGCCGGGTTCTCCAGCGACACTGGTGGTCAGTGGCTCGGCCTCGGCCGAGGAACCCGACGCGGTGCCTGCCGACAACGACGGCAGCTCGCCCCAGCACACCGTGACCACCACGGTCACGAACGCAGCGGTCACGAATAATGAACCCAGCGTCCTGGACGATTCGGGGGTCACGTGGGCCAGGACGCCGCTGCCGGGCTCCGTTGTCGCCACCGACGAGGATGTGGATCAGGCCCTGGTTTTCGCGGTGCTCACCCCGCCATCCTCCGGGACTCTGGCGTTGAGCCTGACTGGTGCGTATACATACACCCCGGTCGGGGACTTCACCGGCAAGGACACCTTCAGGGTGCGGGCCTGTGATAACGGCACTCCCTCGTTGTGCGGATCGTCGACAGTCACGGTGACGGTCATGCCGGTGGCACACGATGTCGCGGTCACCACCATCTCTGGTCAGCCCGTGGATGTCCTGCCCAAGGCCAATGACGTCGGGGATACCGCGGCCGGTATGACGATCACTCAACCGGATCATGGCACCGCAGCGGTGGACGGCGAGTCTGTGCGCTATACGCCGACCGGTGGCTTCGTCGGCGCCGACTTCTTCAACTACCGGGTGTGCAGCATCGACGGCATTGCCTGCACGAGCGCCACCGTGGTGGTCTTGGTGCAGGCCGCGGTCAATCACGCACCGGTCGCCGACCCGGTCGCCGTCACGACGATTGCCGGAACCGCGGCGTTGGGAGTCGTCGTCGCCCACGACCCCGACGCGGCCCAAACGCTGGCCTACGAGGTCGGTGACCAGGGGACCCACGGGCAGGCCACGGTCCTGGCCGATGGCTTGTTCAGCTACCTCCCCGAAGACGGTTTCGCCGGTTTGGACAGCTTCACCGTGCGCTTCTGCGACGATGCCGCCACGCCTGCCTGTGGGACGGCTGTGGTGACGGTGACGGTGCTGCCACTCGCCCGGGGAGACGCTGCCTTCTTCACCGCCGGCAACCCCGTGACCATCGACGTGTTAGGGAATGACGTCGGCGCTGGCACCGGTCCCACCATCGTGGTGGCCCCAGCCGGTGGCACGGCAGTGGTGGAGGGCGACGGGCGAATCACCTACACCCCGGGGCTGTCGACTACCTCGGACCACTTCACCTATCGCACCTGTGTGCCCACCCACCCGGACCTCTGCGCGACGGCGATCGTGCTGGTCTCGGGGTCCACGGGTTCGGCCCCGGTCGGTGACCCCGCCACCGGCAACACGTGGGCAGGAGTACCGGTCATCCTGCCGCTCAGTTTCGCCGACCCGGATGGGGACGCGATCACGATCACGGTCGCCGACGAACCGGATCACGGCTCTTTGTCGGTCGTCGACGTGGAGGACGGCGTCGCCCACCTCCGGTACGAGCCGAATGACGCAACCTTCTCCGGGGTGGACGACGCGACGGTCCAACTGTGTGATACGTCTGCACGGTGCGTCATCGTGCCAGTGACGCTCACGGTTGCCCCCATCGCGGTGGTAGATGCTCTGCGGACGACCGTCGGGCAGGCGGCGGGCCTGGACCCGCGCTCGAACGACCTCGGCAACCCGGGACTGCCCACGGTCGTGGACGGACCGGAGCACGGCTCCGCGGTGATCGACGGTGCCGGTCGGCTCGTGTACACCCCGGACGACGGTTTCGCCGGCTACGACCGCCTGACCTACGAAGTCTGCGCCGCCGGGCATGACGATGTTTGCCACACGGCGACCGTCATCGTCGCGGTGGCACCGCAGGCATCGGATGCCCTGGTGCGGACCGGAGTGGGGGTGCCGGTGTTGGCCGACGTCATGGCCAACAGCCTGATCGGGGACGGCACCGTGCCGCGCATCGATTCGGGGCCGACGGCCGGCGTCGCGCAGGTGCGCCCCGACGGCAGGATCGCTTATCAGCCGCGGGGGTCGTTCACCGGTCACGACACCCTGCTCTTCACCGTTTGCGCTCAGGGGTCGGCGATGGGGCCACGGCTGTGCTCGTCGGCTGTGCTCGTCGTCGAGGTGGCCCCGAGACTTCACGACGACGTCGCCACAACCACACAGGAGAGACCGGTCCGGCTGGACATCACCGCGAATGATGCCGGGGAGGCCGGGCGACCGCGGATCATGATCACCCCCGCGCACGGCACCGTGACGGTCGACGCCGGCGGCCGGGCGGTCTACACACCCCAGCGGGGCTTCGTGGGGGTGGACTCCTTCCAGTACGAACGTTGCGCGTTCTCCGCGCCCGCGGTGTGCTCGACGGCGGTCGTGACCATTCGCGTGACGGCAGCGACCTCGCCGGTCGAGGGGAGCTCTTCGCCCGGTGCACCAGGGACCGGCGGTGCCGATCCTGCCACGCCGACCGGACAGCTGGCGTGGACCGGGTCAGCAGCGGGTGGCTGGTTGCTGCTGGCAGCGGTATTCATGGCGGGTGGGGCCGGGTTGCTGTGGTGGCGCCAATGGCGGTGGGTGCTCGAGCCGCGTCGTCGGGCGAGCCGTGTTAAGCCGGGGGAGTGATCGCCATGCTGATGGGCCTGGCGGTCGGCCGAATCGACACCGAGGAGGACCGTGATGCGCAGCGTGATCTACTCGATGGGCGTTTCACTCGACGGCTACATCGCCGACCCGGACGGCGATCTCGGCTGGGGTGAGCCGGACGAGGAGGTCTTCCGCTTCGTCCTCGACCAGACACGAGGCATCGGCGTTCACCTACTCGGCCGAAGGCTCTACGAGACGATGCTGTACTGGGAAACTGCGGACCAGCTGGATGAGCTGGAAACCGACTGGGCCGCGTTGTGGAACCGCTTACCGAAGGTCGTGTTCTCCCGGAGCCTGACCGAGGTGCAGAGCAGCGCTCGTTTGGCCACAGGCAGCCTGGCCCAGGAAGTCGAGCGGCTGCGCACCGAACCGGGGGAGGGCGACATCGCGATCGGTGGGGCGACCCTTGCCGCGGAGGCGGCCGAGCTGGATCTGATCGATGAGTACCAGGTGCGGGTTTCTCCAGTGTTGCTCGGTGGAGGCGTTCGGTTCTTCGCCCGGGGTGAGCGGCGGGTCGGCCTCGACCTCGTGGAGAACCGCGCCTTCGCTTCCGGGGTGCTCTACCTGCGGTACCGCGTGCGGCGGTAGGTGCGGCCCTACCGGGTCAGCAGCGGCATGACCACCTCGTCGACGATCGACTCGATGGTCTCGGCTGGGAGCGGCTTGAGTGTCATGAGCAGTTCGCCGCGGAAGAGGTCGAAGGCGAGAGACTTGGCCCGTGGGGTGAGCCGGTCCGCCCGGATCTCGCCGCGTTCGACGGCTCGCTGATAGAACACCTCGGTTTGCGGCTCGCGATCAGCGATGAAGGCGGATCGTAGATCGGCGGGAGCGGTGCTGGTTTCGGTGAAGTACTCCGCGAGGTTCGCCATGACCAGGCTGACTCGTACGCGGGTCCGGTTGGCCCACATCAGCATCTCGATGAGGTCGCCACGCAGGGACCCCGTGTCGATCGGTTCGGGTTTCTCGACGCGACCGCCGTGGATGGCAGCGGCCCGGGTGAGGTCCGGTTTTGTGGGCCACCGCCGGTAAATGACCGCGCGACTGGTCGCGGCCCGCTCCGCGACGCCTTCATAGGTCAGGCCCGCATAGCCTTTCTCGGCCAGCTCGCTCCAGGCGGCGTCGAGGAGGGCCTTCTCCAAGGCGGCTCCCCGCCGTCGCCGGACGGGCTGAACCGTGCCGTCGCTGGAAGAGCCGCCCGGTGCCGCCCTCGACTGCCGCGTCGTAAGAGACATTGCGTTCCCTATCCTCTCGGGGCTAACCTCTCCACCGTAAGAGTCACAGCGTATCCAAGAGGTGAGAGATGGTCGAACAGGCGCCCGAGAAGGGTTTGCCGCCGGAGGTCAAGCACATGGCGTGGGCCGTCCTCGTGGGCGGGATGGCGGTGCTGCTGGACACGACCATCGTGGCCGTTGGCATCCGCACTTTGGCGACCGAGCTGGAGGTCAGCCTCGCCACCATCCAATGGGTCAGCACCGCGTACCTGCTCGCGCTGGGCGTGGCGGTCCCACTCGTGGGCTGGGCCCAGCGGGTTCTGGGGGCGAAGTGGATCTGGATGATCGCCCTCGCGACCTTCCTCCTGGGCTCGGTGCTCTGCAGCCTGGCGTGGAGCGCGGGTGCGCTGATCGCTTTCAGGGCGGTCCAGGGTCTCGGTGGCGGCATGCTGATGCCGTTGATGACCACGATCCTCATGCAGGCAGCGCGTGGGAGGGACCTCGGCAAGCTCGCCGTCACCATCGGGCTGCCGATCGCCTTGGGGCCGATTCTCGGCCCGGTTCTCGGTGGTCTGATCCTGAACTCGGCGCCGTGGCCCTACATGTTCTGGATCAACGTGCCGTTCTGCGTGGCGGGACTGATCCTCGCGGCCAAATACCTGCCGAGGGGCGGCGCGATCTCCAAGGTGTCACTCGACGTCGTCGGGCTCTGCTTGCTCGCCCCCGGACTGGTGGGCGTGCTCTTCGGGTTAAGCAATGTGCCCAAGGGCGGCGGCTTTGCGCGTACCGACGCGTGGCTGCCGGCGACGGTCGGCGTCCTGTTGATCGCGGCCTTCTGCCTGTGGGCGATCCCACGCGGGCATCGGGCGTTGGTGGACATCAAGCTCCTGCGGCATCAGCAGCTGTGGACCAGCTCAGTGCTGATGTTCCTCTCCGGCTTCGGCCTCTTCGGGGCGATGCTCCTGTTGCCGCTGTACTTCCAGGAGATCCGCGGGCAAGACGTGCTCCAGGCCGGCATGCTGCTCATTCCGCAGGGTGTAGGTGCGTTGCTGTCCCGGGTGGTGCTCGGCCGGTTCATCGACAAGGTCGGCCCACGGTGGATCACCCTGACTTCGTTCCTCATCGCCGGACTCGCCACCATTCCCTTCGCCCTGGCCGATGCCCAGACCAGTCAGTGGTGGCTGATGGGCGTGTTAGTAGTACGTGGCCTGGGTCTGGGGTCGGCGCTCATCCCGTTGATGGCGCACGCCTTCCGTGGACTCGCCCCGGATGATGTGCCGGACGCCTCGATCCTCTCGCGGCTCATCCAGCAGCTCGGAGGCTCCTTCGGCACCGCGATCCTCGCGACCGTGCTCGCAGCCGGTACGGCCCGTGCGACGTCGCCCGCCGAAGCGGCCGCGGCGTTCGACCATGCCTTCTGGTGGGCGGTCGCCTTCACAGGAGTTGCCGTCGCGGTCTCCTTCCTCCTGCCCGGGCGGTTGCCGGCAACCAGCGGTTCGGAGGTGTCCGCGCCCGGGGTGGTCCGGGAGCGTGCGACGGAGGTGGAGCAGTCCGCCTGACCTTCGCGCCGAATCGTGAGCGGACGGTCACGCCGTCCACCGTCAACTCACCTTGCACCTCCTTGGTTGGTTAGTTACTGTAGTGGTTAACCAAGCAAGGAGGTGTGTTCATGTTCGATGAAGGCCGGCCGCTCTTCCTCCAGATCGCCGAGCGCATCGTTAACGACATCGCCGACGGCTCTCTCCCGGAGGAGGGAAGGGCTCCCTCGACGAATGAACTCGCCGCCTTCTACCGGATCAACCCGGCCACGGCTGCCAAGGGCATCAACCACCTGGTGGCTGAGGGGATCCTGCACAAGAAGCGCGGGATCGGGATGTTCGTGGCTCTGGGAGCTCGCGAACGGATTCTCGCGCAGCGGCGATCGGCCTTTGTCGCTGACTTCGTGGCCCCCATGCTCCGGGAGGCCGTGTCGATCGGCCTGTCACCCGAGGCAGTGATTGACCTCATCCAGAAGGAGGGATCGCAATGAGTTCGTCCACCACCGCACCATTCGCCGGACAGGACCGACCCGCAGTGGAGCTCACGCAGGTGTCGAAGCAGTACAAGGACATCCGCGCCGTCGACGACGTCACGCTCAGCCTCGAGTCGGGCGCGATCATCGGCCTGCTCGGTCGAAACGGTGCGGGTAAGACGACGCTGATGCGGATGCTCACAGCTCAGATCGCACCGACTTCGGGTGACGTGCGAGTGTTCGGCGAGAACCCCTACGAGAACGCTCCGGTGCAGAGCCGGATGTGTTTCATTCGCGAAGCGCAGAAGTACCCCGATCAGTACACGGTCGCCAATGTGATGACCGCGGCCGGCTGGTTCTTCGAGAACTGGGATGCAGGCTTCGCCGAGCAACTCATCGAAGAGTTCAACCTGCCGCGCAAACGTGCCATCAAGAAACTCTCGCGCGGCCAGCTGTCAGCGGTGGGGGTCGTCGTCGGGCTCGCATCGCGCGCCCCGCTGACCTTCTTCGACGAGCCCTACCTCGGACTCGACGCCGTGGCCAGGCAGCTCTTCTACGACCGGCTCCTGCAGGACTACGCCGATCACCCCCGCACAGTGGTCCTGTCCACCCACCTGATCGACGAGGTCGCCGACCTGCTCGCACACGTCGTGGTCATCGACCGTGGACAGATCCTCATCGACGCCCCCACCGAGGAGCTGCGTGGTACTTCGGTGACGCTCGTGGGCGCATCCCGAGCGGTCGAGGAAGCGACCCGCGGGCTCATCGCCGTGCACAGGCGCGCCGTCGGTTCGATCGCGGAGGTTACGGTGCCCGGTCCGCTAACTGCTAAGCAGATCAGTCGCGCCGAGACCTTGGGTGTCGAAATCCACTCGGTGTCCCTGCAACAACACATCGTGAATGCAACCCGGGATGCCGGGGCCGAACTCGAGGAGGTCGCATCATGACACGGGCACTCGCCGCAGCGCGGCTGTACATCCTGAACAAATGGATGCTGTTATGGCTGCCTCTGATCTTGCTCGGCGCAATGGTCGCGTTGACCATCGTCGTCCAACTGGTCGTCCTGGCCGCGGGCGGAGACCAGAACGACGTCGTTTTCAACGGTGCCTTTCAGGCGGTCTTCTGGTGCATCCTCGGAGTCGCGGTAGCCGCTTCGACGCAGATGTTCCCGTTCGCCTTCGCGATGTCCCTCACCAGGCGGGACTTCGTCTTCGGCACCCTGATCGTCGCCCTCGTCGTCGGCGCCGGTTACGGACTGGTCTACGCCGTCGTCGCCTGGCTCGAAACCGCTACCGACGGATACGGAATTGGCGCCCACAGTTTCAACTTGATGGGTTTCGCCGGTGGATCGGTTTTCGAGTCCTTCGTTTTCTACGGCGGTCTCATGCTGGTGTTCTTCATGGTCGGTTTCGCCGCCTCGATGCTGTGGAAGAGGTTCGGCGGCAAGGGGATGGTCCTGTCCGGACTCCTGTTCATGATCGTGTGTGCAGGCCTCCTCGCGTGGGCAGGACTGGTCGACGCCTGGGCCAGGATCGGGGAGTGGATGAGTGCCCAGACGCCGTCCTCGGTCGGCCTCTACGCAACGGCGGTCTCACTACTGCTCGCGGGCGGGACGTACCTCATGATTCGCCACGCGGAACCCTAGCGCTGGAAAAATCACCCGCAGCGGTGTCGAGCCGGATACTCGCTAAATCCTGGGCAATCGGACTTACATGGCGATTGCCCGCTGGTCACTGACGGGTCCTGCCCGGTACGTTGCCCGTGGTGACGGTTGTCGTCGTCGCCAAGGAGTACTACAAGGAGTGCACATGAGCGAGAACACGAACGCAGAGGGCGGCCTGGGGGGCCTCGTCGACAAGGCGAAGGGACTCCTGAGCGACGACGTCATCGACACCGTCGCGGAGAAGGTCAAGGCCATCACGCCGGACTCGATCGACGCCAAGGTCGACATGGTGGCGGACAAGGCCAAGGGACTCAACGACCAGTAGGTCACCGGCCGTATTGCCGCTCGGCGGTACGCAGCCACATCGGTGGCTGGTCGGTACCATCAAGGGGCGTCGTCACCCGACGGCGCCCCTTCGGCGTCCCACCTGTGTGTGGGCGCCATCGTGCGCACCGCGCCCACCCGACCAGGAGCACTCACCGTGTCAGACGCCGCATCACCGGAAGTCACCTTCGTTCTCGACGGACACCTGACGCAGGCGCCGACCGGTTCGACGGGTACGGAGGTCTTTGTCGGCCGCCGTGATGTGGTGGCAATGCGGGTCAACGATGAACTCCGCGACCTTGCCGCGGTGATCGCCGCAGGCGACGCCGTGGACGCCGTGACGATCGACTCAGCCGACGGATTGGCCATCCTGCGCCACTCGGCGGCACACGTCCTGGCGCAGGCCGTGCAGCAGATCAACCCCGATGCAAAGCTCGGCATCGGCCCGCCCATCACCGACGGGTTCTACTACGACTTCGATGTCGACGTGCCCTTCACCCCGGAAGACCTCAAGGCTCTCGACAAGGCGATGGTCCGCATCGTCAAGGAGGGGCAGTCGTTCCGGCGCCGGGTGGTCACCGATGACGAGGCCCGGGCCGAACTGGCGAACGAGCCTTACAAATTGGAGTTGATCGGACTCAAGGGATCGAGCGACTCAGCCGGGGAGGGAGCCTCCGTCGAGGTCGGCGCCGGCGAACTCACGATCTATGACAACCTCCGTCGTGACGGCTCCGTGGCGTGGAAGGACCTGTGCCGTGGGCCGCACCTGCCGAGCACCAAGCTGATTGGCAATGGCTTCCAGCTCATGCGCTCTGCTGCCGCCTACTGGCGGGGCAGTGAGAAGAACCCGCAGCTTCAGCGGATCTACGGCACCGCCTGGCCCACGAAGGACGAGCTGCGCGCGCACCTCGACCGGATCGCCGAGGCCGAGCGCCGCGACCATCGCCGCCTGGGCACCGAACTCGACCTGTTCTCCTTCCCGGACGAGATCGGCTCCGGCCTGGCGGTCTTCCACCCCAAGGGCGGCATCATCCGTTCCGAGATGGAGGAGTACTCACGCAAACGGCACGTCGAGGCCGGCTACTCCTTCGTCAATACCCCGCACATCACCAAGGGCAAGCTTTTCGAGGTCTCACAACACCTGGACTGGTACGCCGACGGGATGTACCCGCCGATGCAGTTGGACGAAGAGCGAGACGAGGCCGGCGTCGTGCGCAAGGCCGGGCAGAACTACTACCTAAAGCCGATGAACTGCCCGATGCACAACCTGATCTTCGATGCCCGGGGGCGGTCCTACCGTGAACTACCCCTGCGGCTCTTCGAATTCGGCACGGTGTACCGCTACGAGAAGTCGGGCGTCGTGCACGGCCTGACCCGCGCCCGGGGCTTCACCCAGGACGATGCGCACATCTACTGCACGGCGGACCAGATGAAGAACGAGCTGCGTTCCCTGCTCACCTTCGTGCTCGACCTGCTCAAGGACTACGGACTCGACGACTTCTACCTCGAACTGTCCACTCGCGATCCGGAGAAGTCGGTCGGCTCGGACGAGGTCTGGGAGCAGGCGACCGCCACCTTGCGCGATGTCGCCCTCGAATCGGGTCTGGAACTAGTCCCGGACCCGGGTGGGGCGGCGTTCTACGGCCCCAAGATCTCCGTGCAGGCCAAGGATGCGATCGGGCGCACCTGGCAGATGTCGACCATCCAGCTCGACTTCAACCTGCCCGAACTCTTCGACTTGGAGTACCAGGCAGCGGACGGCACTCGGCAGCGGCCGGTCATGATCCACCGGGCGCTCTTCGGGTCGATCGAGCGCTTCTTCGCGGTGCTGCTCGAACACTATGCGGGCGCTTTCCCGGCGTGGCTGTCGCCCGTCCAGGTGGTGGCGGTGCCGGTTGCCGAGCCGTTCAACGACTACCTGACCGATGTCGTGGCTCAGCTACGCGGTCAGGGAATCCGCGCCGAAGTCGACTATTCGGACGACCGTTTCGGTAAGAAGATCCGCACCGCCAGCACGCAGAAGATCCCGTTCGTGCTCATCGCCGGGGGTGAGGATGTCGAGGCGGGTGCGGTGTCCTTCCGCTACCGGGACGGGCGCCAGGACAATGCGGTGCCGGTCGCGGAGGCGGTTGAACGTATCGTGACGGCGGTCCGCGATCGGGTGCAGGTGTGACGTGCCCATGACTGACGACTCCCGCATCGACGAACCACACGGCTACCCCCGCCAGGCGGACGGCTTCGAGCGCCTGTGGACGCCCCACCGCATGGTGTATATCGGCGGTCAGGACAAGCCGGTGGACGACTCGGCGGGGGAGTGCCCGTTCTGCCGGGTGGTCCGCATGGACGACACCGAGGGCCTGGTGATCGCGCGGGGGCACAGCTGCTTCGTTGTGCTGAACCTCTACCCGTACAACCCCGGGCATCTGTTGGTGGTGCCGTACCGGCATGTTTCTGATTACCCCGAGCTGACCCCCGCGGAGACCACCGAACTCGCGGAGCTGACCCAGACCGCCATGCGGGTACTGCGGGCGACCTCGGCGCCGGCCGGATTCAACCTGGGCATGAACCAAGGGGCGGTCGCGGGCGCCGGGATTGCCGCTCATTTGCACCAACATGTCGTGCCCCGGTGGTCAGGCGATGCGAACTTCCTGCCCGTCGTGGCGCAGACCAAGGCCATCCCGGAGCTGCTCGCGGACACCCGGAACAAGGTGGCCGCCGCCTGGCCGGCGTCTGCTGACGGGGACCGCTGATGTTCGGTCGCCTGCGCGCATTGACGACGAAGCTGTTCACGCCGGTCGCAAAGGTGTTGTTGCGGTGGGGTGTCAGCCCCGACGTCGTGACGATCGCTGGCACCCTGGGAGTGGTGGTCGGCGCGCTCTGGCTGTTCCCCACCGGGCACCTGTTCGCGGCGACGATGGTCATCATGGTCTTCGCGTTTTCCGATGTCCTCGACGGCACGATGGCACGGCAATCGGGTCGTTCCGGCCCCTGGGGGGCCTTCCTGGACTCGACCTTGGACCGGATCGCCGATGCGGCGATCTTCGTGGGACTGGCACTCTACTTCGTGCGCGGTGACCACTTCGACATCGACTCGGATCTGGCGGTCGCGGGTATCGCGGCCGCACTCGGCTGTCTCGCGCTGGGCGGGGTCGTGCCGTATGCGCGGGCTCGCGCCGAGGGTTTGGGGATGACGGCGCAGGTCGGGATCGCCGAGCGCGCGGACCGGCTGGTCGCGGCGCTGGTGGCCGCCGGGCTCGTCGGCTTGGGCGTGCCGGTCATCGTGTTGGTGGTGGTCCTCGGGTTGCTTGCCGTGGCCAGTGCGATCACGGTCGTGCAGCGGATGGTCACCGTCAAGCGGCAATGCGTGGCGAAGGCCGCCGAAGGACGGGAGTAGGCGTGGGTTTTGACGTCGGCAAGGCCTTCGCCTTCGCGTGGCGCCACGGTCGTCGGCTACCTGAACCACTGACCCGGTTCGTGGCGATGACCGCGGCGGATGTGGCCTGGGCGTTGCACGGTGGCGGTGTGCGACAGCTGGAGCGCAACCTCGCTCGGGTCCGGCCGGGAATGAGTCGGCGGGCGTTACGCCGCCTGTCGCGCCGGGGGATGCGCTCCTACATGCGGTACTACCGGGAAGTCTTCACGCTTCCGGGTGCCACCCCCGAGCAGATCACGGCGCGCGCGCGCATCGAGGGGTATGACAACCTCACCCAGTTCCTCGGGGGATCGTTGAGCCCGGCGCTGGCCCTGACCCACCAAGGTAACTGGGATCTGGCCGGTGCCTACGCCTCACTCAACATCGCGCCGGTGCTGACGGTTGCGGAGCGCCTCGAACCGCCGCAGCTCTTTGAAGACTTCCTCGCTTTGCGCGAGTCCCTGGGGATCAGCATCCTCGCCCTGGGAGATGAGGGTGTCTTCCGGGAACTCGTGCGCGCCGCCGGCCGACCGGGCGTCATCATTCCGCTGCTCGCCGATCGCGATCTGACGTCCAAGGGCGTGGAGGTCGATCTATTCGGTGAGCGTGCTCGAGTTGCGGCCGGCCCCGCCGCTCTCGCGGCGGCCACCGGTACCCCACTCATCCCGGTGGGGATCTTCTACGAGCGGCTGACCGGTGTGCGCCGCAAGACGGCGGGAACCCCGTGGGGGATCGTTTTGAGGTTCCTGCCGCCGGTCACCGTCCCTGAGGGGCTGCCGCGCGGCGAACAGGTGACCGCCCTCACACAGGGCTGGGTAGATGCGGTGTCTGTCAGCCTCGCCGAGCACCCTGAGGATTGGCACATGTTGCAGAAGGTCTTCATCGCTGACCTCGACCCGGAACGCTATGCCCGTACCCGGGCAGCCGCCGGTGAGGTGGCGAGCGACACATGAGTTTGCGCATCGGCATTGTCTGCCCCTACTCCTTCGACGCCCCGGGCGGTGTGCAGTTCCACGTCCGGGATCTCGCGGAGGCATTGCGGGCGCTCGGGCACGAGGTGCAGATCCTCGCACCCGCCGATGACGACACCCCCATCCCCGACTTCATGACATCCGCAGGCAAAGCCGTGCCGGTGCGCTACAACGGCGCGGTGGCGCGGTTGACCTTCGGGCCGGTCACGGCGACCAGGGTGCGCCGTTGGTTGGAGGCGGGGCAGTTCGACGTCCTGCATCTTCATGAGCCGATGAGTCCGTCGCTGAGCATGCTCGCGCTCTGGATCGCTCAGGTGCCCATCGTCGCCACCTTCCACACCGCGTTGATCCGTTCGCGCGCGTTGCAAGTCGCCTACCCCTTGGTGCGGCAGAGTCTCGAGAAGATCGACGCCCGGATTGCGGTTTCCGAGGATGCGCGGCGCACCCTGGTCGACCATCTGGGCGGGGACGCCGTCGTGATCCCCAATGGTGTGTATGTGGATACCTTCAGGCAAGCAGCCCCCGCCCCGCAGTGGCAGGGGACACTGCACGCGCCGACCATCGCCTTCCTCGGTCGCCTGGATGAGCCCCGCAAGGGGTTGCCGGTGTTGACCGACGCCATTCCACGGGTCCTCGAGACCATCCCGGGTGCTCGGTTCCTCGTGGCGGGTCGAGGCGATGCGGGCAAGGCCGAGGCCCTGGAGGCGCTGGGCGAGCATGCGGAGTCGGTCGAGTTCCTCGGGTCGATCACTGATGAGGAGAAGGCCAGCTTGCTGGCCTCGGTCGATCTGTACATCGCCCCGCAGACCGGTGGGGAGAGTTTCGGCATCGTGCTGGTCGAGGCGATGAGCGCCGGCACCTGTGTGGTGGCCAGTGACCTCGGCGCCTTTCGGCGGGTGCTGGACGGCGGTGCGGCGGGCGCGCTTTTCCCCATCGGCAACAGTGTGGCGCTGGCTGAGACGATCGTCGACGTGCTGGCTGATGAGAAGGCCCGGGACGGCTATCGCCAAGACGCCCGGAGTTTCGTGCAGCGGTTCGACTGGTCGGCCGTCACCGGTGAGGTGCTGGCCGTCTACGAGATGGTCATGGCCGCCTCGAGCGTGGTCGCTCCCATCGAGGAGGACGGCTGGTCTCGGCTGGTGGGTCGGCGGTCGAAGCGATCGAAGTCCGAGGAAGCGATGCCATCCGCTGAGGGGAGGCCGGCGACATGAGCTGGTCCGAAGCCGTGGTGATCGTGTTCACCGTGGCTGTCCTCGGTGGCTGGATGCTGTGGGTCGCCGCCTCGCGCCTCGACCGGCTGCATCGCAAGGCCATGTCTTCACGGGTGGCGTTGGACGCCCAGCTGGTGCGTCGCGCCTCCGCGGCCCTGGAGCTCGCGCTCTCCGGTCGACTGGACCCGGCGAGTTCGCTGCTCCTGACGGATGCGGCCTGTGCGGTGATCGACACGGGGGACGTCGAGGGCGTCATCGCCGTGCCGGTCTGGGAGGGGCTCGGCGGTGGGTTGCCGACCGCTCAACTCCTGGGGGCGATGGACCCCGAGCGGACCCAAGCGGAAAGCGACCTTTCCGCGACCCTGCGATCTACTCTGGGTGGCGAGGGGGAGATCACCGAGCTCAGGTCGGCACCCGGGGGCGCGGGCTTGCTCGCAGCCCTGGCCGGTGCGTGGTTCCGCGCACAGCTCGCCCGGCGGTTCCACAACGAGGCGGTTTCCCAGGCGCAGCACGTGCGACGCAAGTGGTACGTGCGTCTCTTCCGGTTGGCCGGTCGTGCGCCGATGCCGGTGACCGTCGAGCTGGACGACGCGTCTCCGCCGGAACTGGGTCGGTCGACCATGGTGCCGGAACCTTCTTGAATGCTGATCGCCCCGATGCCGGGGCGCGGCCTTGGCAGTACGGTCGGACGGTGAACGGCAGACCTGATCACGTGGCGGCAGCAGCATCTGAGGGCATCGGTGCGGTCGGCACGGCCCGTGTCAAACGCGGAATGGCCGACATGCTCAAGGGCGGCGTCATCATGGACGTGGTGACCGCTGACCAGGCGAAGATCGCCGAAGACGCCGGAGCGGTCGCCGTGATGGCGCTCGAACGGGTGCCCGCCGATATCCGTGCGCAAGGCGGCGTCGCGCGGATGAGCGACCCGGACATGATCGACGAGATCGTCGCCGCGGTGACCATCCCCGTGATGGCCAAGGCGCGCATCGGACACTTCGTCGAGGCACAGGTCCTGCAGTCGCTCGGGGTGGACTACATCGACGAGTCGGAGGTGCTCACCCCCGCCGACTACGAGAACCACATCGACAAATGGTCCTTCACCGTGCCGTTCGTATGTGGTGCCACCGATCTGGGCGAGGCCCTGCGCCGCATTGCGGAAGGCGCGGCGATGATCCGTTCCAAGGGGGAGGCGGGCACGGGCGACGTCTCCAATGCCACCACGCACATGCGCCGCATCCGGACGCAGATCCGTCGGCTGACCTCCCTGCCGAGCGATGAGCTTGCCGTGGCGGCCAAAGAA
The DNA here is from genome assembly GCA_031551755.1 of Cellulomonadaceae bacterium. Taxonomy (GTDB): domain Bacteria; phylum Actinomycetota; class Actinomycetes; order Actinomycetales; family Cellulomonadaceae; genus JAVBMU01. The sequence goes on along the minus strand of JAVBNE010000034.1, from coordinate 65,441 downwards.
CTCCAGGCACCCCTCGACCTCGTGGTCGAGGTCGCGCGGGCCGGTCGGCTCCCCGTGGTGTTGTTCACCGCCGGCGGGATAGCGACCCCGGCGGACGCCGCGATGATGCGCCAACTCGGCGCCGAAGGCGTCTTCGTCGGCTCCGGAATCTTCCACTCCGGTGACCCGGTCAAACGAGCGGCGGCGATCGTCCAGGCCACCACCTTCTACGACGACGCCGATGTGATCGCGCGCGTCTCCCGAGGGCTGGGGGAGGCCATGGTCGGCATCAACGTCGAGGAACTGCCGAAGGGCCACCGGCTGGCTGAGCGGGGCTGGTAGGTGGGGGGCCAGCGTAGGCTTCGCGTCGCTGGTTGCCCTGGTGCCACCCTGGCACCAGGGTGGAACTAGTTATACCGTTGGTCCATGAAGACTGCGATCAGCCTCCCGGACCGCTCCGCGGAACGCTTCGACCACGTCGCGCAGAAGTACGGGATGACCCGGTCCGAGTTCTACCGGCGGGCTGCCGAGCGGTACGCGGACGAGCTTGCCAGCACGGATCTGACCGCGCAGATCGACGAAGCGATCGACGCGGTCGGTCAGCCAGGCGCGGAAACCTCCGAGTTCCGCCGCGCTGCGAACACGCGCCTGGCCGGGGCGTTCGACGAGTGGTGATCCGACGCGGAGAGGTGTGCTGGGTCGACTTCGGGGAGCCGAGAGGCAGCGCACCGGCCAAGCGGCGACCGGCCGTCGTCGTGCAGTCCGACCAGTACAACAAATCCAGGATCGCCACCATCGTCGTGCTGCCGATCACCTCGAACACGGCTCTTGCACAACACCCCGGCAATGTGTTCGTCCCGGACGTGGCATCCGGCCTGTCGAAGGACTCGGTGGTCAACGTGTCTCAGCCGACAACGGTGGACCGCGCCGACCTCGATCCCACCGCGAGCGTGCTTCCGGAGAACTTGATGGACGCCATCGATGCCGGCCTCCGGCGAGTGCTCGGCCTGTGATGGTCGGCGACTCCCGTGGCGTGATCAACCCCGGTGCCTCACTCACTCCCAGCGACGCGGCGAACGATGCCATCGCTCCCGCCCCCGGGCCGGGGTGGGCTTTACGTCCTGACGGGCTCTACTACCGGCGCGCTGCGCGTGTGCTCATCCTCGACGAGGCCGACCGGTTGCTGTTGATCCGTGGGCACGACGTCGATCAACCCGAACGGTCCTGGTGGTTCACCGTCGGCGGCGGCATCGACGACGGCGAGTCGGACCTCGCGGCGGCCGTGCGTGAGGTCCGGGAGGAAACTGGAATGGTCCTCGACCCGGCCCACCTGCAGGGTCCGGTGTTGACCCGCAGCGCGATCTTCGAATTCGTCGGTCCCCGGTGCCACCAGGACGAGGTGTTCTTCCTCGCCCGCTGGTCCGGCGACAACGACTTCAGCCGGGCGGGGTGGACCGACATCGAACACAGCGTCCTCGACGAACTGCGCTGGTGGCCGTTGGCCGAGCTGCGCGAGGTCACGATCGAGGTCTTCCCGGCGGACCTGGCCGATGTCGTGGAGCCGTTGCTCGCCGGGTGGGATGGCTGCGTGCGGGCACTCGGCCTGGTGGAGGAGTAGGCCGTGGCGGTCACGATCGGGGTACTCGCGTTGCAGGGGGATGTCGCCGAACACCGCCGTGCGCTGGAGTCCTTGGGTGTCACGGTCCGCCCGGTTCGCCGGCCGGGCGAGTTGGCCGGCCTCGACGGAATCGTGCTGCCCGGCGGGGAGTCGACCGCGATGGCCCATCTGCTCGGTATCTTCGACCTGCTCGAACCCCTGCGTGCGGCCATCCACTCTGGCCTCGCCGTCTACGGCTCCTGTGCCGGCATGATCCTGCTCGCCGACCGTGTCCTGGGGGGGACCGCGACGCAACGCACCCTCGGCGGTCTCGATGTGACGGTTCGCCGGAATGCCTTCGGCCGGCAGATCGACTCCTTCGAACAGTCGATCAACATGACCGGCATAGCCGAGCAGGTTCGCGGTGTGTTCATCCGCGCGCCGTGGGTCGAGGAGGCCGGACCTGCCGTTCGCGTTCTCGCCCGGACCGACGCCGGTAGGATCGTCGCAGTCCACCAAGGGCGCATCCTCGCCACCGCGTTTCATCCTGAACTCAGTTCAGACGCGCGTGTACATCAGTTGTTCGTCGAGATCGTAAAGGGGTAACTGGCATGTCAGGGCATTCAAAATGGGCCACGACCAAGCACAAGAAGGCCGTGATCGACGCCAGGCGCGGCAAGCTCTTCGCGAAGCTGATCAAGAACATCGAGGTCGCGGCCCGGACGGGCGGCGGCGATCTGGCCGGTAACCCCACACTCTTCGACGCCGTGCAGAAGGCCAAGAAGTCCTCGGTCCCCAACGACAACATCGACCGCGCGGTCAAGCGGGGCTCCGGCCAGGAGGCCGGCGGCGCCGACTACCAGACGATCATGTACGAGGGTTACGGCAACGGTGGCATCGCGGTGCTGGTCGAATGCCTCACGGACAACCGGAACCGGGCGGCCGCCGAGGTGCGCACCGCGTTTACTCGCAACGGCGGCCAGCTCGCCGACCCCGGATCGGTCGCCTACCTGTTCTCCCGCAAAGGCATCATCGTGGTCCCGAAGGAAGGCACCACCGAGGACGCCGTCATGGAAGCGGTCCTGGAAGCCGGTGGCGAGGAAGTCACAGACCTGGGCGAGTCCTTCGAGATCATGACCGAGGCCACCGACCTCGTGCCCGTGCGGAGTGCCTTGCAGGCCGCCGGGATCGACTACGACTCCGCCGATGTGGTCTTCCACCCGTCGATGGAGATCGAGGTCGACGTCGACGGAGCGCGCAAGATCATGCGCCTGATCGATGCGCTCGAGGACAGCGACGACGTGCAGAACGTCTACGCCAACTTCGACGCCACCGACGAGGTTATGGCCGCACTCGACGAGGAGTGACCGCGACCGCCGTGCCTGCCCGCGATCGCAAGGGTCCAGTGTCAGGCTGAGAGGGTGCGCGTTCTCGGAGTAGACCCCGGGCTGACCCGGTGTGGCATCGGCGTCGTCGACTCCACGCGTGGGCGAGGTGCGGTGCTGGTGGCCGTCGGGGTCCTGACGACGCCGCCCGACCTCAGCCTCGACCTGCGGCTCCTGCGCATCGCCGAGCGCCTGGACGTATGGTTCGACGAGCATGTGCCGGATGTCGTCGCGGTGGAGCGTGTTTTCGCCCAACACAATGTGGGCACCGTGATCGGCACCGCCCAGGTCGCCGGGTTGGCCATGCTGGCCGCCGCTCGTCGCGGCGTGCCAGTGGCCTTGCACACCCCGAGCGAGGTCAAGGCTGCCGTCACCGGTAGCGGGAGCGCAGGCAAGGAGCAGGTGCAGCGGATGGTGGTCTCGATCCTTGGGCTCGCCGATAAACCAAAACCCGCCGACGCCGCCGACGCCCTCGCCCTCGCGATCTGCCACCTGTGGCGGCCGGCCGGGGCACTCCAAGGCGGCGAACGACACGAGCTGACACCGGCGCAGCGTGCTTGGGCTGCGGCTGAACGAACGGCGCGCCGGGGGATCGGCTAGGACCAGCCGCCGGTAGTGGCTACAGTGGCCGCGTTCGTACAGGTGTTCGGCTCGTGGTCGGTAGGCCGCCAATGCAGAGATTCGGAGGGCCAGCGGTGATCGCAACGATCCGGGGCACGGTGACCCGCGTCCACCTCAACCGAGCCATCGTCGATGTAGGTGGCGTCGGTTACCTGGTCTTCGCGACCCCGGCGACTTTGGCCAAACTCCGCGAGGGTGCACAGGCCACGCTGGCGACGTCGCTGGTGGTGCGGGAAGACTCCTTCACCCTGTACGGCTTCGACGACGACGACGAACGCGAGGTATTTGAGACCGTCCAGACCGTTTCCGGCATCGGACCCCGGTTGGCGCTCGCAGTGCTCGCCGTCCATACCCCGGATGCCTTGCGCCGGGCGATCGCCGACGAGGACTTGACCGCACTGGTCCGTGTCCCGGGGATCGGCAAGAAGGGTGCCCAGCGGATGGTCTTGGAGCTGGGGACGAAGCTCGGAGCACCCAGCGGCGCGTCGCAGACACCGGTTCCGCGAACAACCAGTGACCAGCGTGACCAAGTGGTGGCGGCGTTGGTGGGCCTGGGTTGGAATGCCAAGGCGGCTCAAGATGCCGTCGACGCCGTAGTTGCCGACCGCGGGGAGGAAACGGTCGCCGCGCCTGATGTCGCTTTGGTGCTCCGGGCCGCGTTGCGTTCCTTGGGGGGAAGCCATGGCTGACGAAACTGACGTTGATCAGGATTACGTTTCGGAGCGCATCGTCGCACCGGGTGCTGATGATCTCGAACGTGCTGCTGAGGCGGCGCTTAGGCCCCGGCGGCTCAGCGAGTTCGTCGGTCAGCCGGTGGTGCGCGACCAGCTCTCCCTCGTGTTGGAGGCGTCTATCGCCCGCGGTACGGCGCCGGACCACGTGCTGCTCTCCGGGCCGCCCGGGTTGGGGAAGACGACGCTGGCGATGATCATCGCGAGCGAACTCGGCGCATCGCTGCGGGTCACCTCAGGTCCCGCCATCCAGCACGCCGGCGACCTGGCCGCGGTGCTCTCCTCCCTGGATGAGGGGGAGGTGCTGTTCATCGATGAGATCCACCGCCTGGCCCGGCCCGCCGAGGAACTGCTCTACATGGCGATGGAGGACTTCCGGGTCGATGTCGTCGTCGGCAAAGGTGCCGGGGCGAGTGCGATTCCGTTGGCTTTGCCGCCGTTTACCGCGGTGGGTGCAACCACCCGCGCTGGCCTGCTTCCGGCGCCGCTGCGCGATCGTTTCGGCTTCACCGGGCACCTCGACTACTACGACAGTGCTGACCTGGAGCGGGTCGTGGTGCGTTCGGCCGGGCTATTGGGCATCGAGCTGGAACCGGCAGCCGCCAGGGAGATCGCCGGCCGCTCCCGGGGCACGCCTCGGATCGCGAACCGGCTTCTGCGCCGAGTGCGGGACTGGGCGCAGGTGCGTGGGGACGGCGTCTTGGATCTGCGCGCGGCGAGGGCTGCCCTGGAGGTCTATGAAGTTGACGTCCTCGGTTTGGACCGGCTGGACCGCGCTGTCCTCGTGGCCCTCTGTCGGCGGTTCAACGGCGGCCCGGTCGGACTCACCACCCTGGCCGTCACGGTCGGCGAAGAGGCCGAGACCGTCGAGACGGTCGCGGAGCCGTATCTGGTTCGCGAGGGCTTCATCGGCCGCACACCGCGCGGACGGGTCGCCACGGCCGCTGCCTGGGCGCATTTAGGGCTCACGCCACCGCGGCCGGACAGCCTCCTCTTCGACTAGTGGTATCGGGTGAAAAGTGCGCCAGGTGATGTACTTGGGACGCCGTCCATGGACAGGGCCTAGACTGGTCCCGGTCCGTGCGCGCGGAGCTCTCCATGGAGTTGATCCGGGAATCTTGATGTGAGCGCCTAGACTGCCGCGCAGATTCCAGCCCAGAACAGGACATGTGAGACCGCTATGGAAATGATCATCATCGCAGTGATAGCGATTGCGGGCTTGTACCTCATGTCGAGCCGCACCCGCAAGCAGCAGCGCGCCGCACAGGAGTTCCGCGCCACCCTCGCCCCTGGTCAGGAAGTGATGACTGCCTCGGGGATGTTCGGCACCATCGTCGAGATCGACGAGGAGTCGGATATCGTCACGATCGAGTCCACCCCGGGCACGAAGACCCGGTGGCTGCGCGCGGCCGTCGCGAAGCTCGTGGAGCCGCCTGTCGAGGAGTCGGAGGAGGCTGAAGACGAGACGGACGTCGTCGTGCCAGATGACCTGTCCGGCATGATCACTGACGGCAAAGGCCACCGCCCCAAGCCGGTTGAGTCTCCGGACGAGGGCACGGACAGCAAATAGACCATCGCCGGCACCTCCGGTGAAACGACCGCGTCCCTGACGCAGTGCATGAGAAGAGACGACCGTTGGCCACCAGTACCACTCGACTAGCGCGGCCCGTACGCACGCTGGTCATTCTGGGCATCCTGATTGCCGTCCTATTCGGGACCCTGTTCGCAGGCACCAAATTCGATCCCCGCTCGGATGAGAATCCCGGTGGTGCCAGTTGGGTTCCGGGCCTCGCCCTCGACCTTGAGGGGGGCACGCAGATCATCCTGCGGCCCAAGGCGAGCGACGGCGAGAAGATCACGGCCGACACGATCAACCAGGCGATCCGGGTGATCCGGCAGCGGATCGACTCTTCGGGTGTTGCCGAGGCCGAGATCACGAGCCAGGGCCGGAACAACATCGTCGTCGGTATCCCGGGCGAGGCCTCGGAAGAGACCCTGGAACTCGTGCGCACCTCGGCGCAGATGCGTTTCCGGCCGGTGCTCAAGGCAGCGGCCCCGACTCCGACGGCGACCGACACCTCGACTGACAGTGCCACGGACTCTGCGACCGACGGCACGGATACGGCCTCCGACGGCGCGGCGGCGACACCGACAGAGTCCGCCACCGCCACGCCGACGGATGGCGCTACGGCAACGCCTTCGGACGATGCGACCGACTCGAGTGCCGCGAAGGACCCCTCTGACCTCGCACAGATCACGCCGGCCATCCAGAAGCAGTTCGACGAGCTCGACTGCACCAAGCCGGAGAACCTGGTCGGCGGGGACAGCGGGCCGAAGAACGCCCCCTTTGTCTCCTGCGACCAGGACGGCCAAGCAAAGTACATTCTCGGGCCGGTCGAGATCGAGGGGACCAACATCGCCGAGGCCAACTCGGGTCTGGGCGTTGGCCCGAACGGGGTGACGACCAACGAGTGGGTCGTCAATATCAAGTTCGACTCCAAGGGAACTAAGGAGTTCGCGGCCACCACCAAACGGATTCAGCCGCTGGAAAGCCCGCGCAATCAGTTCGCGATGGTGCTCGACGGTTTGGTGATCTCGGCGCCCTCGGCCAACGTCGTCATCCCGAACGGACAGGCGGAGATCTCCGGCACCTTCACGCGCCAGAGCGCTGCCACGCTCGCCAACCAACTCAACTTCGGCGCATTGCCGCTGACGTTCGTGGTGCAAAGCCAGGAGCAAATCTCGGCGACTCTCGGCAGCGAGCAACTTGAAAAGGGTCTCTTGGCCGGCATCATCGGCCTGCTGCTGGTCGTCGTCTACTCGCTGTTCCAGTACCGGGCGTTGGGGTTGGTCACGGTCGCGTCACTGGTGATCGCTGGGGTGATCACCTACGGGTTGATCGCGCTGTTGTCCTGGCGGCAGGGCTATCGCCTGTCACTACCGGGTGTGGCGGGGTTGATCGTTTCGATCGGTATCACCGCCGACTCATTCATCGTGTACTTCGAGCGCATCCGAGACGAGCTGCGCGACGGACGGCTTCTTACCGGTGCCGTCGACAAGGGCTGGTCGCGCGCACGTCGCACGATCTTGGCGTCGGACACCGTGAACTTCCTCGCCGCTATCGTGCTGTACCTCCTGGCGGTCGGTGGGGTGCGGGGCTTCGCGTTCACTCTCGGACTGACCACGTTGGTCGACCTCGCGATCGTCTTCTTGTTCACCCACCCGGTGATGCAGCTACTCGCGCGTACGAAGTTCTTCGGTGAGGGCCACCGGGCCTCCGGCCTGGACCCGCGGCGACTGGGCGTCGCGCTTCCCCGCTACGCGGGACGCGGTCGCGTCGCGATTCCCACCGCCGGCTCGACGGCCACGAAGGTCGCTGACGAGCGGGTCCCCGAAACCGTTGCAGTCGGCAGTGGGGACGGCCCGCGCATGACCATCGCCGAACGCCGGGCCGCCCGCGAACGAGCTGCCGGGGCGGGCGATGGCGGCCCACCTGGAGATACTGCGAACGAGCCGACAATCGGTGACAGCGAGGGGAAGCTCTGATGGCCGCGGGATTCGCCCAGTGGGGCAATGACCTGTATGCGGGTCGGCGATCGTACAACGTCGTCGGTCACCGCAAGATCTTCTACACCATCTCGATCGTTGCGGTGGCCCTGTCGGCCGTGGTGATGGGCACGCTCGGATTCAACCTGGGAATCGAGTTTCGCGGCGGGTCGGAGTTCGTCGTCTCAGGTGTGAGCAACACCGGGCAGCAGCCCGCGATCGACGCGGTCCACAAGGTGGACGCGAAGGAAGAGCCCCGCATCTCCACCGTCGCGGGTACGTCGCTGCGGATTCAGACCGCCGAGCTGACGGCGGACCAGGTCGAGGCCGTGCGGTCCGGGCTCGCGGACGCCTACGACGTGCCACTGGACAAGGTCACCAGCTCGTTCGTGGGACCGACCTGGGGGCAGGACGTCTCCCAGAAGGCGCTCACGGGGTTGGTCGTCTTCCTGGGCCTGCTCGCCGTGGTGATGACCGTGTACTTCCGGAACTGGCGGATGGCGGTCGCGGCGATCCTGGCGCTGTTCCACGACCTCGCGGTCACGGTCGGTATCTACGCCCTCGTCGGGTGGGAGGTCACCCCGGCCACGGTGATCGGATTCCTGACGATTCTTGGCTACTCGATCTACGACACGGTCGTGGTCTTCGACAAGGTCCGGGAGAACACGACGGATATCTTCGATCAGACGCGCAGCACGTATGCGGAGCGGGCGAACCTGGCGATCAACCAGACGCTCGTGCGGTCGATCAACACCTCGGTGGTGGCCCTGCTGCCTGTGAGCGCGATCCTGTTCATCGGTGCCTTCATACTCGGTGCGGGCACCTTGCGAGACATCGCGCTTGCGCTGTTCGTGGGCATGGCCATCGGCGCCTACTCCTCGGTCTTCTTGGCCACGCCGCTCGAAGTCACGCTGCGTGAACGCGAGAAGTCGATCCGCGAACACACCACCAAGGTGCTCGAACGGCGGGCAGAGATCATCGAGGGCGCGGGCGACGACAGCGATGCGGCCTTGGCTGCCGCAGGTATGGTGACCGCGCCGCTGCATCCGGGTGAGCACCTCGGTGTCCGAGCTCAGCCCCGGCGTCGCCGCGGTGGCCGGTGACGGTTTCGGCGGACGGGCAGGTCGGTCCGGGAGTCTCGGCTGCGGGGCTCGCCTGCCTTGGTCCGCAACGGGCAGCTGACGTCCTCGGACTGATCCGGGCCGTCCCGGACTACCCGAGCCCGGGGGTCATCTTTCGTGACATTACCGGCTTGCTTGCCGATGGCGAAGCCTTCGGCTCCGTGATCGATGCCTTCGCGGTCAGCACACGGGAGCTGGGCTCGATCGACCTGATTGCCGGAATCGAGGCGCGGGGGTTTCTTCTCGGCGCACCGCTCGCCCTGCGGCTGGGTGTCGGGTTCCTGCCACTGCGCAAAGCCGGCAAGCTCCCGCCGCCGACGGACGCCGTGCAGTACGCGCTTGAATACGGGCACGCGTCCATTGAGATGCGCACGGGAACAATCAACTCGGGTGAACGTGTTCTCATCGTCGATGATGTGCTGGCGACAGGCGGCACCGCGAATGCGGGCGCCGAACTCGTCGAAGGTGCAGGCGGTGTCGTGCTGGGTACGACGTTCCTGCTCGAGCTGGCTGGTCTGGGCGGTCGGGAAAAGCTGACCGGCCGACGCGTCGACAGCCTGCTCAGGGTGGGTTGACGGCGGGGTTGAGACGCGACAGCGCGGGCGTCCAACCGCCCCTCCTGTCGCGCCCAAACCTCCGTGTTGGCGCAACCGGCGAAGACAGTTGTCGGACCCAGTGGATGAACCTGCACGGACTCGCCTAGCGTGCCATTGACGGGTCTGCTGCGCGGATAGGTGACAGTTGGTTTCAGGCGGCGAGTGCGACCTGAGTGGTGTTGATCATCTCGTATTCGGTGGGGGTCAGTCGTCCGAGTCGGGCTTGGCGGCGTCGGCGGTGGTAGGTCCGTTCGATCCAAGTGACGATCGCGATCCGCAGGTCCTCGCTGTATTCGGTTTGCGCCGCACAATCGAAGAGGAGCAAGGAATGAGAAAGGTCCTGTGGGTATCTGTTGCCGGAGGCCTTGCGGTCTGCTTGGCGGGTGCCGGTGTTGCCCTCGCTGTTGATGGACGAAGGGATGGTGGGGTTCCGACCGTTGTCGAGGTGCAGGCTGCGCTGACCTTCGCAGCGGGACATGTGGGAGACGACGACTTCTGCGAGGTCGCAGCGACTCTAGGCAATTGTCGCGCCCTGCTCCAGGAGGCGCCGTTATCGCCGCAAGACCCGCCACAGATCGTTTGCATGGCTGCTTACCTGGGTGACGGGTCGCATCAGGCGGGGCGGCTTCTTCGGGTGACCGGTGTTGACGGTGCTGGCGCCTCCTACACGACGGATATCCTGGCACTTCGTTCCAACAACCGGGCAGTTCTCATGAACCCGGTCTACTGGAACGGCGCCAAAGTTAGCGATTCCGGCAGCAGCGACCAGCGGATCGACTTCGACTGCGACTGACCAGCTCTCTCCGAGCAGGTCACTGCTGTATGAGGTCGTGACGTGTTCGTGGGTGTGGGTGGGCTGGGCGGCGGTCGGCGGCGGTGGCGCGATGCTGTGGCCAAGACGGCGGTGGTGAACGCGTGTGCGCGGTAGTTGGAGCCGTTGTCGGTGACCACGCGCACAATCCGGTTGGAGCGGTGGGCGGCGAAGAACGCGGTCGCGCGGCGGAAGAAGGTGATCGTGACCGGTGCGGTCTCGTTGGGCAGGGCCTCGGTGTAGGCCAGGTGCGACTATCCGTCGACGGCTGAGTGCAGGTACATGTACCCGGCTTTAGCACCCTGGCGTTCGGCCTTTTCGACCTTTTTGGCTTGGGTCGAGTCGCGTGCGAGGGCGCGCCATCCACCGCCGTCGGGGATGCGTCCGACCTTCTTGACGGCCAGGTGGATCATGTGACCGGGGTAGCGGGCGGTGATCTTGCCCGGCTTGCGATTCGACGCGCCTGTGGGGTCCAGGTCACGGCGCCGGTTGATGCCCAGCCGTTGCAGCCACCGCCCGACCGTACGCGCCGACACGCGGTGGCCTTCACCGGCCAGCTCGGTCGCGATCCTGGTCGCGGACCACTTACGTTGGCGGCGCAGCACCTTGATGCGGTCCACGACGACCTGCGGGGTCTGAGTCGGCGAGGTGCGAGGAACCGAGGTCCGATCAACCAGTCCAGCCTCACCGAACAGGTCGTAGCGGGTCTTCGACTTCGATAGGCACTGCCGGGAGATCGCGGTAGCAGCAACATGGGCGATCGGACGAGTCTGACAGCGTTCGACCAGGCGCAGGCGACCAGCAGGGGTCGACAGGGCATTACGGTGGGACACGAGGGGTAGGACCTTCCAGCAGGCGGATGTAGGAGTACTTCCATCCTGCCGCGGGCCTACCCCTCACCCACACCCCGACCCCCGTCACCAACGTCACGACCCACAACAACTGATATGGAGTGGTTTTCTGTCAAGTGGCAGGGTGAGGCGCCTGTCCTGGGTTCGGGGCGGTCGCCTCGTGCTTCGTCGTGGTGGGGCTGGTGAGCGTGTCGTTGGCGACGCGCGGTCAGACTGATATGCGCGGGTTGGTTACCGCAGGACGGTGCTTTCGGCAGGAGCGGGTCCGCGTGTCTAGGAACGAGCGTCGCGGGCGAAGTGTCCGTTGCTCATAGTTGTTGCGCGGGTCGCTCCAAGTGCTGCCGCCAGCCGTTTGACGACGAAGCAGATCATGGGCTGCTACTCGCCCATCACAGCTAAGGACCAGGTCCAGCCGGCCAGCTCGCGGGCGATAGCGACGTTGGCGATCGTGTGCTTCTTGCGGCGGTCGATGAACTTCAACCACCGGTGGTGGAGTCGTCGGTTGCCCTGATCGCCACGAGCCCTGGCGGCAGCGGGGGCCAGGTCCCATCTGTCGCGCATGGTCTTGCCGACGGTGTATCTGGCTCGGTGGTGCCAGGCCGCCTCGACCAGCAGGCGCCGGACGTGGGTGTTGCCGGTCTTGGTGATCGAGCCCTGTACCCGCGAGGCACCGGAGGAGTACTCCGAGGGGACCAGACCGACGAAGGAGCCGATGGTGTTGCCGGTAAACCGGTGCCAGTCACCGATCTCGACCGCCAGTGCGAACCCGGTCAGGGTGCTCACTCCACGCAGACAGCCCAATCGGTGCACGAGCGGGGTGAACTGTGAATCGGCAGCCATCTCGCCGATCGCGGTGTCGAGCCGGTCGCGACGTGCCTTCACCATCAAAACGGTCTCGTAGTCGCAGTCGAACGTCAGCCGGGTTGCCCGAGTGCTCAGCTGTGGCAGTGCCTCGTGTCGTAGCCAAGCGTCGTGCTTAGCGGTCCAGGCAAGGCCACCGTAGTAGACGATCCCGTGCCGCAGCAGCAGTTTCGACAGCCGGTGCCGGGCCCGCATCAGGTCGCCACGACAGTCCTCCCGTGCCCGCACCAGATCGCGGGCTGCCTCTTGGTCGATGCTGGGGATCGCGACCGCGGTGATCTCGTCGAGCCGTAGCAGCCGGGCCAGATGGATAGCGTCCTTGGCGTCGGTCTTGACCCGCTCGCCAGAAGGCTTGTGCAGCTTCGATGGCGCGGCGACCTCGCACCGGATTCCGGCACCGCTCAGCACCCGGTAAAGATCGAAACCGGTCGGCCCAGCCTCATAGGTCACCGCCACCGGGCCGGGCAGGGCCTGGACCCAGGAGCGGATGTCCTCATGTGACGAGGTCAGCCTCGCCTGGACGAGCTCGCCCGTGACACCGTCAATCGCCGCTGCCGCGACCGATCGTGCATGCACGTCGAGCCCCACACTCGTACGCTCTGTAAACACCGGGGCCTCCCACAACTGTCGGATAGGCCGAGCAGGCAGCCCCTGCTCGGCAACCCACGAACATGTGTGAGCCAGGCCCCGGCCCGCAACCCCTCACATCGAGCGGTCACTCCATACCGTCTAGCGGAGCCGACCAGGCGCACGCGTGTGCCTCGTGCCTACGATGTCATCAGGAGTCGTAGGATTGACCATTCAACGACGGGGCTGGTGATCCGCCGGGCCGGACGGGAGGCGTGATGGCAGATGACGTCACCACCGCGCGCCCGATCACGGACCAGTCGTCGGCGAGCAGGGTACGCGCGCGGCTGGCGCGATTCGGCACCCGTACGGCGGGAGTCAACCCGGCCCTGGAACCGGTGCTCCAAGCCATCCGGACCAACCATCCCAAGAGCGATATCGCGCTGATCGAGCGTGCCTACGAGACAGCGGAGAAAGCGCACCGGGGGCAGACTCGCAAGAGCGGCGCTCCCTACATCACGCATCCCGTGGCGGTCACGACGATCCTCGCCGAACTCGGATTCGACGGCTCCACCCTGGCCGCCGCGCTGCTGCACGACACGGTGGAGGACACCGACTACTCCCTCGACCAACTCCGCGAGGAGTACGGCGCTGAGATCGCGATGCTGGTCGACGGCGTCACCAAACTCGACAAGGTCACCTACGGCGACGCGGCCCAGGCCGAGACCGTGCGCAAGATGGTCATCGCGATGGCCCGCGACATCCGGGTGCTGGTCATCAAACTGGCGGATCGTCTTCACAATGCGCGGACATGGAAGTTCGTGTCCTCGTCGTCGGCCAACCGCAAGGCTCGGGAGACCTTGGAGATCTACGCGCCGTTGGCTCACCGACTTGGCATGAACACCATTAAGTGGGAGCTGGAGGACCTCTCCTTCCAGGCGTTGTACCCCAAGGTCTATGACGAGATCGTGCATTTGGTGGTCGACCGATCCCCGGCCCGCGAGGAGTACCTCGCGGTGGTGCGGGAGCAGGTCGCCGCCGATCTGCGCACCGCCAAGATCCGCGCCACCGTCACCGGCCGGCCGAAACATTTCTACTCGATCTACCAGAAGATGATCGTGCGCGGGCACGACTTCACCGAGATCCACGACCTCGTCGGGGTCCGGGTACTGGTCGATTCGGTCCGGGACTGTTACGCCGCCCTGGGAGCGCTGCACGCGCGCTGGAACCCGGTGCCGGGGCGGTTCAAGGACTACATCGCGATGCCCAAATTCAACATGTACCAGTCGTTGCACACCACGGTCATCGGCCCGGGTGGTAAGCCGGTCGAGATCCAGATCCGCACCCACGACATGCACCGGCGGGCCGAATACGGTGTCGCCGCGCACTGGAAGTACAAGGAGACCTCGAAGTCAGGCAAGACGGTCGACACCGCCGGCGAGATGCAATGGCTACGACAGCTGGTCGACTGGCAGCAGGAGACCGCCGACCCAGCCGAGTTCCTCGACTCGCTGCGGTTCGAGATCGGTGGCGCGGAGGTCTACGTTTTCACCCCCAAAGGTGATGTCCGGGCGCTGCCAGCAGGGGCGACCCCCGTCGACTTCGCCTATGCGGTGCACACCGAGGTCGGTCACCGGACGATGGGCGCGCGGGTCAACGGCCGTCTGATTCCGCTGGACTCCGCCCTGGAGAGCGGCGACGTCGTCGAGGTGCTGACCTCGAAGTCGGAGTCCGCCGGCCCGAGCCGGGACTGGCTGGCCTTCGTCAAGAGCCCGCGGGCACGGAACAAGATCCGGCAGTGGTTCTCCAAGGAGCGGCGCGAAGAGGCCGTCGAACGCGGCAAGACCCTGATCGCCAAGGCGATGCGCAAGCAGAACCTGCCGATCCAGCGGCTGCTTTCCCACGAGTCGCTGGTCGCATTGGCCAACGAGATGCGTTTTGCTGATGTCACAGCGCTGTACGCGGCCATCGGCGAGGGACAGATCACTGCCGGCCATGTCGTGTCCCGACTTGTGCAGTCGATGGGCGGCGACGACGGCACAGCCGAGGATCTTGCCGAGGTCGCCCGTCCCGGGCACACGGCCCGGCGGGTGCGCACCGCCGACCCGGGTGTCGTCGTGCACGGCATCAGTGACATCTGGGTCAAGCTCGCGCGGTGCTGTACCCCCGTGCCGGGTGACGAGATCATCGGTTTCATCACCCGCGGCCAGGGAGTCAGTGTGCACCGGGCCGACTGTGGGAACGTCGAAGGGCTGCGGACCCAGCCGGAGCGGATGGTTGAGGTTTCCTGGACCACCGGCGCGAACACCCTGTTCCTCGTGCAGATCCAGGTCGAGGCCCTCGACCGTTCGCGGTTGCTCTCGGATGTGACCCGGGTGCTGTCCGACCATCACGTCAACATCCTGTCGGCGACGGTCTCCACGTCGAACGATCGAGTCGCCCTGTCGCGGTTCGTCTTCGAAATGGCAGAGCCGGGCCACCTGACCCAGGTATTGGCCGCCGTCCGTAAGGTCGACGGAGTGTATGACGTGCATCGCATTACCGGGAACCGCGCCGACAACCCGCCATTGCCCCGATAGCAGGACCGCGACAGCGGGCAGGTGGCACGATCGCAGGATGGACTTGCCCGTGATGCCACCCGTGCTGCCCATGTTGGCCAAGGCGGTTCCGGCCATCCCGGAGGATGGGGGATTCGTCTTCGAACCGAAGTGGGACGGCTTTCGTTGCCTCGCGTACCGGGACGGGGATGAGGTGCGCTTGGACTCGCGCAACGCCAAGCCGATGGACCGGTACTTCCCGGATATCGTTGAGGCCGTGCTGGAGGCGCTTCCGGACAGGTGCGTCGTCGACGGTGAGATCATCGTGGCTCGCGGGAACCGGCTCGACTTCGAGTTGCTGGGGCAACGCATCCATCCGGCAGCCTCGCGTGTGACCCGGTTGGCCGCGCAGACGCCGGCGAGTCTGGTGGCTTTCGACATTCTCGCGTTCGGCGACGAAGACCTGACCGGCCGCCCGCTGAGCGAACGGATCGACACGTTGACCACCCTCGGATTGGCCGGACCCAGGGTACATGCGACTCCCCGGACCGCCGACGTGGCGGTTGCTCGGCGATGGTTCACCGAATTCGAGGGGGCCGGGCTCGACGGTGTGGTCGCAAAACCGCTCAACGGCACCTACCAGGCGAATAAGCGGGCAATGCTCAAGATCAAACACGCCCGCACCGCCGAAGTGGTGGTGGCTGGGTACCGGCTGCACAAGACATCGACGCCGGAACACCCGCTGCTCGGGTCGCTGTTGTTGGGCCTCTACGACGAGTCGGGGACCCTGCAGTTCGTGGGCGTGGCCGCCTCCTTCTCGGCGGTCCGTCGGGCGGAGCTGGTCGGCGAACTCGCCGACCTCGTCGTCGAGCCCGGCACTGTGGAGGCCGATGGACACCCGTGGGCCGGTTGGGAGAACCCGGCGGGGGAGCGGATGCCGGGTGCCGTCTCGCGGTGGAGCAGTGGCAAGGACCTGTCTTTCACACCGCTGCGGCCCGAGCGGGTCGTCGAGGTCGCCTATGACCACATGGAGGGCACCCGGTTCCGGCACACCTCCCAGTTCAAGCGCTGGCGTTTGGACCGCGATCCCGCCACGTGCACCTATGAACAGTTGGAGGAGCCGGTGAGCTATGACCTGGCGGGGTTGTTGCCGGGAGCTCCGGGAACCTGAGCCCCGTCACTGTGAACGCGATGCCCCGCTCCGGAAATCTGAACGCTCGTTCCCAGAACCTGAGCCCGCGTTCCTGGCATCCGAGGCACCGGGTAAGCACCTACTGTGCGCGGTCGCGGTCCTTGCTGGGCTGCACTCGTTTCGGCTCACCAGGCATCTTGGGGTATTCCGGGGGGTAGGGCAGGTCGCCGAGCCCGTGATCGGCTTCGTCCCGCCGAGAGAGTTCCAGGGCGGCCCCCAGATCGCCGCCTGGTTCGGAGCGATCCGCGCGCAGCGGGGCGAAGAGGTCGCCTACATCGGCGAACCTGGCGGGCATGGTCGTGACATCGAAGTCGTCCGGGTGGACCTGGTCGATCTCTTCCCAGCGAAGGGGTGCGGAGACCGTGGCGCGGGCGTTCGCCCGGATCGAGTAGGCCGAGGCGATGGTGCGGTCTCGGGCCATCTGGTTATAGTCCACGAAGATCCGCGCACCGCGTTCCTCCTTCCACCATTTGGTGGTGACCTGCGACGGCAGTCGGCGTTCGAGTTCGCGGCCGATGGCGATGGTGGCCCGCCGGGCTTCTACGAACGTCCACCTCGGTGCGATCGGGACGAAGACGTGCAGCCCGCGGCCGCCGGAGGTCTTGGGCCAGCCGGTTAGCCCGAGTTCGTCGAGGATCTCGCGGAGCACCGGGGCCACCGCCGCCGCGTCAGTGAAGGATGTTCCCGGTTGCGGATCGAGGTCGATCCGCAGTTGGTCGGGGGAGTCGACATCGGCGGAGGTGACCGGCCATGGATGGAAGGTGAGAGTGCCCATCTGGGCCGCCCAAATGACGACGGCCAACTCCGTGGGGCAGACCTCGTCGGCGTATCGACCTGAGGGGAAGGCGATCCGCGCGGTCTGCACGTACTCCGGCGCGCCGCTCGGAGCGCGCTTCTGATAGAAGGCATCGCCCCGGCTGTCGTTGCGGGTCGCGAGCTTCGCGCCGTCGAAGTACCCCTTGGGCCAACGTTCGAGAGTCGTCGGCCGATCCATCACAGCCCCGAGAATGCCGTCGCCCACGGCCTGGAAGTAGTGCACGACATCGAGTTTCGTCACACCGATCGTGGGGAAGACCACCCGGTCGGGACTGCTGACACGGACGGTGCGTCCGGCGACATCGACTTCGACCGGCTTGGCGGTGGGGGACATGACTCCACTGTAGGGGTGACCTGTTGACGTCACCGGTCATGCGGCCTGAGCCAAGACGGCGCGGGCATGATCCCGCCGAGGCCAGCGGAATCTCAGGTCGAGAGATCGCCGGGCGGCCTCCAGGTCCACACCGCACGCCTTCGTCAGCACCCGGATCGCGGCCAGCGCGTCATCCTTCGGCACCCGGGTGGCCACATCGAGCACCGTCCGCAACGGAGCCGTGATGGCGAGTTTGCCCACCAGGACTCGCTCGTCGGCCAACACATGTGCTTGGCGGGGTGCGCGGCCCAGGGTCGCTGGTGGCCGGTGCGTTCCCGGCGGGTAGATCACGTCGAGGGTTGCAGGTGCCGAGCCCCCGGTGAGGATCCAGACGGCGCTGAGTCCTCCGAGCGTCGTGTGTGTGGGAATCAGGTCACGGACGGCGCGCGCCCGCAGTTCGGCGGTCACCGGGACCGTGGGACTCGCCGCGACACCGTGCCACAGTTCGGCCAGGAGCCCGTCTCGGATCAGGATCTGCCACGCCGCGCCGCCACCGACATCGCCGGCCCGCACCAGCTCGGACCGGATATCGGAAGGCCTATGCGGTTCTGGTAGCCGCCACGGGTGGGCAGCGCGCCCGGCTGAGAGCGGCACTGCGGCGCGGGAGATCGTCGAGATGGGCATACCTCAGCGTGCCAGCTTCCGGTCGCCTCACATGCGGGGCCGAGGCGTCCTGTGGAGGACCAGCCCTGTGGACGACGGTGCGCCACAGAACTCCGCGTGCTGCCGACCGCTATTAGCCCTGAGCCTCCTGGGCTGCCCGCTGGACTTGCTCCAACCAGGCGCGACGAGCCGCGAGCGCGGTCTCGATATCAGCGACCTTGCGGTTGTTCCCGGCGGCCTGCGCGGCGGCCAGATCCGCCTCGAGCGCGGTGATCGCGGACTCGAGCTGCGCGGCCGCCCCCTCGGCACGGGCACGGGTCTCGGGGTTGCTTCGCGTCCACTTGGCCTGTTCGGCGTCGCGCACGGCATTCTCCACTGCGCGCAGCCGACCTTCGACCCGCTGCAGATCCGCTCGCGGAACCCGGCCGGCGTCTTCCCAGCGCTCCTGGATCGACCGCAGGGCGGATTTGGCGTTGGCCAGATCCTCGACGGGCACGAGAGCTTCAGCCTCGACCAGTAGGGCCTCCTTGACGAGCAGGTTCGCCGCATACTCCTCATCGGTAGCCGCGTTGGCGGCGTCGCGAGCATGGAAGAAGGCGTCCTGAGCGCTGCGGAACCGCGCCCACAGGGCATCATCGTCGCGGCGACTGGCCCGGCCGGCTGCCTTCCAGCGGGTCATCAGGTCGCGGTAGGCACCTGCCGTTGCGCCCCAGTCGGTGCTGGTCGACAGTGCCTCAGCCTCTGCCACCAGCTGTTCCTTGGCGGCCTTGGCGGACGTATTGCGCTGTTCGAGTTCGGCGAAGAAGTGCCGACGCTCACGGTCGAAGGCCGTCCGGGCGTGGCTGAACCGCTTCCAGAGCGCCTCCTCCTTGGCCCGGTCGATGCGCGGCCCGGAACGCTGCGCTTCCTTCCATCCGTCAAGGAGCTTGCGCAATTCCTCGCCGGCGGGCCGCCACTGCATCTTGCTCGGGTCGGTCGCAGCGATGCGTTCGGCCGCCTCGATGATCTCGGTCCGGGCTGCCAAGGCGGCCTCCCGAGCGGCGGCGCGCTCCTCCTCCAACGCAGCTCGGCGTTCGGCGGCCACGGCGCGCAGTGACTCGACGTGCGCCCGCAGGCCATCGAGGTCACCAACAGCGGCGGGTTCGGCGGTCTCGGCTGTCAACTTCGCAAGGGTCGAGTCGATCTCCTTGACGGACAGATCCGTCCCGGCCAGCCGTGCCTCGAAGAGGTTCACCTTGGCAGCAAGATCCAGGTATCGCCGGACGTAGAGGGCCTTGGCCTCATCCGCATTGACCCCTGGGAACTGGCCGACCACACGTTCACCGGCGGCTTCCTTGACCCAGACCGTCCCGTCCTCGTCCATCCGCCCGAACTCGGCCGCCGCCTTGGCAGCCGCTTCGTCGAGGATGGGAGTCAGCGGAACCTCGGGAGCAGCCGGGGCGTGGTCACCGGGAGCCGCAGGGACACGAGGCGGATGCGGGATGGCACTGGGCTTCGGCCGGGGCGCCGGGCGCGGCTTCGGCCGTGGGGTGCTCGGCTTCGGGGCTGCGTCGGTGTCCACCAGAACGGTGGGTTCGGCCGAGGCGTCCGCGGTGGTCATGTCGTCGGCGGGCTGCTCCGTCGTCGCTGTCGCAGCTTCTCCGGCGGTGGTGCTCTTTGTCGTGGGAGTCTCGATCCCGGCGTCGTCACTGGTCGGTTCCTGCGCCGGAAGGTTCTCCGGGGTCGCAGTGGGATCGCTCATGGATTCAACTCCTCGGGTGGTGACGACACACGGTGAAGGGCCAAGTGCCCTCCGCCGCGCCTCGTCAACGACTGCCCGGTCGTTGCGGCCGGGCCTGGTGCACGCCACCGCCGCGTGCGACCGCGCCGGTAGGGACAGTCTAGGCACCTGGGACAGCCAAGACAGCCCGGCGGTGCCGAGGGGCGCTACGGTGCTGAGATGGGAGTTGTGGAGCCGAGTGTCGGATGGTGGTCGGTGACTGGCCCGATCTTCGGGGCCAACTGTTACCTCCTGTGGGCGGGCAGTGACGCGGTGGTCGTCGATCCTGGTCCGGGAGTAGCTGGTGCGGTGATCGCCGAAGTAGCCGAACGAGGGTTACAGGTCCGTGCGATCCTGGCCACGCATGGGCACGGCGACCACATCTGGGACGCAGCGGAACTCGGTGCGCGACATGACGTGCCGGTGGTCATTCATCGGGCCGATGCCTACCGGTTGGCCGATCCGCTGGGCACCATCGAGCCCGGCAGCACACCCAATAGCCCCGGGCCGTTGGCGCGGGCTCTCCTCGCGGCCGGGGCGCGCGTTGGGGGATACCGTGAGCCGGCCGATGTGCGGACCGTCGAGCCTGGACCTGGCGGGCTGGCACTGACCTTCGGTGCCGTCGAGATCCGGGCGATCCACGCCCCCGGGCACACCGAAGGGTCGACGCTCTACGTATCCGGGCCGCATGCGTCCGGGGAGGGCAGACCGTCGCCTGTCGCCCGTGCCGAGTCGGTGGTGTGCACCGGTGATGTGCTCTTTGCTGGGACGATCGGGCGTACCGACCTGCCCGGCGGCGACGACGCAGCCATGGCCCGGACGCTGCGGAACGTGATCGGCGGACTAGAAGCCGTGTTCTCGGCACTCGGTGAGGACCCGGCGGTCCTCCCGGGGCACGGCCCGGTCAGCACGTTGGCAGCGCAGGTGGCGGCCAACCCCTATCTGCGGGGTCCGGCCTTGTTCGGCTCGTGACGGGCTGCTGATTTCGTGGCACTCATGCTCGCGTCTGCGACAGCCGTTCTTCGGACCGCGACCCGATCCGTGGCCGCCCGCGATTCGAGCGCATCGCGCTCGTCTGGAAAGATCGGGTCCCATGGCGCGCCCCACACCTCTGTCCGGATTCCCCGAATGGCTGCCCGCTGGGCGGATCGTCGAGCAGCACATCCTCGATGTGTTGCGCCGGACCTTCGAACTCCACGGATTCGCCGGCATCGAGACCAGGGCGGTCGAGCCGATGGATCAGCTCCTCCGCAAAGGGGAAACCTCCAAGGAGGTCTACACCCTGAGCCGCCTTCAGGAGGAGACGCGCCCGGATAAGGCGGGGCGGCCCGAGCGCGAACTTGGGCTGCACTTCGACCTCACCGTTCCCTTCGCTCGCTACGTCCTGGAGAACGCCGGGCAGCTGGCCTTCCCCTTCAAGCGCTACCAGATCCAAAAGGTCTGGCGTGGCGAACGACCCCAGGACGGTCGTTTCCGGGAGTTCATGCAGGCCGATATCGACGTCGTGGGCGCGGGTGAGCTGCCGTACCACTATGAGGTAGATGTCGCGCTCGTGATCGCCGAAGCCCTCGGGTCGTTGCGGGAGATCGGGATGCCTGAGGTCCGCATCCTGGTCAACAACCGTCGCCTGGCGGAGGGGTTCTATCGCGGGCTGGGGTTGACCGACCCGGACGAGGTGCTGCGGCAGATCGACAAACTCGACAAGATCGGGGCGCAGAAAGTCGCCGAGCAACTCGTGGAGGTGGCGGGTGCCACCCCGGCGCAGGCCGCCGCTTGTTTGGAGTTGGCCCAGATAAACGGCTGCGATGCGACCGTCATCGACCGGGTGCGGGCGCTCGCGGCCGGTCACGGAATCGAGTCGGAGCTGCTGGATCAGGGCCTGACCGAACTCGGCTCCCTTATGGAGGCGGCCGCTCGCCGCGTCCCTGGTGTTGTGGTGGCGGATCTAAAGATCGCCCGTGGCCTGGACTACTACACCGGCTCGGTCTACGAGACGGAACTGGTCGGGCACGAACACCTCGGGTCGATCTGCTCGGGCGGACGCTACGACGCCCTGGCCTCCGACGGTGCTGCCACCTACCCGGGCGTCGGGTTGTCGATCGGGGTGTCCCGGCTGGTTTCCCGGCTGCTCGGCGCTGGGCTCGTGCGGGCCACACGTTCGGTGCCCGCGGCGGTGTTGATCGCGGTGACCAATGAGGAGACCCGCCCGAACTCCGACGCGGTGGCCACCGCGTTGCGGTCCCGAGGCATCCCGTGCGAAGTGGCGCCGTCGGCCGCGAAGTTCGGTAAGCAGATCAAGTACGCGGACCGGCGCGGCATCCCGTTCGTGTGGTTCGCGGGTCAGGTAGGCGACGACGGCGTGCGGGGGGCGGACCAGGTGAAGGACATTCGCTCCGGTGCGCAGAACGACGCCGACTCCGGCGCGTGGGAACCGCCGGCGGCGGACTGGTGGCCGCGCGTCGTGCCGGGGGAGTAGGGCGCATGCTGTGTGGCGACCCGGCCTTGGCGTTGACGCATCCTTTACCCTCAGCCGATGCGTGGTCTGGGATCCGCGTAGCCGTTTTCCGCGACCCCAGCCCGCTGGAGGAACATCCCTACTCCGCCTCCGGGCTCCGGGTCCGCTGGCTTGATGGCGAACTTCGTTCGCCGTGTCTCAATGCTGGGGTCGGCCGCGACTTCGGCGGCACGTGGTTTGAGCCAGCACGGGCGCCCGACCACGTCGAGCTGGTGTTCTCGCAGTCTCCACTCGGGGTGGACGAATGCTTGAGACGGCTCCAGGCATTGAACGAGCCCGTTACCTCGCGGACTCACCATCAGGACCCCGTCAGCAAACAATGGCGTTTCGTCGCGGGTCCGGGGCGCTGGCTGGTCACCTACCACTGGTATGAGTACGTCAAGGACGGGGTTGCTGCTGGTGTCGGGCAGCGGCTGTCGGTCGCATTCCCGGCCTCAGACGACGATGCAGTCCGGAATTCCGTGCTCGCCGCGAGCGCGGATCTGAACTGCGATGTTCGTTGGGTGGCGTGGCGGTGAGGACGCCACCGAATGGCTCCTCTTCCCGGCGGCAGCGACGTGAGCTTGGCCAGCCGCGAGCCGTGCCGGGAGTAGACGGCGAAAGACTGAGCCAGGGCAGGGGAATATGTTAGCCGAGTCAGCTATGCACGAGCTGACTGACACGTTGGGGGCTGATGCCGAGGGCGCGCGCCGCATCGGCCTGACTGATCCCTTGATTGTGCAGGACCCGAATCGCATCGCGGCGCATTGAGGCCGCGGCGGACACGGCGGCACGCGCTGCGGCCTCACGCTCGGTCGCTGTAGCCCACAACTCACGCGCGGTCTCGGGGAGCTCAACTTCGATGGCTACGCTCACAGTGTCTGGGTCCACATCCAAAAAGAGCCCGATCACCTCGCGTGCCACATCGTCCGCTTCGACGAGCGTTCGAGCTTGCCCGGCGGTGTCGAGTTGTGGAATGTTCACCAGCCACCACCGTCCGTCGCGACGCACGGTGGCGGTGAAGGTCGCATTGGTATCTGTCGGCATGGTCGACTTCCTCCTCATCGCCAGTTCGCAGGTGGGTCCGGCAACTTCCTGAGTAGCTGAGCCACGACACCTGCCGAGACCTCGCTATGGCGGGGGATCGACTCCTTAACGCTCTCGTCTGGTAATCCCCACAGCTCATGACTCCCTTTTCCTTGCCGCAACAGAACCCAACCGCGAGCCTTCAGTGCCTTGATCACGTCGCGGTACTTCTGCGGCTTTGGCACCAACAGAGTCTAGGCCCCCTTGTGGCGCTTATCAAGAGGGGAGTAGATCCCTACGTCCTCGCGCTGGGTCGCGGTCCGCGGAGTCCCCAGTCAAGCGCCGTCACGCCAATCGCGCAGGAGGCCACCCGTCGCGATCGGACCCCACGTGTCGATCGCCCGGATTAGCGACTCGCCCTGGTCGATCATCACCTAGCAGCATCCAGCCAGCGACGACGTCACCGGCTGGTTCGCCGTCGACGCGAGTTGGGAACACATCCTCCGTGTCGCGTTCGGGATTGAATCCACGATCGCCGCGCGACAGCACTAGAATCGCGCAAGCGCCGCCATCAGCTGCGCCGTCGCCATCGCGGACCCACCCGCGTGGTGGTTCCTCACTGCACCTGTTGAAGGGAACGCCTCCGTGCTACGCACCCACACGGCCGGTTCATTGCGGGCCGAGCACATCGGTCAGACCGTCACCCTCACCGGGTGGGTCGATCGTCGGCGCGACCACGGGGGAGTGGCCTTCATCGACCTGCGGGACGCCAGCGGCATCGCCCAGGTCGTGATCCGCGACGAGGCGGTCGCCCACCCACTGCGCGCCGAGTTCGTCCTGCAGGTCACCGGGGAGGTATCCCGGCGACCCGAGGGCAACGCGAACCCCAACCTGGCCACCGGCGAGATCGAGGTCGTGGCCACCGACGTCGTCGTCCTGAACGAATCCGCAGCGCTGCCGTTCCAGGTCTCCACGGCCCTCGCGGACACCGAAACCATCGGTGAGGAAGCCCGGCTCAAATACCGCTACCTCGACCTGCGGCGCCCCGCGCCTGCCCACGCCATGCGCCTGCGCGCCAAGGTGAACCAGGCCGCTCGCCGGGTCCTGGACGCGCAGGACTTCGTCGAGATCGAAACGCCGACGCTCACCCGCTCCACCCCGGAAGGTGCCCGCGACTTCGTGGTCCCCGCTCGGCTGTCGCCGGGGTCCTGGTACGCCCTGCCCCAGTCGCCACAGCTCTTCAAGCAGCTGCTCATGGTCGCGGGCATGGAGCGCTACTACCAGATCGCCCGCTGCTACCGGGACGAGGACTTCCGTGCCGACCGGCAACCCGAGTTCACCCAACTCGACGTCGAGATGAGCTTCGTCGAACAAGACGACGTCATCGCCGTCGCCGAGAAGATCCTCATCGCATTGTGGGACCTCATCGGCTACCAGATCCCGACCCCCATCGAACGCATGACCTTCGCCGACGCCATGCGGCTCTACGGCTCTGACAAACCCGACCTGCGGTTCGGCAACCCCCTCGTCGAGCTCACCGAGTACTTCGCCAACACCACCTTCCGGGTCTTCCAAGCCGAGTACGTGGGTGCCGTCGTCATGGCCGGCGGCGCCGCCCAGCCCCGCCGGCAATTCGACGCCTGGCAGGAATGGGCCAAACAGCGTGGCGCTCGCGGGCTGGCCTATGTGACCTTCGGTGCCGATGGCGAGTTGGGCGGCCCGGTCGCGAAGAACCTCTCGGATTCCGAGCGTGCGGGACTGGCCGCGGCCACTGGTGCGCAGCCCGGCGATGCGGTGTTCTTCGCCGCCGGCAAGACCACCGAGTCCCGTGCTCTGCTGGGGGCGGCCCGGCTGGAGATCGCCAAGCGCACCGACGCCATCGACCCCGAGGCCTGGTCCTTCGTGTGGATCGTGGACGCCCCGTTGTTCAAGCCCACGGGTGAGGACGACGACGTCGCGGTCGGTGAGGGCGCCTGGACCGCCGTCCACCACGCCTTCACCTCGCCGACCCCCGAGTGGATCGACACCTTCGAGCAGAACCCCGGCGAGGCGTTGGCCTATGCCTACGACATCGTCTGCAACGGCAACGAGATCGGTGGCGGTTCGATCCGTATCCACCGCCGTGATGTGCAGCAGCGGGTCTTCGAGGTCATGGGCATCGGGGAAGAAGAGGCCCAGGAGAAGTTCGGCTTCCTGCTCGACGCCTTCGCCTTTGGAGCTCCGCCACACGGCGGCATCGCGTTCGGCTGGGACCGCATCGTCTCGCTGCTCACCAAGGCGGAGTCGATCCGGGACGTCATCGCCTTCCCGAAGTCCGGTGGGGGATATGACCCGCTGACCCAGGCGCCGGCCCCGATCACCGCGCAGCAGCGCAAGGAGGCGGGCGTCGACGCCGTACCGGAAGCGAAGCCCCAGGGCGCCTGACATCGCCTGGCGCGGGTGCTCGTGAAAGCGGGTGCCCGCGCCTTTGGCGTGATCGGGCTCAGTGAGTGATCGCAAGCTTGCCGTAGAGCGTGCGCAGGGGCGCGGGCGCCCACCAGTTGTACTTGCCGAGCAACGTCATCGTGGCTGGGACAAGGAGCAGGCGGACCACGGTGGCGTCGATCGTCACGGCAACCGCCAACGCGAAGCCGACCTCCTTGATCACCAGCAGTTTCCCGAAGACGAAACCAGCGAACACCACCACGATGATCGCGGCCGCCGAGGTGATGATGCGCCCCGACCGTTGGAGCCCGATGCGGATCGCCTCATCGGTCGACATCCCTGAGTCGTGGAGCTCCTTCACCCGGGCCAGCAGGAAGACCTCGTAGTCCATGGCCAACCCGAAGGCGAAGGCGACCACCATGGCGACCACGTAGGTTTCGATGCCGCCGATCGACTCGAAGGCAAGCACGCCTTCGAGGTGCCCATCCTGGAAGACCCACACCAGCACCCCGAGCGCGGCCCCCAGCGACAGCACATTGGTCACGAGCGCCTTGAGCGGGATGACGACGGAGCCGGTCATCAAGAAGAGCAGCCCGAAGACGGCCACGATGACGATAGCGATCGCCCACCAGATCCGTTCGCTGAGCGACTCCAGGAAGTCAACCTGACCTGCCGCCTGGCCGGTTACCCAGGTGGGGTAGGGCAAGTCGAGCGTGCGGGCGTCGTGGACGACTCCGACGGCCACCGCCCCACCGGCGTCGTCGGTCGCCGCATGGACCCCGACGGTGGCATAGCCGGCCTTGACGGCCGGTGGGTCCACGCGGTCGACGTTTGGAATCGCGGCGAGCTCAGTGGCGAGGTCGCGGGCGCCCGCGGTATCTGTTTTGGCCACGACCGTCACCTGCGGACTGCTGATCGCCGGGTAGTCAGCGGCGATGATGTCGACGACCTCGCGTTGATCGTTCCCCGCCGGGAGCAGTTCGACCCCGGAGTTGCGCATCTGCAGGCCGAACACCGGGAAAGCGAGCACGCCCAGGACCGCCAAAGTGGCGACAGTGACGAAGACCGGATGCCGCTGGACCCGGCCGGCGAGGCGCGACAAGGCGCCGTCATCGCTTTGCACATCGGCGGTGTGGGCGAGGATGCGCCTGAGGCCGGGCACTTTGGCCACGACGCTCGGGCGGGTCAGGCGGTGTCCGGTCAGTACGAGGACGGCAGGCACGAGGGTGATCGCAGTCGCGACGGCGATCAGGACGATGGCCAGCGCGCCGGCGCCGATGGAACGCAAGATCTCCGGCTCGAAGACGACCAACCCGGAGATGGAGATGGCCACGGTCAACGCGGAGAACGTCACAGTGCGCCCGGCCGTCGCCATGGTCCGTACCACCGCCTCCTCGATCACTGGACCGCGGCGCTCCACCGGCGCCTTCGGGGCGCCGTCAACCACCCGGACCGTTCGCAACTCCTCCCGGAAGCGCGACACGATCAGCAGCCCATAATCGATCGACAGGCCAAGACCCAGGACGGTGACGACGTTCACGACCGAGGCATCCACCGGGATCACATAGCTGATCGCCAACAGAGTGCCGAGACCGGAGCAAATAGAGGCGATGGCACCGACCATGGGCATCCCAGCCGCCAGGAATCCGCCGAAGACCACGGTCATGACAATCAGCGCGACCGGCATCGAGATCATCTCGCCGATGGCCAGGTCCTCCTTGACCTGGTCGGTGACAGCTTCGACCATGAGCCCGTAGGACGACACGATGCCTTGCGCATGTGCGGCGGAATCCACCTGGTGCAGGTCTGTGGTGACCTGCCCGAGTCGCTGTTCGACGGCGGTCTGTGCCGCAGCCTCGCGGTCAGGGTCGAGATTCGGCTCCAGATCGATGGACAGCAGGAATCCAGTGCCGTCGTCGGCGAGCATCGATTGCGCGCGGGGATCGGCCACCCCGTCGGGGAAGGCGAAGGGGTCTGCGGGTGGTTGGGCATCCGGGACGGCGGCCAAGTCCGCGTTGACCCTCGCCATCGTGGTCGCGAGTTGTGGGTCGGAGGTGTCCACCCCGGTCACGACCAGCGTAAAGCTGCCGCCGGCGCTGCCTGACTCGTTCAGATCGGCCAGGATCTCCTCACCCTGGGCGCTTTCGGAACCAGGCACCTTCGGTGCGCCGGTGACCACCCGGTCGAACAGCCCTTCGCCATGGAGGCCGAGCATGGCCAACGCTGTGCCGGTCGTGGCCATGAGGACCCAGACCAGGACCGTGAGAATCGGGCGATGTGCGATGGTGCGACCGAGTCGGGAGAACACGGGGCCAGCCTCTCACCCGGGCTGTGGTCGTGTCAGCACCCGTCCGGCCGTGCTTGCCGACCGGGCCGTTGCGTACGCTCGGGCCATGACCTCGGGTGACCTCTTCGATGCCGTGGCCTCCGATGCGTTCGGCACGCCGACGTCAGCGGGCGCGCCGTTGGCGGTGCGGATGCGACCGGCGACCCTGACGGAGGTCGCCGGGCAGGAACACCTGCTGGAGCCCGGCTCGCCGTTGCGACGGCTCGTCGAACCCCTCGATCCCGCTTCGGCGCAGGCGGCACCAGCCTCGGTCGTGCTGTGGGGCCCGCCGGGAACCGGAAAGACCACCCTCGCCTATCTGATCGCCCGGACCTCGGGTCGCCGCTTCGTCGAGCTCTCAGCGGTCACCGCGGGGGTCAAGGATGTGCGGGCAGTGGTGGAGGACGCCCGGCGGCGGCTGGCGACCGGCGGTGATGAGACCGTGCTGTTCATCGACGAGGTGCATCGGTTCTCGAAGACCCAACAGGACGCGCTCCTACCCAGCGTGGAGAACCGCTGGGTCACCCTGGTTGCGGCCACGACCGAGAACCCGAGCTTTTCGGTGAACTCGCCGCTCCTGTCGCGATCGCTGTTGCTCACCCTGCACGTGCTGGAACCGGAGCAGCTGGGTGACCTCGTGCGGCGTGCGGTCGATGATCCGCGTGGGCTCGACGGGGCGGTGACGATCGACGCGCAAGCCGTCGACGCCTTGGTGCGCCTGGCGGGTGGCGATGCTCGTAAGGCCTTGACGATCCTGGAGGCCGCCGCGGGTTCGATGCTGCCCGCGCCCGCCGGACAAACACCAGAGATCGGTCCTGAGGTGATCGAGCGCGCGGTGGACGTCGCGGCGGTGCGCTATGACCGCGACGGGGACCAGCACTACGACGTGATCTCGGCGTTCATCAAGTCGATGCGCGGTTCCGACGTCGACGCGGCCCTCCATTACCTGGCTCGTATGATCGCCGCCGGTGAGGACCCGCGTTTCATCGCCCGGCGGATCGTGATCGCGGCGGCCGAGGAAGTGGGGTTGGCCGATCCGGCCGCGCTGCAGACGGCGGTAGCGGCGGCGCAGGCCGTCGCGCTGATCGGGATGCCGGAGGGTCGGATCATCCTGGCCGAGGCCGTCGTCCATGTGGCGACCGCGCCAAAATCGAATGCCTCCTACCTGGCGATCAACGCGGCCCTGGCAGATGTGCGGGCGGGCGCGATCGGCGCGGTGCCGGCCCACCTTCGGGATTCGAGCTATCCGGGCGCCCGGGAACTGGGCCATGGCAGCGGCTACCGTTACGCGCACGACGAGCCGCATGCGGTGGCCGCACAGCAGTACCTTCCGGCGGAACTACGGGGCAAGCGCTACTACACCCCGACCGACCGTGGTTACGAACGGGCAGTCGCTGAACGGCTCGAACGTGTCCGGGAGATCCTGGATCAGGGCTGATGCGCTAAGCTGTTGCGGTTGCCTGTGAACACTGCGGCAACCACCATCGCAATAAACCCTGGGACCTCGGCCCCGTGACCACCCCTTCGGGGGCGTCCTTCGGCTGGTCCCACATCCGGTTCGCCCGGGTGTGACGTCCTCATCATCAACGACAGGAGAACAACACATCGTGTCTTCCGTGACGCGTTCGCGCCGCCAGGTCCGCCTGAGCCGCGCCCTCGGCCTGGCCCTGACCCCCAAGGCCGTCAAGCACTTCGAGAAGCGCCCCTACCCGCCCGGTGAGCACGGCCGCGCCCGCCGCCGTACCGAGTCCGACTACGCCGTGCGGTTGCGTGAAAAGCAGCGCCTGCGTGCACAGTACGCCCTGCGTGAGAAGCAGATGACCCGGGCCTACGAAGAGGCCCGCAAGGACCGTGGTCTGACCGGTGAGGCGCTGGTCGAGAACCTCGAGACCCGTCTGGACGCCCTCGTCCTGCGCTCCGGTTTCGCCCGCACCATCTTGCAGGCCCGTCAGGCGGTGACGCACCGGCACATCCTCATCGACGGCAAGATCGTGGACCGTCCGTCCTACCGCGTGAAGCCGGGGCAGACCATCCAGGTCAAGCCCAAGAGCCAGGCTATGACCCCGTTCCAAGTCGCGGCGGCCGGTGCCCACCGCGACGTGCTGCCCGCGGTCCCCGGATACCTGGACGTGCAGCTCGAGAAGCTCAGCGCCATCTTGACCCGGCGCCCCAAGCGTGCCGAGGTTCCGGTGACCTGCGAGGTCCAGCTGGTCGTCGAGTACTACGCCCGCTGACCTGATCGCATTGCCGGAGACGGCTGTTGGACGCCTCGCTTACCCCGCAGTGGGTGGCGAGGCGTCCGTGCACCCGGCGTCGAAAATCCCTAGAGTCAGCGGCAATAGGCCGCCGTCGTTGCGTCTGGAGGAGGAAGCATGTCCGTAGGTGATGTGGCCGGGCTGATCGCAGCGATCGCGTTCGTGCTCTTGGTCGGGCTCCTGGCTGTTCCGCTGATCAAACTGGGCCGAGTCCTCGATGCCGCACGCACAAGCATCGCCGAGCTGACGGACCATTCGGTGCCGATCCTCGATGAGGCCGCCACCGCAGTGGCCTCGACCAACAACCAACTGGTCAAGGTCGACACCATCACGACCTCGGCGGCCCAGGTCTCGGAGAACGTCTCCGCCCTCGCCGGCCTGTATGCCGCCACCTTCGGTGCCCCGTTGGTCAAGGTAGCGGCCTTCAGCTACGGCGTCCGGCAGGCCTTTACCCGGGCGACGAAGTCCGGCGGCAAGACCGGAGGGGACGAGCGGTGATCCGGCGGGTCTTCTGGGTCGGTGTCGGCGCAGGCCTGGCCGTTGTGGTGATAGTGCGCGGTAAACGGATCATTGCCCGCTACACACCGGCCGGCGTGGCGGATCAAGCCCAAGAGAGGGTTCAGGAGCTTTCTGCGAGAACCAGTGGGTTGCTGGCCGAGATGCGAGCTGAGTTCACCCGCGCCAGGACCGAGCGAGAACGCGAACTGCTGGCGGCTTTGCTGGCCGACGGCCAGGAGGCCCCTGAGGTGGTCCGGGCTCGCCGGACCCGCGAACGCCGTGCTCCGACGGACGCGTGGGACGAAGACGAGGACGAACTCGGTTATTCGTTCTAAGACCGTTTGACCCGCTACCTACGAAGGGCATCATGCGTACCGCCGAGATCCGCAAGCGTTGGCTCGACTTCTTCTCCGAGCGCGGCCACACGGTCGTGCCCTCCTCCTCGCTCGTCTCGCCGGATCCGTCGACGCTGTTCACGATCGCCGGCATGGTGCCGTTCATCCCGTACATGGTCGGCGAGCAGACGCCGCCCTGGAAGCGGGCGACCAGCGTGCAGAAGTGCGTGCGCACCCTCGACATCGAGGAAGTCGGCAAGACCACCCGGCACGGCACGTTCTTCCAGATGAACGGCAACTTCTCCTTCGGGGACTACTTCAAGGAAGGCGCCATCACCTATGCCTGGGAGCTGGTGACCGGATCCCGCGAGGCGGGATGCTACGGCTTCGACCCGGACAAGGTCTGGGTGACGGTCTACCACGACGACGACGAGGCCCGGGCACTGTGGAAGCAGATCGCCGGGTTGCCGGACGAGCGCATCCAGGCCCGCGGAAAAAAGGACAACTACTGGTCGACCGGTCAGCCGGGCCCGGCGGGTCCTTGTTCGGAGATCTACATCGACCGCGGCCCGGCCTACGGCGCCGAGGGTGGCCCGATCGTGGACGAGGACCGGTACCTGGAAATCTGGAACCTCGTGTTCATGCAGTACGCCATCGACGACGTGAAATCGAAGGAGGAGTTCCGGATCGTCTCGGAGCTGGCCTCCAAGAACATTGACACCGGGATGGGCCTGGAGCGGGTCGCCTACCTGTTGCAGGGCAAGGACAACCTCTACGAGATCGATGAGGTCTTCCCGGTCATCGAGATGGCCCAGGAACTCTCCGGAAAGCGCTACGGTGCCGACCGCGACGACGACGTGCGGATGCGTGTGGTGGCCGACCACATCCGGTCCGCGTTGATGATCATCTCCGACGGGGTGCGGCCGTCCAACGAGGGCCGGGGATACGTGCTGCGGCGCCTGCTGCGCCGATCCGTGCGGGCCATGCGGCTGCTCGGGGTGGGGGACCCCTCGTTGCCGATGCTGTTGCCCGTGAGCCGGGACGCGATGGCCCCGTCCTACCCGGAGGTCGCGGCCGAGTTCGACCGCATCTCCCAGGTCGCCTACGCCGAGGAGGAGGCGTTCCGGCGCACCCTGACGCAGGGCACCGCCATCTTGGACACCGCCGTGGCGCAGGCCAAGAGCGCGGCGGGCGTCGGCAAGGTCGCCCGGCTCGACGGCGCACAAGCCTTCGCGCTGCACGACACCTACGGTTTCCCAATCGACCTGACGCTTGAGATGGCGGCCGAACAGGGTGTCGAGGTCGACGAGAAGGCTTTCCGTTCACTGATGGCCGAGCAGCGCTCTCGGGCGCGCGCCGACGCGCTGGCCAAACGTTCCGGCGGAGTGGACACGGCCGCCTACGAGTCGCTGGCCAAAGAGATCGCCGCGCCTGTGGAGTTCCTCGGCTACACCCAGGCTTCCGCCACCGTGCGGGTGGCCGGGCTCCTGGTCGACGGCGTGCCTGCTCCCTCCGCGACCGCGCCCGCCGATGTCGAGGTGATCCTCGACCGGACCCCGTTCTACGCCGAGGCGGGTGGGCAGCTTGCCGATCAGGGCACCATCGTGCTCGACGGCGGCGCGACCATCGAGGTCGACGACGTCCAGCGGCCGATCAAGGGGCTCTCGGTGCACCGCGGACGTCTCACCGAGGGCACGGTCACCCTCGGTGACCCCGGGACTGCCGCCATCGACACGGCGCGCCGCAAGGCGATCAGTCGTGCCCACTCCGCGACCCACCTGATCCACAAAGCAATTCAGGAGTCGCTCGGTGACCAGGCGACCCAGGCGGGGTCGGAGAACGCGCCGAGCCGGATCAGGTTCGACTTCCGGCTCGCCGGTGCCGTGCCGCAGGGGGTACTGCCCGAGGTGGAGGAGCGGGTCAACACCCAACTCGCCGAGAATCTTGAAGTGACGGATCAGCTCATGCCGATCACCGAAGCGAAAGAAATGGGCGCCATGGCGCTCTTCGGCGAGAAGTACGGCGACATCGTCCGGGTCGTGTCGATCGGTGGGGACTGGTCGCGCGAACTATGCGGGGGCACCCATGTGGGCCGCACCGGTCAGCTGGGCCTGGTCAAGCTGCTCGGAGAGTCCTCGATCGGTTCCGGTGTGCGCCGGGTGGAGGCGCTCGTCGGGGATGGTGCTTTCGGGTTCCAGGCCAAAGAGCATGCGCTGGTGGGTCAGCTCACCGGGCTGCTCGGGGTGCGTACCGAGGAGCTTCCCGACCGGGTCGGATCCCTCGTGAGCCGGTTGCGGGACGCCGAGCGTGAACTTGCGGCCATGCGCCAGGCCCAGGTGCTGGCAACCGCGGCGGCGCTGGCGGCGGCAGCGCAGGACGTCGGGTCGGCCCGCGTGGTGGTCAGCGAAGCCGGCGATGTCTCCTCGGCGGATGATTTGCGTGCATTGGCGCTCGATATTCGTGGCCGGTTGGGGGAGTCCACGCCGGCCGTGGTGGCGATCGGTGGGGTGGCGAAGGATCGCCCGCTGGTGGTGGTGGCCACGAATGTCGCGGCTCGGGAAGCCGGGCTCCGAGCCGGCGCACTGGCACGTTCGGCTGCCCAGGTCCTCGGCGGGGGCGGGGGCGGGAAGGACGACGTCGCCCAGGGCGGCGGTACCGAGGTCGCGGCCCTGCCCGACGCCCTGACCGCGGTGCGGGACGGGGTCGCAGAAGGCCAGTGAACCCGGTATCCGAATCGTCTACACTCCCGCGGGGCGCACGTCTGGGAATCGACGTCGGCAAAGTCCGGGTGGGATTGGCGACAAGCGACCCCGACGGGTTGATCGCCACGCCGATCGAGACACTGGCGCGGACATTCACTCCCGAACCGGCCACCGATATCGACCGGATCGTGGCCGAAGTGCGCGACCGCGGTGCAAAGGTCGTGTACATAGGGTTACC
The DNA here is from genome assembly GCA_031551755.1 of Cellulomonadaceae bacterium. Taxonomy (GTDB): domain Bacteria; phylum Actinomycetota; class Actinomycetes; order Actinomycetales; family Cellulomonadaceae; genus JAVBMU01. The sequence goes on along the minus strand of JAVBNE010000034.1, from coordinate 31,197 downwards.
ACGGCACATGTCGGGCGCGGAGGGCCAGGCAACTTTGGACGCGCGCGCGTACGCTAGGTCGGTGGCGCGAGCTGTGGCGCCCGTGAGTGTGCGATTGGTCGACGAACGGTTGACGACCGTCAGCGCACATCGGGTGTTGCACGCCGCCGGCCGCACGTCTCGCAGCCACCGCGCGGTCGTCGATCAGGCGGCTGCCGTGATCATCCTCCAAACGGCCCTGGAGACTGAACAGGCCACCCGGGGGCGCGCAGGTGAACGAGTAGACGAGCGGACCATGGTCGAGGACCACCCGGCGGACGGGTCGCGCTCGCCCGACAGCTTGGATCGATCAGGAGACCAGTGACCGACATCTTCACTCGGCCGCCCATCCCGGAAGGGCCGACCCGACAGACCCGATCCGCCCATCGCGCGCGGCGGGCGGCACTGGCCCGACGGCGGCGCCGACGCCGCACGACGGCGATCGTGGTGCTGCTGAGCCTGCTCGCTGTCGGCGGTGTCGGGGCATGGGTGTATACCCAGTCGGATGGTCTCTTCGGGTTCAGCAGCCCGTTGCAGGCCAAGGATTACACCGGGCCAGGGGTGGAACCGGTGGACGTCATCATTGAGCCGGGGTCCACCGGCACGGAGATGGGGCGGACGCTGGTCGACGCCGGGGTCGTGGCGAGCGTGAAAGCCTTCGTCAGCGCCTATGAGAAGAACCCGAAGGCAGCGAGCATCCAACCGGGAACCCACGCCATGCTCACGAAGATGTCCGCGAAGGACGCCGTGGCACGCCTGCTCGCTCCGGACTCCATGGTCCAGACGAAGCTGACTATCCCGGAAGGGAACACCGTCGCGCAGATCATCAAGCGCGCCGCCTCGGTGACGGGCATCCCAGCCGCCGATTTCGAGGCCGCCATGGCTGATACGGCGGCTACGGGTCTACCGGCGGAAGCCAAGGGGAAGTATGAGGGTTGGCTGTTCCCCACCACTTACGTGCTGGAACCGGACGACTCGGCGGCCACGATCATCAAGCGGATGGTCAACCAGACCGTTCTCGAGCTGGACGCAGCGGGAGTTGCCCCGGCCGATCGCGAGCGGGTGCTCACGATCGCTTCACTGATCGAGCGAGAGGCCAAACACGACGAGGACCGCCCGAAGATGGCACGTGCGATCTTCAACCGCCTCGACAGCGACATGATGCTGCAGATCGACGCTGCCATCGCCTACGGTGCGGGCAAGTCGGGGATGGACTTGACCTCGGCCGACCTGAAGGACGCCGGCAACCCCTACAACCTGCGGGTGCACAAGGGGTTGCCGCCGACGCCCATCGCCTCGCCCGGGCGTCCGTCGATCGATGCGGTGCTTAAGCCCGCTGACGGACCGTGGAAGTTCTGGTGCACGGTGAACCTGGAAACGGGTGAGACGCGCTTCGCGGAGAACTACGACGAGCACCTGGCGAATGTGGCCTTGCTGAAGCAGTGGATGGCGGATCACCCGGAATGACGAGTGCTCGTCGCGCGGCGGTTCTGGGGCACCCGATCGCCCACTCCTTGTCGCCGGTGCTGCACAGGGCGGCCTACGCCTCGCTTGGGCTCGACTGGAGCTACGACGCGGTCGATGTGACCGCCGACCAGCTGCCCGAGTTCATCAGAGGATTGGACGGTTCCTGGGCGGGTCTGAGCCTGACGATGCCGCTCAAACAGACCGTCATCGGGCTGCTCGACCACATCGAGCCCTTGGCCGAGATCGTCGGTGCGGTGAACACGGTCGTGGTCAATGCGGTCGGTTCGTCACTGTCGCTCGTCGGGGCCAACACCGATGTCTATGGCCTGGTGACCGCGCTCCGGGAGGGCTTGGCACCAGGATCTGGCACACCCGCTGACCCGGTCCGATCGGCTGTGGTGATCGGAGCGGGCGCCACGGCCGCGTCCACCTTGGCCGCGTTGGCCGAAGTCGGTTGCCCCACGCCTTTGGTCCTGGTGCGTGCACTCGGCCGGACCGGAGGTCTGCAACGGGTCGCGCACAAGATGGGCGTGCGTCCGCGTTTCGCGCTCCTGGACAAGGAGCTCGATCAGCTGCCCTCGGCAGAGGTGGTCGTCTCGACGTTGCCCCCGCATGCGGCGGACCCGCTCGCGGAGCGACTGGCCGGATCCCGGGCGCGCGGCGTGCTTCTCGATGTGGCCTACGACCCGCGACCGACCGCCCTCGGAAGGGCGTGGGCCGCTGCGGGTGGCGTGGTCGTCGGAGGCGAGCGGATGCTTATGCATCAGGCTGCCGAGCAGGTCCGGCTGATGACCGGCCGTGCGGCTCCCGTCATCGCGATGGAGGGCGCGCTGAGTGCTGCCCTGGCACCGGCCTTCGACCAGGCCTGATCAAGACCGCCCGCCCGGGTGTTCAGCCGGACAGGAGGACCACCGCGGCGCCCGTCCCAGTGATGAGGAACGGTCCCAGCGCGATCATGGTGCGGGTGTTCGCCCGCCCGGTCGCATAAAGTGCCGCCGACCACAGTCCGGCCAGCACGAACCCCGTGGCTATCGCGAGCACCGCATGCGACCAGCTCAACCACCCCAGATGCAGGCCGATGATCCCACCGAGCTTGACGTCCCCCAGTCCGAGACCACCCGGCCGGCCGATCGCGAGGAGGCCCAGCGCGGCCATCGTGGTCACGGCGGCCGCTACGCCGCGGGGGAGCGACCCGGTGGCGCCCGCAGCGGAAGCAAACCCGAGCAGCACGGTGCCGACGGGAAATGCGGGCAACACCAGAAGGTCCGGCAGCCGGTGGTGACGGACGTCGATGACTCCCAACGCGGCGAAGTTGATCGCGAGACAAGCGAACGCGGGCAAGGCCGAGGACGCACCCCAACGCCAGCAGGCGACCGCGAGGCCGATGATCGCCAACGCAGCGATGCGCTGACGCAGCGGCACGATCAGGGCTCGCAGCTCCTGCCCACGCCCCTGTAGTTCGGCGCGAATCGGATGTCGCGGTTCGTGGCTCATCCGCCGACCGTAGGTCTTCGCCGAGAACCGAACGCGGTGTTCTCCACAGGTCGGCCTGGAGAGCGACCGCCTGGTCGGCCGCTCGGGTGTCCACCGTCTGGGGCGTCGCCCGTGGACGCTAAGGGAACGCCGTCCGCACTCCGGTCGAGGGCACACGGTACGTCGCCGCGTGGAAGGATGGCGCACATGCTGCGTTGGTTGACCTCGGGTGAATCGCACGGTCCGGCCTTGGTCGGCATCCTCGAAGGGCTCCCGGCAGGGGTGGAAGTGGGCACGGCCGACGTCCGGGCGGCGCTCACCCGGCGGCGGCTCGGCTACGGCCGTGGGGCGCGGATGGCCTTCGAACAGGACGAGGTGCGGCTCCTGGCGGGGATCCGCCACGGGCTGACCCAGGGCGGTCCCATCGCGATCGAGATCGGCAACACCGAGTGGCCCAAATGGGTCGACGTGATGGCCTCCGATCCGGTCGCCCCGGAGCTGCTCAACCGGGCTCGGAATGCCCCGCTGACCCGGCCTCGCCCCGGCCATGCCGATCTGGTGGGGATGCGGAAGTATGCCGTCGACGACGCCCGCCCGGTGCTCGAACGCGCGTCGGCGCGCGAGACGGCGACCAGGGTCGCGTTGGGCGCTGTCGCGGCTGCCTTCCTCGAACAGAGCCTCGGCATCCGACTGGTCTCCCACGTGGTGGGTATCGGACCGGTCGAGGTTCCCGAGGATGCGCCCCTGCCTCTTCCGGACGACGTCGACGCACTCGACGCGGACCCGGTGCGGTGTGCGGACCCGGCAACCTCCGCCGCGATGGTCGCCGAGATCGACGACTGCCATCAAGCCGGGGACACCCTCGGTGGCGTGGTCGAGGTTCTCGTCTACGGGGTGCCCTCCGGACTGGGCACCTACGTCCATGGTGATCGGCGGCTCGACGCGCGGTTGGCCGGCGTCCTGATGGGGATCCAGGCGATCAAGGGCGTCGAGGTCGGCGATGGTTTCCGGACAGCCCGGCGACGCGGCTCGGTTGCCCACGACGAGATCGACCGGTCACCCGAGGGGCGGCTGACCAGGCGGACGAACCGGGCCGGTGGCATCGAGGGTGGGATGTCGAACGGTGAGGTGATCCGGCTGCGAGCCGCAATGAAACCCATCTCGACGGTGCCGCGCGCCCTGGCGACCGTGGACGTAGCCACGGGGGAGCCGGCGACCGCCCAACACCAGCGCTCCGACGTCTGCGCGGTGCCACCCGCGGCCGTCGTCGCGGAAGCGATGGTCGCCTTGGTGCTCGCGGATGCCGCACTGGAGAAGTTCGGCGGGGACTCCCTGGTCGAGGTGCGCCGCAACGCGCTCGCCTACGACGACTCGATCCCGGAGCTCCTGCGGTGATCCGGCCGATCGTCGTGTTGGCCGGCCCACCCGGGAGCGGTAAATCCACCGTGGCCGGGTTGCTCGCCGACCAGCTGCACGTCGACGCCCGCGATACCGACCGCGACGTCGAGGTCGCCGCCGGCCAGAGCGTCGCGGAGATCTTCATCGATCATGGTGAACCGCGGTTCCGGGAACTCGAACGTTCGGCGGTGGCCGCGGCGCTGACCACTCACGCGGGCGTGCTCTCACTGGGGGGCGGGGCCATCCTCGACCCCGCGAGCCAGGACGCCTTGCGGGAGTACTCCCTGGCCGGGGGGACCGTCGTCTTCCTGGACGTCAGCCTTGCCCACGCCGCACCCCGGATCGGATTCAACCAGTCCAGGCCCCTGTTGCTCGGCAACCCGCGGGCCCAATGGCAGTCCCTCATGGAGCAACGCCGGCCCACCTACGAGGCGCTGGCGGACCTGCGGGTCCTGACCGACGCCCGCACCCCCGACGACATCGCCCAGGAGATCGCCGCGGCGTTGGCGGCCCCCTCCGGAAGGACCGAAACGTGAGCGCACCCACCAGGATTGTCGTACCCGGCGAACAGGACTACGACGTCGTGATCGGTCGCCAGCTCCTCGGCGAGCTGGCACGGCTGCTCGGCGCAGGAGTCCAGCGGGTGCTGATCGTGCACCCAGCGGCGCTTGCGACGACCGCCGACGTCATCCGGAGCGACCTGGCCGGGCAGTTCGAGACGTTCATCGCCGAGGTGCCGGACGCCGAGGAGTCCAAGACCGCCCAGGTCGCCGGGTTCCTGTGGCAGGTCCTCGGACAAGCCGGATTCACCCGTTCGGACGCGGTCGTGGCCGTCGGCGGCGGAGCCACGACCGACCTCGCCGGCTTCGTCGCGGCGACCTGGCTGCGCGGGATCCGGGTCGTGCATGTACCCACGACACTGCTCGCGATGGTCGACGCGGCCGTGGGCGGCAAGACCGGTATCAACACCGCCGAGGGCAAGAACCTGGTCGGTGCCTTCCACCCACCGGCCGGTGTCCTTTGCGACGTGAGCGCGCTGGAGTCGCTCGGCCAATGGGACTTCGTGGCAGGACTCGCCGAGGTGGTCAAGACCGGGTTCATCGCCGACACCGAAATCCTGACGATCGTCGAAGACCATGCGCCCGCCCTGAAGGTATGGGGGACCGAGCCGATCGCGCCCGAGACCTGGGCGGCCGTCATCGAGCTGATCGAGCGTTCCGTCGCGGTCAAGGCACGGGTGGTGGGCGCGGACCTGAAAGAGTCCGGGCTGCGCGAAATCCTGAACTACGGGCACACCTTCGGCCACGCCATCGAGCTGTCCGAACGGTATGCCTGGCGGCACGGGGCGGCAGTCTCGGTGGGTATGGTCTTCGCCGCTGAGCTCTCCCGGCTCTCCGGCAAACTCAACGAAGCCGAAGTGGACCGCCACCGCGACATCCTCACCTCGCTCGGGCTGCCCGTGACCTATCGCGACGACCGCTGGGAGCAGTTGCTGACGGCGATGCGCCGCGACAAGAAGTCCCGCGGGGACCTGTTGCGATTCGTCGTCCTCGACTCGATCGGCACGCCCGGCCGGGTCGAAGGCCCAGACCCGACGTTGCTCGCGGCTGCCTACGCGGAAGTCGGTGCCGAACCCCAAGGTGGCACGGTGGCGCTGTAGGGGGTGGTGGGCACCGACAGGGTATCTCCAGGGCCTGCACCTTGTTGGCGTGCAAGCAACTGTCAGTAGGCGGCCTAGCTCGCCGACGTGTAGTCCTTGAGATCGAGACATGCGTCGAAGTCTTCCCTGACCAGGCGGGTGTTCCAGGTGGACCTGAGCTTCGAGCGGAGCTGTTTTGTGCGGTATCGATTGGTCGTGTCGTACCAGGTCATGGTCTCAACCTTGGCGGACCCCATCAGGAGCACCTCATCCAGAGCGGGGATGAGATCTGTGTCGTGCGAGGCAAGGACCACGATGTCCACCTGGGGATCGTAGGCTTCCCGCACGAACGCGAGTGCACACATAACGTCGACGCCCTTTTCCTCGGCCGGTCCGGTCACGATCCATCTGCCGTCTGCGCTCGTGGCACGTCGCCCTTCCGCTGTGTACTGGTAGCGGTAGGTGAGCGGCCGATGCTCTACCGTGACGCGCGGATCGTTTTCCCAATGAGACTTCTGGGACTGATTGCGGGCATAGCCTTTGGGGTCGTGTTCGGAACTGGGAAGCCCACGGAAGACGAGGACCTTGGCGAGTTCAGCGGGTTCATACGCGGGGTCCATCTTCGCGTTCCGCCTGGCGACCAAGCGGGTCGCCAGGGAGGCGGATGAACGAGGACTTCGTGCTTGGCGCGCCCATCTCCGAACGCCCCATGGCCCGCCTAATGGATGTTCTGATAGTCGACGATGACTACAAGGCTCTTAGTCACTCACGCTCCCTTACGAAAAAGCCCCACCAGTCCCGGAGGACGGTGGGGAGCTATAGCTGAAACGATAGCATGGCGGGTACAAAGCACACCAAGCTGCCTCTCCCAAGAGAGTGCGCCTGTCAGCTCCTCCTACCGCAGAACCAGCATCAGGATGAGCCCCACCACGGTTACCGCGAAGGCAGCCAGGAACGGCCACGGTGATCGGGGTGGTTCGGTGCGGGACTCATCCCGAACACTCGTGTCCAGCGGTTTACCGTCGGTGCCCTGGCGTTTGCCGGAGGGCCTGTGGGGTTTGCGGGCCATACCTCAGGCTCCCACAGGCGAACCCGGCGTCACCACAAACCGCGTTCGATCAGCACCGAACGCAGCAGATCCGCGCGATCCGTGACGATCCCGGTCACCCCCAGGTCGATGAGCCGCCGCATGTCCTGTGCATCGTTGACCGTCCAGACATGAACGTCGCGTTGGGCGGCGCTCGCGGTTCTGATGAGGCCGGGTCCTACGACCCGTAACCGGCCGACCATCTCGGGTACCTGGAGGCAGTCGACGCCCCCCAATGCCCTGCGCAGCCGCACGACCGACGCGGGACCGTAGGCGTTGAGCAGAGCGGCCGCCACCTCGCTGCGCCCTGCGGAGGTCGTCACCGGCCGGGTCAGCCGGGCGGTCGTCGCCCGCCGGCGAGCGGGGGAGAACGAGGCGATGCAGACCCGGTCGTGGGCGGCGGTGCGTTCGATGGCGGCGGCGACGGGAGCCGCTGCCTGGAGTGACTTGACATCGATATTGACGCGCATCTCGGGCCACGTGCCCAGCAACTCCTCCAGAGTGGGAATCGGCTCCCGGCCGTCGATCCGCGCCGTGCGAACGGTGCGCCAGGGCAGTTCGGCGACGATGCCGACGGCATCCGTGGTGCGGTCGAGGGTGGCATCGTGGAGCGCCACGGCGACTTCGTCGACGGTCGCGTGGGCGTCGGTTTCCACATAGGTGAAGCCGAGGTCGCGCGCCGCCGCGAAGGCATGCATCGAGTTCTCCCGGCCGTCGGTGGAGAAACCGCGGTGGGCGAGGGCGACGAACGGCACATCGAGGTAGGGCGGCCGCATCCTGCATGGTAGGCGCAGTCGGCGGCACTGACCCGGCATGCCGGGACGCGGCGGGCGGAAACCGGCGACTACGCTCTGGGGTCATGACGAGTGTCCTGGTACTCAACGGCCCGAACCTCGGTCGTCTCGGTGTGCGCGAACCGGATATCTACGGGACGGCTTCGCTACCTGCCTTGGTGGCCGCGGCCGCCGACTGGGGTGCCGAGCTGAGCCTGGAGGTCCAGGTGCGGCAGACGGACGACGAGGCCGAGCTGGTGGGGTGGCTGCATGAGGCGGTTGATACAGGTGCCCACGTGATCCTCAATCCGGCCGCCTTCACGCACTACTCGTACTCACTGCGCGATGCGGCCGCTCAGCTCGCCACTGCCGGGTTGTTGCTGGTGGAGGTGCATCTGAGTAATCCCGTTGCGCGGGAGGAGTTCCGGCATCGCTCCGTCATCGGCCCGGTGGCGACCGGGACGGTGGCGGGGTTCGGTTTCGACTCGTATCGACTCGCGCTGGCGGCGATCCGATCACGCCTCAGTGCGGATCAAGCTCAGAGCCTTGTTAAGTAGCAATCAAGCTATGAGGCTTGATCATCTTGAAACAAGATTGTAGCCTTGATCGATGTTCGTCTTGACGATCGACCAGCAGGGCAGCACGGGCCACCGTGACCTCGTCCCTGAGCTGCTCGCTGCGCTAACCGCGCATCTGGGCGCCGCTCAACCCGTCCTGCCCTTCGATCGCACGGTCGGCGATGAGATCCAGGGTGTCCTCGATGACCCCGCGGTCGTCCTCGACCTGATCCTCTTCGTGCTACGCCGCCGGGGATGGAGCGTAGGGCTGGGTATCGGCGCCGTCGACCACCCGATGCCTGCCGAGTCACGCGCCGCCGCCGGCGCTGCCTTCGTGTGTGCCCGTGCCGCGGTCGAGCGTGCCAAGCTCAAGGGGGCCGTCGTGCCGCTGGCCGTCGAAGGCCCGGATCCTGTCGCGGCCGGTGAGATCGAAGCACTCCTGCGGCTCATCGCCACACTCCGGGATCGGCGCAGCGCTCGCGGTTGGGAAGTGATCGATGCCCTGGCCACCACCGGCGGACGGCGCAAGGAGGTCGCCGCTCAGCTCGGCATCAGCGAACAGGCGGTCAGCCAACGGCTGCGTGCAGGCCTTTGGGCCGAAGAAATGGCGGTTCACCCCGTCATCATCCGATTACTGGGAGAAGGAAACCGATGACCGTACTGTTTTCCATCGTGACGTGGGCGGCTGCCCTGGCTGCCGCGGTGGGTTGGGGTGGCCTGCTCACACCGGCGGTCCTGCGTTGGGCGAGCAAGACCGAACGCGCCGAGGGGGAGGTCGACAGCGGGCCAGCCGGCTCCGAGGCACGTGCGGTCCTGCGGGGCGGCACCTGGATCGGCATGCTTGAGCGCGCGGGCATCGTGCTGGCCATCATGTCGGGCCATCCCGAGGGGATAGCCCTGGTGATCGCCGTGAAGGGGCTCGGCCGGTATCCAGAACTGCGTGAGCGTCCCCAAGCGTCGGAACGGTTCGTGATCGGGACGCTGACGTCGATGACGTGGGCCGCGGCCGTCGGTGGGGCTGGGGCCGCCGTCCTCAGCGTTCTATGAGATTCCGGTAGGATCGGCTGGGCCTCTCGCGGCTCCGCGAATCTTTGACAGCACCAATCCGACAGGAAGACCGAACGTGGCGACGACCAACGACATCAAGAACGGCACCGTGCTCCGAATCGACGGCCAACTGTGGACCGTCATCGAGTTCCAGCACGTCAAGCCCGGCAAGGGCGGCGCATTCGTTCGCACCAAGATGAAGAACGTCCTCTCGGGCAAGACGGTCGACCGGACCTTCAACGCCGGGATCAAGGTCGAGATGGCCAGTGTCGACCGTCGCGACATGCAGTTCCTGTACCAGGAAGGTGACGACTTCATCTTCATGGACACCGACACCTACGACCAGCTCCCGGTGTCGGCCGCAACCGTCGGCAGTGCGAAGGACTACATGCTGGAAGGGGACAGCGCGATCGTCGCCACGAATGACGGCACCCCGCTGTACATCGAGCTGCCCGCCTCGGTGGTCCTGGAGATCACCTTCACCGAACCGGGTTTGCAGGGCGACCGCTCCACCGGTGGCACCAAGCCAGCCACTTTGCAGACCGGTGCGCAGATCCAGGTGCCGCTGTTCTTGGAGCAGGGCACCAAGGTCAAGGTGGACACGCGTGACGGGTCCTACCTGGGCCGTGTGAACGACTGACGTGGCGGCTCGCACCAAGGCACGCAAACGCGCCCTGGACATCTTGTTCGAGGCGGAGCAACGCGGGGTGGAGTTGCCCGTTCTGCTCGCCGAGCGGGTCGTCGACCCAGGGGCCGCGCAGACGGCCGTTCCGCAGTACTCCGTGGAAATGGTCGAGGGCGTGATCGCCCAGCGGGAGCGGATCGACGAGTTGCTGGAGACCTATTCCCACGGGTGGACTCTGGAACGGATGCCTGCCGTTGATCGGGCGGTGTTGCGGCTGGCCTCGTGGGAGATCTTGTTCAACGACGACGTCCCTGACACCGTCGCCGTCGACGAGGGTGTCGGGTTGGCCCGAGCGTTGTCGACCGACGAGTCACCGGCCTTCGTCAACGGACTGCTGGCGCGGATCATGGAGATGAAGCCCACCATCATGGCCTGAGGGCAATGCCGGAGTGGAACACGGCGTCGGCAAGCCACGCGGGGGAGTACGCTGTCTCGCGATCGACATCCTTTAACGGACCGTCCAGTGAGGCGGAGAAGGAGGTCCCTTGTGGTGAACCCTGGTGTTCCGGTTCCTGATGAGCCCCTGAACGACCTTGGTGACGGCCGCGAAACCGTGACCCTGACGCATGCCGATATCGGCCGTGCGCTCACACGAATCGCGCACGAGATCATTGAACGCAATCGCGGTTCCCAAGACGTTCTCCTACTCGGCATCCCGACTCGGGGCGTGCCGTTGGCGGTTCGCCTGGCGCAGCGGCTTGCCGTCGTCGACCCGGAGATCGACCCGGATCAGATCGTCGGCGAACTCGACGTCACGATGTACCGCGACGACCTCAGCCGCCATCCGACCAGGGTGATCGGCGCCACGCGGCTTCCGGCGACCGGAATCGACGGCCGGGTCGTGGTCCTCGTCGACGACGTCCTGTACTCGGGGCGGACCATCCGGGCCGCCTTGGACGCGGTGAGTGATCTGGGCCGGCCCCGCGCGGTACAGCTGGCCTGCCTGGTCGATCGGGGGCACCGCGAGCTGCCCATCCGGCCCGACTACGTCGGCAAGAACCTGCCTACCTCCCAAGACGAGCGGGTCAGTGTGCGACTGACCGAGATCGACGGTCCCGAGGGAGGCGACGCCGTCGTGATCCGGTCGGCACCGAACGGGGGTGCGGCATGAGGCACTTGCTATCCACCGCGGATCTGTCCCGCGACGAAGCGATCACGATCCTTGACATGGCCGCCCGGATGGCGGCGACCCAGTCGAGGGAGATCAAGAAGCTGCCCACCCTGCGCGGCCGGACGGTCGTCAATCTCTTCTTCGAGGACTCCACCCGCACCCGGATTTCCTTCGAGACCGCCGCCAAACGCCTGTCGGCGGATGTCATCAACTTCTCCGCGAAGGGTTCCTCGGTCTCCAAGGGTGAGTCGCTCAAGGACACCGCACTGACTTTGGCCGCCATGGGCGCCGACGCCGTGGTCATCCGGCACCACGCCTCCGGCGCACCCCACCTGCTGGCGCACGCGGGGTGGATCGACTCGGCCGTGCTGAACGCGGGCGACGGCACCCACCAGCACCCCACACAGGCGCTGCTGGACGCGTACACGATCCGCCGACATCTGTCGGGTTCCGCACTCGACGCACCGGGCGCGAGCGCGCCTGATGACGCCGCAACCCTGGGCGCCGACCTCACCGGGCGCCGGGTGGCGATCGTCGGTGATGTACTCCACTCACGCGTGGCCCGCTCCAATGTGGCCTTGCTGCACACCCTCGGCGCGCAGGTGATGCTCGTCGGTCCACCGACGCTGCTCCCCGTGGGCGTCGAGGACTGGCCGGTGGAGCTGTCCTACGACCTGGATGCCGCGCTCCGCGACTGGTCGCCGGACGCCACCATGATGCTGCGGGTGCAGCGCGAACGGATGAGTGGCGCCGGACCGGGATCGTTCTTCCCGACCCCCTTGGAGTATTCGCGCACCTATGGCTTGGATGCCCGCCGGATGGACCTATTGCCCGACCACGCGATCGTGATGCACCCGGGCCCGATGAACCGCGGTCTGGAGATCTCGGCGCAGGCCGCCGACTCTCCCCGGTCCGTCATCGTCGAACAGGTTGCCAATGGCGTCGCGGTCCGGATGGCCGCGCTCTATCTCTTGCTCGCGGGTGAGCCGACCCTCGTCTCGACCGATCCGGAGAGGACCAACGCATGACCACCTACGTGCTGCGCTCAGTACGTCCCCTCGGCGGTGACGCCGCCGACCTGGTATTGCGCGACGGTGTGATCACCGACCTCGACGCCCCAGGCCTCGCGGCCCCGCAGGACGCGGTCGAGATCGACGCGGCAGAGTTGATCGCTCTGCCCGGCCTGGTGGATCTGCATACCCATCTGCGCGAACCCGGTCGTGAAGACGCCGAGACGGTCGCCTCCGGAACCCGGGCGGCCGCGGCTGGCGGGTTCACCGCCGTACACGCGATGGCGAATACCAACCCGGTGGCCGACACCGCGGGTGTCGTCGAGCAGGTATGGCGCCTGGGTGCCGACGCCGGCTGGGTGGATGTGCATCCGGTGGGGGCGGTCACGGTGGGTCTGGGGGGCACGCAGCTCGCGGAACTGGGCGCGATGGCTACCTCCGCCGCACAGGTGCGGGTGTTCTCGGACGACGGACTGTGTGTCTGGGACCCGATCCTCATGCGGCGCGCGCTGGAGTATGTGAAGGCCTTCGACGGCGTGATCGCCCAGCATGCCCAGGAGCCGCGGTTGACGGCCGGCGCCCAGATGAACGAGGGCGCGGTCTCGGCCGAACTCGGCCTGGCAGGATGGCCGGCGGTCGCGGAGGAGGCGATCATCGCCCGCGATGTGCTGCTCGCCGAGCATGTCGGCTCGCGGTTGCACGTGTGCCACCTGTCGACGGCCGGGTCGGTGGAGATCGTGCGCTGGGCGAAGGCACGGGGGATCGACGTGACCGCCGAGGTCACCCCCCACCACCTTCTGCTCACCGACGACCTCGCCCGCGACTACGACCCGATCTTCAAAGTGAACCCGCCGCTGCGCACCGCCGCCGACGTGGAAGCGGTGCGGGCCGGCCTGGCGGACGGCACCATCGACATCGTCGCCACCGATCACGCCCCCCACCCGGTCGAGGACAAGGACTGCGAGTGGGCGGCAGCCGCCTTCGGAATGACCGGATTGGAGACGGCGGTCCGGGTCGTCCAGCACACGATGGTGGACACCGGTCGACTGACCTGGGCAGATGTGGCTCGCGTGATGTCCGCGACCCCGGCGCGGATCGGCCGGATCGACGCGGGCGAACACGCCCAGGGGCGGCCGTTGGCCGTCGGCGAACCGGCCAACATCGCGTTGATCGACCCCCGGACACATTCCGTGGTCGACGGCGCCGCTCAGTTCACCGCGAGCTCCAACACCCCGTTCCGCGGTCAGGACCTGCCGGGTCGCGTCGTCGCCACGTTCCTTCGCGGCCGGGCCACCGTGCTCGACGGCATCCCGGTCGAGGAGTCCGCATGAACCTGCCCATGCCTGCGGCGATCGGCATCTGGGTCCTGATCGGCCTGGGGCTGCTCGCATTGATCTGGACCGGGCGCCGCCGGCAGTCTCGGCGGTTGCTGGGCACCGTGCCGGCACCGCCCGCGGCACCCACCGACCTCGGCGCGGTCGTGATGGCGCCCGTGCAGGCCGTCTATGTCTCCAGTACCGTCGCCGGTGATTGGCTCGCCCGGGTCGGCGCCCATCAACTGGGGGATCGCTCCACCGCCCGGGTAGGCGTCTGGGACGCCGGGGTGCTGATCGTCCGCCAGGGCGCACCGGAGGTGTTCATCCCCGCCGCCGCCATCGAGGGTGTCGCGCTGACCCCGGCGATGGCGGGAAAGGTGACGGGCAAGGAAAACATCGTCGTCATCACGTGGACGGTACCCGCGGTGCCGCTCATCGAACCCGGGAGCCAGCCAGCGCCGCTCGTGCCACCCACCCGGCTCGATACCGGGATCGTGCCCCGTCACAAGTCGGATGTTGCGCTCCTGTTGCAGTCCGTGGATGCCTTCGTTTCCGACTCGGAGACGACCGATCAGGAGGATGGTTCATGAGTGGCACGCAGCAGCTGGCGGTCGGCGAGAGCGCGGCGGCCGTTCTGGTCCTTGAGGACGGCTCGGTCTTTCCGGGGCGGGCCTACGGGGTGCTGGGCGCGAGCGTCGGGGAGATCGTCTTCAACACCGGGATGACCGGGTATCAGGAAACACTGACCGACCCGTCCTATCACCGGCAGATCGTGGTGATGACCGCCCCGCACATCGGCAACACGGGTGCGAACGACGCCGATCGGGAATCCGACCGGATCTGGGTGGCGGGATTCGTGGTGCGCGACGCCGCCCGGCGATCGTCGAACTGGCGCGCCGAGCGCACGCTGGACGAAGAGCTGGCCGCGCACGACATCGTTGGTATCCAGGACGTGGACACTCGCGCATTGACTCGGCATCTGCGAGAACGCGGCGTGATGCGCGGTGGGATCTTCTCCGGCGAGGAGCTCATGGTCGGCGAGGATAAGCGCCCGATTCGCGACCTGGTCGCACGGGTCCAGTCGAGCCCGTCGATGGCCGGTGCGGATCTGGCCGGCGAAGTTTCGACCGGTGAGCCTTATACGCTCGAACCGACCGGGGAGTTCGCGGGAAAGACGCCGGTTGCGACCGTCGTCGCGGTGGATTTGGGCATCAAGGCGATGACCCCCCAGCGACTCGCCGAGCGGGGCGTGCGGGTCCATGTCGTCCCCAGCACGATCTCGATCGAAGAGGTGCTGGCGCTCTCCCCGGACGGCGTGTTCTTCTCCAACGGCCCCGGCGACCCCGGTGCGGCAGACGGCGCCGTGGAGCTCTTGCGGGCGGTTCTCGACCGCCGCATCCCGTTCTTCGGCATCTGTTTCGGCAACCAGATCCTCGGCCGTGCGCTCGGCTACGGCACGTACAAGCTGGCCTATGGCCACCGTGGCATCAACCAGCCCGTCCTCGACCGGGCTACTGGCCGTGTGGAAGTCACGGCGCACAACCACGGTTTCGCCGTCGATGCACCCCGCGAAGGCGAGTCGATCGCCCCGCACGACGATGGCCGGTACGGGCGCGTGATCGTCTCCCACGTGGCGCTCAACGACCAGGTGGTCGAAGGGCTGGCTTGCCTCGACCTGCCCGCCTTCTCCGTCCAATACCACCCGGAGGCAGCGGCCGGCCCCCATGACGCCGCCCACCTCTTCGACCGATTCGTCGCGCTGATGACCGCTACCTCCGAGACGGCGTCGGCCGCCTCCGTGAAGGAGAACTGACCGTGCCACGCAGAACCGATCTCTCGTCCGTCATGGTGATCGGCTCCGGTCCCATCGTCATCGGACAGGCCTGCGAGTTCGACTACTCGGGAACCCAAGCCTGCCGCGTCCTCAAGGACGAAGGGCTGCGGGTCATCCTGGTCAACTCGAACCCGGCCACGATCATGACCGACCCGGAGTTCGCGGACGCGACCTACATCGAGCCGATCACCACGGATGTGCTCACCTCGATCATCGCCAAGGAACGTCCCGACGCGCTGCTGCCGACCCTTGGCGGGCAGACCGCGCTGAATGCGGCGCTGGCCCTGCACGCCGCCGGCGTCCTCGACGAGTACGGGGTCGAGCTCATCGGCGCGAATGTGGCCGCGATCGAGAAGGGCGAGGATCGCGAGCAGTTCAAGCAGGTGGTCGAGGCATGCGGCGCCGAATCGGCCCGCTCGTCCATCGTGCACACCGTCGACGAGGCGCTCGAGGCCGTGGAGGACCTCGGCTATCCCGTCGTGGTGCGGCCGTCGTTCACCATGGGCGGCCTGGGTTCTGGGATCGCCTACGACGAGAGCGACCTGCGCCGGATCGTCGGCCAGGGCCTGCACTACTCGCCGACCACCGAGGTTCTGCTCGAGGAGTCGATTCTCGGCTGGAAGGAGTTCGAGCTCGAACTCATGCGCGACCACGCCGATCACGTGGTCGTCGTCTGCTCCATCGAGAACGTGGACCCCGTGGGCGTGCACACCGGCGACTCGGTGACGGTCGCCCCGGCGCTGACCCTCACCGACCGCGAGTACCAGCGGCTGCGCGACATCGGCATGGCCATCATCCGCGAGGTCGGGGTCGACACCGGCGGCTGCAACATCCAGTACGCGGTGCACCCGGAGACCGGCCGGGTGATCGTCATCGAGATGAACCCGCGGGTCTCGCGGTCCTCCGCCTTGGCGTCGAAGGCCACCGGCTTCCCGATCGCGAAGATCGCCGCGAAACTCGCCGTTGGGTACACGCTCGCCGAGATCCCGAACGACATCACGAAAGTCACCCCGGCGTCCTTCGAGCCCACCCTCGACTACGTGGTGGTCAAGGTCCCGCGGTTCGCCTTCGAGAAGTTCCCGGCAGCCGATCCGACGCTGACCACCACCATGAAGTCGGTCGGTGAGGCGATGGCCCTGGGGCGCAATTTCACCGAAGCGCTCGGGAAGGCGATGCGGTCGATCGACAAGGCCGGGTCGCTCTTCCACTGGGACGGGGATGCCGCCTCGGGTGCCGAGCTAGCGGACCTATTGGCCCGCATCGGCACTCCGACGGAGGGGCGACTCATCGAGGTTCAGCAAGCGCTGCGGGGGGGAGCGAGCATTGAGGAGGTGGCCCAGGTCTGCGGCATGGACCCGTGGTTCCTCGACCAGATCCAGCTCGTCAACGAGGTCGCCGCCGAGGTGGCCGCCGCCCCGGCGCTCTCCGCCGATGTGCTCCGCCGGGCCAAGCGGCACGGCCTGTCGGATGCGCAGATCGCCCGGCTGCGCGGGCTCGGTCCGCAAGGGGAGGCGGCGGTCCGAGAGGTCCGGAACGCCCTCGGCGTGCGACCGGTCTACAAGGCCGTCGACACCTGCGCCGCCGAGTTCGCCGCCAACACCCCGTACCACTACTCGACCTACGACACCGAGACTGAAGTCGCCTCACGCGAACGTGAAGCGATCCTCATCCTGGGGTCCGGACCCAACCGGATCGGCCAAGGGATCGAATTCGACTACTCCTGTGTGCACGCGGCGCTCGCCCTGCGTGAGCGCTACGAAACCGTCATGGTCAACTGCAACCCGGAGACCGTCTCCACCGACTACGACACCTCCGACCGGCTCTACTTCGAACCCCTGACCTTCGAGGACGTCCTCGAGGTCTACCGCGCGGAACTCGCGGCCGGGCCGGTCAAGGGCATCATCGTCCAGCTCGGCGGGCAGACGCCGCTCTCACTCGCGGAACGCCTGGCGGAGGCCGGTCTGCCGATCCTGGGCACCAGCCCGCAGGCGATCGACGCGGCCGAGGACCGCGGCGTCTTCGGCCGGGTCCTCGCCGAGGCGGGTCTGCCCGCCCCGGCTTTCGGCACCGCGATCACCCTCGGTCAGGCCCGGGAGGTCGCGGAGCGGATCGGCTATCCGGTGCTGGTGCGCCCGTCCTATGTGCTCGGCGGGCGGGGGATGGAGATCGTCTACTCCGCCGACCACCTGACGGGCTATGTGGAGCGTGCGCTAGCAGCCGCTGCCGCTGACGATCGCACCGCCGGACAACTGCCCGCGCCGCTGTTGATCGACCGTTTCCTGGACGACGCCATGGAGATCGACGTCGACGCGCTCTACGACGGCAACGAGCTCTTCCTCGGCGGGGTCATGGAGCACATCGAGGAGGCCGGGATCCATTCGGGCGACTCGGCTTGCGTCTTGCCGCCGGTCTCCCTCTCGGAGGCCGAGATCGAACGCATCCGGCGTTCCACCGAAGCGATCGCGCGCGGGGTCGGTGTCCGGGGTCTGCTCAACGTGCAGTACGCCCTGGCCTCCGATGTGCTCTATGTCCTGGAGGCCAATCCGCGGGCCTCGCGGACGGTCCCCTTCGTCTCCAAGGCGACCGGGACCCCACTGGCCAAGGCCGCGGCCCGGTTGATGGCCGGGGAGTCGATCGCCGACCTGCGGGCGGCGCGGGTCCTGCCCAAGACCGGCGACGGCGGCACGATCGCGGGGGACGCACCGATAGCCGTCAAGGAGGCAGTGCTGCCCTTCAAACGTTTCCGCACAGCTGAAGGCCGAGTGGTGGAGACGGTCCTCGGGCCGGAGATGCGGTCCACCGGCGAGGTGATGGGTATCGACGCGGACTTCCCCCGGGCTTTCGCGAAGTCCCAGGCCGCGGCGTACGGCGGGCTGCCGACATCCGGCCGGGTCTTCGTGTCGGTGGCGGATCGCGACAAACGGTCGATCGTCTTGCCCATCAAGCGGCTGGCTGACCTCGGGTTCGA
The DNA here is from genome assembly GCA_031551755.1 of Cellulomonadaceae bacterium. Lineage (GTDB taxonomy): Bacteria > Actinomycetota > Actinomycetes > Actinomycetales > Cellulomonadaceae > JAVBMU01. The sequence continues at coordinate 12,814 of JAVBNE010000034.1, read as the reverse complement.
GATCCTGGCGACCGAGGGCACCTCGACGGTGCTGCGGCGCAACGGTATCCCGTCGCGGGTGGTGCGGAAGTACTCCGCCGGCCGGGGTGCGGGTGACGAACCGACGATCGTCGACCTGATCACCGCGGGCGAGGTCGACATGGTGCTCAACACCCCCTCCGGCGCCGGTGCCCGCGCGGACGGTTACGAGATCCGGGCCGCGACGACGGCCGCGGACAAGCCGATCGTCACCACGACGCAGGAGTTCGCCGCCGCGGTCCAAGGGATCGAGGCTATGCTGGCCGGCCCGTTCACGGTCGCCTCCCTGCAAGAGTTGATCGGCGCGCCGAAGGAGTCGGCATGATCGCGTTCGGCGCTCGGCTCGCGGCCGCGATGGACGACCATGGGCCGCTCTGCGTGGGAATCGACCCGCACCCGGGCCTGTTGGGTGACTGGCGGCTGCCGGACAACGCGGCGGGAGTCCGCGAGTTCAGCCTGCGGGTCGTCGAGGCATTGGGCGGCCGCGTGGCCGCGCTCAAGCCGCAGTCGGCCTTTTACGAGCGACACGGATCGAAGGGGGTGGCCGCCTTGGAGGAGACGCTCGCGGCGATCCGCGCGACCGAGACGCTGTCGGTGCTGGATGTGAAACGGGGGGATATCGGGTCCACGATGACGGGATACGCGGAGGCGTATCTGCGCGATGACTCGCCGCTGGCTGCGGATGCGATCACGGTGTCGCCCTTCCTGGGGGTCGGCTCGTTGACGCCGGCCTTCGAGGCTGCGCACCGCACCGGGCGTGGCGTCTTCGTGCTCTGCTTGACCTCGAATCCAGAGGGTCACACCGTGCAGCATGCACGTCCGGTGGGCCAGGCTCCGAGTGTGGCGGCGGAGATCGCCGCCTACGTCGGCGCGCTGAACGCGGGCCAGGAGCCCTGGGGGTCGGTGGGTCTCGTAGTCGGCGCGACGATTGGCGACGCGGCCCGCCAGGCCGGCGTCGATCTGGTGACCGTCCACGGACCCTTGTTGGCGCCTGGCGTCGGCGCCCAGGGTGCGGGTGCGCGCGAGCTGGCGCACGTCTTCGGCGCCGCGCGCCGACAGGTGCTCGCTTCCACCTCGCGGCAGGTGCTGCGGATGGGGCCGGAAACCGGGTCCTTGCGAACTGCCGCAGCGGACGCCGCGCGGGAGGCCCGCGGTGCCTTGGCGTTGGTCTAGGTGGGCCAGCACGCCCGGTGCAACCCCAGGGTCGTGGCAGACGGACTTCTGCAAGAATGCGGCACATGCAACCGTTGATCGAATCCACTGACCCTGCCTCCCTGGAGATTCCGGGCACCTGGAACGCTCGCGACGTGGGAGGGCGAGCCATCCCGGCGGGGGCCGAACAACCTTTGCGCACGGGCGTGCTCCTGCGCACTGCGGGGCTCGCTCAACTTGCGGACAGCGGGGTGGCCGCATTGGCCGACCTGGGCGTGTCCACCGTGCTCGATCTGCGGGGGGACAGCGAGGTCAGCCGCGACGGCGCGGATCGCGTGCCGGCCAACGCTCAGGTGCGTCGGCATTCGATGGACCCCGCGGTCAGCTTCGGGCGGGCGGGCGGTGGGCAGTCGGCCAGCGCTGATCCAGCCGCGCTGATCGCAGGGCTCATCGGTGCGGACGATCCGCAGGCCGTGGCCCGCACCATGATGGCCGACGTTTACAGCACCTTCGTCGTGGACCCGTCGATTCGGGCAGCGGTCGGCGCGACCCTCACAGACATCGGTTCGGCGCCCGGCGCGGTTGTCGTGCACTGTTCGGCCGGTAAGGATCGGACCGGGTGGATTGTCGCCCTGGTGCAGTACCTCTGCGATGTCAGCGAAGAGGACCGCGTCGCGGAGTACCTGGCGTCGCGGGGGGCAGCGAGCGGGCTGGCGGCGGCCATTCCGCCCATCCCGGGGTTGGATCCCATCGCGCTTGCGCCGCTGCTGACCGTGGAGGCGGACTACTTGCAGGGCGCCTGGGAGCTCGCGGTCCGGGAGTTCGGTGGAATGGACGACTATGTGGCGGCCTGCGGTGTGGGCGACGCCACGCGGAAAGCGGTCGTCGAACGACTCATCGCGTGAGGAGTAATCGTTCTGGAGGGCCTTATGCTGATCTCGCGGGACGACGCGCGGGCCTAAACGTTGCCTGTGGGTGCAGGCGTCGCTACGTTCAGGTGGTGTCGAGTGCCCGCATCAGCGCTGGTCGGCCCCGAGCTGACGCGAAGAGCGAGCGTTCGCACGGCGTCGGCCCAATCCGTCCGAGCATAGGTAGGTGACTTGCGTGGCACTCCCACAATTGACCCCTGAACAGCGTGCAGCGGCACTTGAGAAGGCTGCTGAAGCCCGGCGCGCCCGCGCTGAGGTCAAGAACCGGCTGAAGTACTCCCACGGTTCACTCGCCGAGGTGATCGATCTCGGCAAGTCCGACGAAGTGATCGGCAAGCTCAAGGTGGTCTCGCTCCTTGAGTCCCTGCCTGGTGTGGGCAAGGTGAAGGCACGGGCGATCATGGAGGACATCGGCATCGCGGAGACCCGCAGGGTCCGAGGGCTCGGCCCCCACCAGAGCGCTGCCCTGATCGAGAGGTTCGGCTGACATCAACACGATCACCGGTTCGACCGCGTCTTCGGCCGCCACAGGTTCAGCGATTCGGCGTTCCAAGCCGCTGGTGGCTCGCTTGACCGTGTTGGCCGGCCCCACCGCTGTGGGCAAGGGGACCGTGGCTGCCGATCTGCGTGCACGCTACCCGAAGGCATGGGTGTCCATCTCGGCGACGACTCGCGCGCCGCGTCCAGGCGAAGTCGACGGTGTCCACTACCGTTTTGTCGCCCCAGCCGATTTCGATCGGATGGTCGAACAGGGGGAACTGCTCGAGTGGGCGGTGGTTCACGGCACCCATCGCTACGGCACGCCGCGCGCGCCGGTGGAGGAACGTTTGGCCGCCGGCACGCCGGCGCTGTTGGAGATCGACCTACAGGGCGCGCGGCAGGTCCGGGTATCGATGCCGGATGCGCGTTTCGTCTTCCTCAAGCCGCCGAGTTGGGCGGAGTTGGAGCGGCGTCTGGTGGGCCGGGGCACCGAGGGGCCGGAAGAACGAAGCCGTCGGTTGACGACCGCGCGGATCGAGTTGGCGGCCGAATCCGAGTTCGACATCGTCATCGTGAACGACGATGTCCGGCGAGCGGCGGACGAACTCGCTGCGGTCATGGGCGCCACCGAGTAAGATAGGCGCAGGTGTGCGGTGCACCTGGGTTCTGTCATGCCCGTCGCCGCGAGTCCAAAGCGCTGCTGCGCCTTCCTCGACGTCTTGGGAGTCATCCATGTCCGGAACCATCGCCGCCCCCGAGGGCATCACCGACCCGCCTATCGATGACCTGTTGGAGCACGCCGACTCCAAGTACGCGTTGGTGATCTACGCGGCGAAGCGGGCACGGCAGATCAATGCCTACTACTCTCAGCTCGCTGAGGGGCTGCTGGAGAACGTGGGTCCGCTCGTGGAGACGCGTCACCAGGAGAAGCCGCTGTCCATCGCGATGCGTGAGATCAACCAGGGCCTGCTGACGGTCGAACCGGTCGAGCCGGTCAGCGACGCGGTTTGATCCCGACCCCAGGAACTCGCCATGCGGATCGTGTTGGGGGTGTCCGGCGGGATCGCGGCCTATAAGGCGGTGCTCCTGTTGCGGTTGCTTCGCGAGGCCGGGCACGACGTCCACGTCGTGCCGACCGCTTCGGCTTTGAAGTTCGTGGGTGCCCCCACATGGGCGGCGCTCTCGGGACATCCGGTTGCGGAGAACGTCTTCGACCACGCCGAAGACGTTCCGCATGTGCGGCTCGGTCAGGAAGCGGACCTTGTGATCGTTGCCCCGGCGACCGCCGATCTGCTCGCCCGCGCAGCCACCGGCCGTGCCGATGACCTGTTGACGTCCACCCTCCTGACGGCGCGTTGCCCGGTCGTGCTGGCCCCAGCCATGCACACCGAGATGTGGGAAAACCCGGCGACCGTGGCGAATGTGGCGACGCTGCGCTCTCGCGGAGTCCAGGTGATAGAACCTGCATCCGGCCGCCTGACCGGATCCGATACGGGTCCGGGACGACTCCCGGAGCCTCTCGCGATCATGCAGACGGCGCTGGCCGCCTGCGCACCTGGGGGCGACCTGACGGGCCGTCGGGTGGTCATTTCCGCCGGTGGCACCCGCGAGCCCATCGACCCTGTGCGTTTTATCGGCAATCGATCCAGTGGGCGCCAAGGCATCGCGCTGGCGACTGCGGCGCGTGACAGGGGCGGGCACGTCACTTTGGTGGCGGCGAATCTCGATCCGAGGTTGGCCGTCGAGGGTTTCGCGCAGGTGGTCCACGTTGAGTCCACCGCCGAACTTGAGTTGGCCGTGCGCCGTGCGGCCCGGCAGGCGGACGTCGTTGTCATGGCGGCCGCGGTGGCCGACTTCCGGCCGGCCCGGACGACCGGCGTCAAGATCAAGAAGTCGGCCGGCCCACCGCCGTCGCTGGAATTGGTGGAGAACCCCGATGTGCTCGCCGGGCTCGCCCGTGAACGGTCACGGCCGGATCAGGTTGTGGTGGGCTTCGCCGCCGAGACCGGCGACGGTGAACATACCGTGCTGGAACTCGGCCAGGCGAAGGCGCGACGTAAAGGTGCGGATCTGATGGCGATCAACGCCGTCGGCGACGGCAAGGGCTTCGCGGTGCCGGATAACGACGTCACGATCGTCGACGGTCGTGGGGAGATAGTGGCTTCGGTACGGGGAAGTAAACGCGCGGTTGCCGACGGAATCTGGGATGTGGTGGTGAAAATGCTCACGCCGATGAGCAATCGGGCCTCTTCGTGCCCCGCTGGATCGTAGGCTCACGACATGGCTGAGCTTCGTCTGTTTACCTCCGAATCGGTGACCGAGGGTCACCCGGACAAGGTCTGCGATCAGATCTCCGACGCAATTCTCGACGCGATGTTGATGCAGGACCCAGTGTCGCGGGCCGCCGTCGAGACCATGGTGACCACTGGGTTGGTTCACGTCACGGGCGAGGTGACGACCCACGCCTATGTGGAGATCCCGCAGATCGTGCGCGACGTCGTGCGGGGGATCGGATACAACTCCTCCGTCATCGGCTTCGACGCCGACTCCTGCGGGGTCTCGGTTTCGATCGGCCAGCAGTCTCCCGACATCGCGCAGGGTGTCGACACCTCCCACGAACGGCGGCTCGAGGCCGCCGCCGACGATCCGCTCGACCGCCAAGGAGCAGGCGACCAGGGTCTGATGTTCGGTTACGCCTCCGATGAGACGCCGCAGCTCATGCCGCTTCCGGGCTGGCTCGCGCACCGGCTCGCCGAACGGCTCGCCGAGGTCCGCAAGGAGCGGATCATCGACGGCTTGCGACCCGACGGGAAGACTCAGGTGACGGTGGGGTATGACGGGGACCGCGCGGTGCGACTGGATACGGTGGTGCTTTCCACCCAGCACGACCCTGAGGTGCGCCAGGACGACCTGCAGCGGCAGGTGGCGGAGCTGGTGGTGGCACCTGTCCTCGAGGCCGCCGATCTCGACCTCGACGTGTCCGCGCCCCGGCTCTTCGTGAATCCGACCGGCTCGTTCGTGGTGGGTGGCCCGGCTGCGGATGCCGGGTTGACCGGGCGCAAGATCATCGTCGACACCTACGGGGGGATGGCCCGCCACGGCGGCGGTGCCTTCTCGGGCAAGGACCCCTCCAAAGTCGACCGGTCGGCCGCGTACATGCTGCGGTGGATCGCGAAGAATGTGGTGGCCGCCGGGCTGGCTCGCCGCTGTGAGGTGCAGGTCGCCTACGCGATCGGTGTCTCGCACCCGGTGGGCCTGTATGTCGAGACCTTCGGTACGGAGTCGGTCTCGGTCGAGCGGATCACCAAGGCCGTGCGGGAGGTCTTCGACCTGCGGCCGGCGGCGATCATCCGGGATCTCGACTTGCTGCGGCCGATCTACCTGCCGACGGCCACCTACGGGCATTTCGGTCGTGAGCTGCCTGACTTCACCTGGGAACGGACCGACCGCATCGGTGATCTGCAATCGGCCGTCTGACCCCTGTGCTGTGATGGCCTGGTGGTGAATGCCGAGGATCCGCAGGGGCAACTGAGCCTGCCTGGACTCGACAGCGCACCCGTCCCGGCGCGTCGGGCACCCACCTCGGCACGTCAGTCAGCGGCACCGGTCGAGGTCGCGGGGGAGTTGCCGATCGCCCAGGTCGCGCTCGACGTGACCCCGGCGCACCTGGATCGGGTGTTTGACTACCTGGTGCCGGCCGCGATGGCCGAGGAGGCTCAGCCGGGCGTTCGGGTCCGGGTGCGGTTCGCCGGACAGGACGTCCAAGGGTTCCTCCTTGACCGCCGTCCGCGCAGTGAACACCCGGGGCAGCTGTTGCCGCTGCGACGGGTGGTCTCTCCCGAGAGAGTGCTGACCCGTGACGTGGCGAAGCTTGCGCGGGCGGTCGCGGACTACTACGCGGGGACGCTTTCCGATGTGCTCCGGCTCGCCATCCCGCCGCGGCATGCCCGGACGGAGGCGGCTGCCGCCCGTCCCGCCGAGCCGGTGGATTCGGCGGGGGCATTGGGGAGGTCGGTGTGGGCCGACTACCGGGGCGGAGCCGCCCTTCTAGGCCATATCGCGGGCGGTCGTTCACCACGGGCGGTCTGGACGGCCCTGCCAGGGATTGCCACCGATGGCCCAGGCGAGGTGCCTCATTGGACCCAGGCGATCGCCGAGGCTGCCCGGACGGCTGCCCAGGCCGGACGTGGTGCGCTGGTCGTCCTCCCCGATGCCCGGGACGTCGCCCGGGTGTGCCATGCGCTGGACGTTCTCGGTCTTGCGACCCGCACCGCCCGTGAGCACGGTCCGGTTGCGCGCCTGACGGCGGACGACGGCCCGGCTGCCCGGTACCGTGCCTTCCTGGCCGCGCTGCGGGGGGAGGCAAGCATCGTCGTGGGAACCCGGGCGGCGGCCTTCGCGCCGGTCATGGATCTGGGCCTGGTGGTGTGCTGGAACGACGGGGAGGACACCCTGACGGAGCCACGGGCGCCCTATCCGCATGTGCGCGAGGTACTGGCGATCCGGAGCGAGCAGGCCGGATGCGCCTACCTGCTCGGTTCGCACGGCTGCACTGTCGCCGCCCAGGCGTTGGTCGAGTCGGGCTGGGCCCGTGCGGTAGCGGCTCCCCGGGAGGTCCTGCGAAGCCGTGCGCCACGCGTCCGGGCACTCACGTCCACGGAGCTGGCCGCGGAGGGCCCGGCGGCTGGCGCCCGGATTCCTTCGGCGGCCTGGCGCGCCGCCCGGGAGGCGCTGGCCCACGGACCTGTGCTCATCCAGGTTCCACGCGCCGGCTACGTGCCGGTGGTGGCATGTGCCCACTGCCGGGCGGTCGTGCGCTGTACGACCTGTTCCGGACCGCTGGCCCTCAAGGGGGCAGGCGCCACTCCGCAGTGTTCCTGGTGCGGGGCATTGGCAGGTGGCTGGAGCTGCCCAGAGTGCCATGGGCACCAGGTCCGGTCGGTGCGGGTGGGGACGGATCGCACGGCTGAGGAACTCGGCCGTGCGTTCCCGAACACTGCAGTGCGGGTCTCCGGCGCCCGCGCAGCGGACGGCGTGATCGACGCGGTGAGTGCCAAACCGGCATTGGTGGTGGCCACGCCCGGTGCTGAGCCGGTCGCGGTGGGCGGGTACGCGACGGCGCTGTTGCTCGACGCCGCAGTCAGCACAGCGGGAGTTGGACTCGCGGTGGCCACTGAAGCACTGCACCGTTGGTTGTCCGCCGCGGCATTGGTGCGCCCGGCCAGCGTCGGCGGTCAGGTGCTGCTCGTCGGGAATGCGGCACCGATGCCGACGAATGCGCTGGTGCGGTGGGATCCGGCCGGGCTGGCTGGTCGTGAGCTCGCCGAGCGGATCGAGTTGGGTCTTCCGCCTGCGGTGCGGGTTGCTGCCATCACCGGTGACCGGATAGCGGTGGATGCGGTCACAACGCGGGTGCCGCTGGCCACCTCGGCGACTGTGCTCGGACCCACAGAGCTCGTCGACACCGGCCGGCAGGACACGCTGGCCCCGGTGGTCCGGGTCGTCATCCGAGTTCCCCGAGACCATGGCCGGCTCCTCGCTCAGCAGCTTGCGGCCTCGATGGCGGTCCGTTCGGCCCGCCGCGAAAGTGGCACGGTACGTGTTCAGCTCGACCCCAAGGAGATGTTGTGATCGACGCCCTGCTCCTCGACTTCGGTAACGTGCTGGTCCACTGGGACCCCTACCTCGCCTACGAGGGCCACATGGATCGCGAGGCGGTCGACGCATTCTTCGCCGATATCGGGTTCGCGGACATGAACAAGCTCCAGGATGCGGGCCGGCCCTGGTCGGTGGCCCGCGAGTTGGTGGGCACCAGCCACCCCCAGCATCTGCCCGCCTTCGACTTCTACCTCGAGAACTTCGCGGCCACGCTCGCCGGTCCGGTCGAGGGCTCCGCGGAGCTGGTCGCCGAGCTGCGCGGCCTCGGCCTGAGGCTCTACGGGTTGACGAACTGGTCCGCTGAGACCTTCCAGCATGCGGCCGTCGCGGCTCCGGCGACTACCTTGCTCGACGACGTCGTGGTCTCGGGGAGCGTCGGACTGGCCAAACCGGACCCGCGGATCTTCACTCTTGCCATCGACCGTTGTGGCCTGAACCCCGCCACCACGCTCTTTGTCGACGACGTCCCCGCCAACACCGCCGTTGCCGCAGAATGCGGGCTCCAGACCCACCTGTTCACCTCCACCGATGAGCTGCGTGCCGACCTGATCGCGCGTGGCATCGCGGTGGGGGCCCACTGACCGACAGCGACCTGGGCCGACACTAGACTCGCGTGCATGCGTCTGCTGTTCGCCGGTACCCCACACGTCGCGATACCCGCCCTGGAGGCACTGCACGAATCGGCCCACGAGGTAGTGGCCGTCCTGACCCGCGCGGATGCCGCGGCGGGCCGTGGGCGCCGCCAGGTCCCGAGCCCGGTCCGCAACCGTGCGAATGAACTCGGGATCCCCGTGATCACCGACCGCCCCCGGGGGAGCGACTTCATCGACCAGCTCTCGGAGCTTCGGGTCGACTGTGCCGCAGTGGTTGCCTACGGCGAGATCCTGCCTGCCGACACCCTCGCCGCCATCCCGCACGGCTGGGTCAACCTGCACTTCTCGCTGCTGCCCGCGTGGCGTGGCGCGGCGCCCGTCCAACGGGCGATCATCGCGGGGGACGAGATCACGGGCGCGACCACGTTCGGCATCGTCCCCGAGCTGGATGCCGGGCCGGTTTACGGCACGACCACCGAGACCATTCGGCCCCGGGACACGGCCGGTGACCTGCTCGGGCGGCTCGCTGACTCCGGTGCGGGGCTGCTCCTCGCGACCCTGGATGCCATCGCCGATGGTTCGGCCCGGCCCATTGATCAGGATCAGCATGGGGTGAGCATCGCCCCGAAGCTTCAGCCGGCGGATGCCCGGGTGGCCTGGTCGCATCCGGCGCTGGCCGTCGATCGCCGCATCCGAGGATGCACTCCCGAGCCCGGGGCGTGGACGACGCTGCCGGATGGTTCGCGCCTGGGGCTCGGTGCGGTCCGTCTGCGATCGGAGGTGACCGGCCTCGCGCCCGGTGAGCTGTTGGTCACCAAGAAGGAGGTGCTCGCGGGGACCGCCACTCATGCGGTTCAGCTCGGTGAGGTTGCCCCCGCAGGCAAGAAACACATGGCGGCTGCGGACTGGGCGCGCGGTGCCAGGCTGGGCGACCGGGTCGTCCTGGGTGGGGAAGCGGCATGAGCGCCGACCACCGCCGCGGCCGCCCGCACCGCACCGCGGCGGCCCCTGCCGATCGCCGCAAGCACACCGACCCCGCGCGGCTGGCTGCCTTCGAGGTGCTTCGCGAGGTCGACGACGCCGATTCCTATGCGAACCTCGTCCTGCCCGGACTCTTGCGGGCTCGCCACATCGACGGGCGTGATGCGGCCTTCGCCACCGAGTTGGCCTATGGCACGTTGCGGATGCGGGGGCGCTACGACGCGATCATTGAGCGTTGCGTGGATCGGCCGCTGTCACAGATCGATCCGCCCGTGCTCGACATCCTGCGGTTGGGGGCGCATCAGCTGCTCGGGATGCGGGTCGCGACGCACGCCGCGGTCTCCGAGACCGTTGGCATGGCTCGTTCGCGAACCGGCGCGGGAAGTGCGCAGTTCGTGAACGCCGTCCTGCGGCGTATCGCGGGGACCGGCTTGGACGAGTGGCTGCAGGCCCTGCGCGCGGATGTGGATGAGCTGACCGGTCTGGGACTCACGGAGAGTCATCCCGCCTGGATCGTACGGGCGTTGCGCGAGGCGCTGGTGGGTCACGGCCGATCGGTCGTCGAGATCGCGGACCTGCTGCAGGCCGATAATGCGCCCCCGTTGGTCACCTTGGTTGCCCGGCCGGGGCTGAGCGATGAGGACTCGTTGCGTGGTGCGGGCACAGTGACGCCGGGCCGTTGGGCGCCGACGGCCTGGGTACTCGGCGGCGGCGATCCCGCGCGTCTGGAGGCCGTGCGCGATGGCCGGGCGGGGGTGCAGGACGAGGGGAGCCAGTTGGTAACGCTGGCATTTGCGCAAACGCCGGTGGAGGGCGCCGACGAGCGTTGGCTGGACCTGTGTGCCGGGCCGGGTGGGAAGGCTGCGCTGTTGGGGGCGCTGGCGGCGGAACGCGGTGCCCGGCTGGTGGCCAACGAACTCGCGCCCCACCGGGTGCAGCTTGTTGAGCGGGCCCTGGCCGCCGTACCGTCGGCTGCTATCGAGGCTGTCCGCACCGGTGATGGCCGCGAACTGGGAACGCTGGAGCCCATGTCTTTCGACCGAGTGCTGGTGGACGCCCCCTGTACGGGTTTGGGAGCCCTGCGGCGACGTCCGGAGTCGCGTTGGCGGCGGACGCCCGCCGATCTCGCCCAGCTCGCCGGTCTACAGCGGGAACTGTTGTTCTCGGCAGTGGACGCGGTGCGGCCGGGGGGAGTGGTCGGCTACGTCACCTGCTCTCCCCACCTCGCGGAGACGCAGACGGTCGTTTCGGATGTCCTCAAGAAGCGCCCGGGGCTGACGCGGCTGGATACCCCCGCCGCGGTGCGAGCCGTGTTGCGGCCCGGCGCCGAACCCGACCTCGGCACCCGCGACGACCTTCAACTGTGGCCGCATATCCACGGCACGGACGCCATGCATCTGACTTTGTTGCGCCGAACCTGAGGCCGGTTGCCTACCCTGGCACCATGGCTTCCCTTATCTCCCCGAGCATCCTCTCGGCGGACTTCGTCAACCTGGAACGCGATCTGACCGCGATCGGCACCGCGGACTTCGCCCATGTGGATGTGATGGACAACCACTTCGTGCCGAACCTGACCCTCGGCCTGCCGGTCGTGGAGCGGATCGTCGACGTTTCCCCGGTGCCCGTGGATGCGCATCTCATGATCGCCGACCCGGATCGCTGGGCGCCGGGATACGCCGAAGCGGGGGCAGCCTCGGTCACGTTCCACGCCGAGGCGGCGGTCGCCCCGGTGCGGTTGGCCCGGGAGATCCGGCGGTTGGGTGCCCGGGCGGGCCTCGCGCTGCGCCCTGCGACGGCCCTCGAACCATTCGTGGACCTGTTGAGCGAGATCGACATGCTGCTGGTCATGACCGTGGAACCGGGTTTCGGCGGACAGCCGTTCATCGACGGCACGTTGCCGAAGATCCGCCGGGCCCGCAAAGCGGTGAGCGAGGCCGGTCTGGATCTGTGGGTGCAGGTGGACGGGGGAGTGTCGCGGTCAACCATCGAACGGGCGGCCGACGCCGGGGCGAACGTCTTCGTCGCCGGATCCGCCGTCTTCGGCGCGGAGAGCGTCCCTGAGGAGATCGCGGAGTTGCGCCGGTTGGCGGATGAGTCGATGCACCGGCACTGAGCGGACCGGTCGTGGCCACCTTTGGACCTGATAGCGCTCAAAAAAAGTGTGCCAAGCGCTGAAGTAGCTGAAGTGCCCATTCCGGGGTCTTGGTAGTAACGGAACAGGATTGAGCGTTAGGGCGATCGGCGGTCTGTCAGGCTTGTGCCGAGCTGCTGTCGGTGCGGTCTTGGGCGATGACGGCGTGAACGGTGCCGATGGATAGTTTCGTCGCGGCGGCGATGGTGCGGATGGATTCGCCTTCGTGGTGACGGGCGAGGATGATGCGACGTTTATCGGCGTCGACCACGCGGGGTCGACCTCCGGTGCGCCCTCGTGCGCGGGCAGCATCGAGGCCGTTGCGGGTCTTACGGATGATGTCGCGGCGGCGGTCTTCTGCCAGTGCGAGGGCAATGTCGAGGATGAGGTTGCGTTCGGTGTGGTCTCCGGCCGCGATGCCTTCGAGCACCTTGACTGCGATGCCGCGCGAGAACAAGTCGTTGAGGACGAGTAGGCCTTCAAGGAGGTTACGGCCAAGCCGGTCGACTTCTTGGACGGTGAGCATGTCGCCGCCGCGCATGTAGTCGATCGCTGCACCAAGGGCTGGGCGAGCGTCAACAGCGAGCTTGCCCGACACCGTCTCTTCGAAGATCCGTTCACAGATCGGGTCGAGCGCGTCGTGCTGGCGCGCGGTCTCCTGCTTGCTCGTGCTGACTCGTACCAGGCCTACCAGCGCCATCGAGCACCCCCGATCTGTTCAAGAAACGCGTTGGACCGTTCCCGGTTTGGTGGACACGGGGTGTGTTGGTGGGTTCCTGATGGAAGGGAACATGGGTGATGGGATCGACGCGTCGGCGGTTTACGGATGAGTATCGGGCTTCGGCGGTAGAATTGGTGCTGCAAAGTGGCCG
>JAVBNE010000077.1:0-26519 GCA_031551755.1 Cellulomonadaceae bacterium | reverse complement strand
TTGCCAGCCTCTAGGAACGCCCGCTTCCAGTTCCCGACCGACTGCTCGGACACCTTCGCCCGCCGGGCGGCCTCAGCGACAGTGACCTCACCGGCCAGAACCGACAACACGATCCTCGTCTTCACCTCAGCCGCAACGGCTGCTGGTCTTGCCATGACGATCAGACTCCTCACAGGTCAGACCCGCAAGCAACGGACCCTGCCACAAAGTCTGACGCGGGACACGGGCACAGGTCGAGGCTGCACGTGATCGGGTTCGGGATGCCGGTAGTTAGTTATGGACGAGTCGGGTCCTGGCCGTTCACCTGAGTCCGCCACGCCCCATACAGCAAAGGCGCGGACGGCTCCAGCCGTCCGCGCCCTGCCGTCACACCAACTGCTCAGTGCCCCGGAGTGTGGTACCCGGTGTCGATGGCGCGTTGACGCGACTTCTCGATCTCGGCTTCTGCTTCGGCACGGCCGACCCAGTGGGCGCCTTCCACCGACTTGCCGGGCTCCAGGTCCTTGTAGACCTCGAAGAAGTGCTGGATCTCCAGGCGGTGGAAGTCCGAGACATCATCGATGTCTTGACGCCACGCGGCGCGCTGGTCACCGGTGGGCACGCACAGCACCTTGTCGTCGCCGCCGGCCTCGTCGCGCATCCGGAACATGCCCAGCGCGCGGCAGCGGATCAGGCAACCGGGGAACGTCGGTTCCTCCAACAGAACCAGGGCGTCCAAGGGGTCGCCATCCTCACCGAGGGTGCCCTCGATGAAGCCGTAGTCGTCGGGGTAACGGGTCGACGTGAACAGCATGCGATCGAGGCGGATGCGACCAGTGACATGGTCAACCTCGTACTTATTGCGCTGACCCTTGGGAATCTCGATCGTGACGTCGAACTCCAACATGTCCTCCAAGTCGTACCGGCCCGGGTGGGATCGGCACTAGTGTGTCACGTCAGCGCGGGCTCCCCAGCCGTCGATGACGTGGTGGACGCCTGGCGCCCGAGGACCGGGCGGCGGTGGTGGCGCGACGGGGCGGTGGCAACGCTGTCTGACGTCTGGGCGATAATGCGCAGGAAGATCGAGTAGCGGGCGGACAGGAGCCAGGCATGGGCTGGGGCAAGCGAATGGCGATTGCTGGCGCCGTCGTCGTCGCGCTGGGCGGCGGCTACGTGGCGGCTGACGCCTACGACGTCGTGCCCGGTTGGCTCACCACCAAGGCCCCGTACCCGCAGGCCTCGCCGTTCCCGACGCCGCCCGGTGCCGCCACCGCTGCGCCACTCGCGCCCGCGTTGACGCCGGTCGGTTCGGACGGGCCGGTCCCTAACGCCGCCACGGTGCAGGCCGGGGTCAACAAGCTGGTCGCCGACCCCCGGGTGGGGCCGGCCAGCAGTGTGCTGGTCACGGACCTCGCCACCGGCCAAGTACTTGGGTCGAGTGCCGCCGACACCGGCCGCATCCCGGCCTCCAGCCAGAAGCTGTTGACCGCTGCGGCGGCGCTGTCCACCATCGGCCCCGAGAAAACGCTGCCGACGACGGCGATCCTCAAAGGCACCGACCTCTACCTGGTCGGGGGCGGCGACATGATGTTGGCCGCCGGAGTGGGCAACGCAGCGGCCGTGAACGGCCGTGCTGGCCTCGGGGACCTGGCCAAACAGGCCGCCACGAAACTGAAAGCCGCGGGCACCACCCAGGTGACCGTGCACGTCGACGACACCCTGTTCACCGGCCCGGCGATCAGCCCTACCTGGGACCCGGGCAATGTGCCCGCCGGCTACGCCGCACCCGTGACGGCCCTCGCGGTGAACATCGCCCGCCTCGGCCCGGAAGAGTACGCCAAACGCAGCCCCGACCCCTCGATGGCCGCCGCCGCGACCTTCGCCGAGCAGCTCAAGGCCCACGGCATCGCGGCGGCCACCACGGCCACCCGGGCGAAGGCGCCGACCGACGGCACCAAGGTCGGCGAGGTCCACTCGGCACCGATGCGCGAGGTAGTCGACTACCTGCTCCAACACTCGGACAACACCATCACTGAGGTCGTCGGGCGCCTCGTGGCGGTCCACGCCGGGCAGCCGGGCTCCTTCGACGGGGCCACCGCCGCCGTCCTGGCCGCCGTGGCGAAACTCGGGGTAGACGTCACCGGCGCCAAACTGGCGGACTGTTCCGGTCTGGGCGACGGTTCCAGCCTGACCCCCCGGCAGCTCACGCAAGTCATCCAGATCCTGGGCAACCCGACCCGCCCGACCCTGCGCTGGGGCGCGGTCGGGCTGCCGATCGCGGGACTGCGCGGAACCCTCGACGACCGCTTCCTGACGAACGCCGGCCGCGGAGTAGTGCGGGCCAAGACGGGCAGCCTGCCTGGTGTCACGGCCCTCGCGGGCACGGTGGTCACCGACGACGAGCGTGTGCTGGCCTTCGCCGTCCTCGCCGATGAGATCCCCAAGGGTGGGGCACTGCGGGCGCATTCGGCCATTGACGACTTCGTCGGTTCACTCGCTGAGTGCGGCTGCCACTGACCCTTCGGGCGCCGCCACCGCCAGCACACCCGTCCGCTTGCCGAGCGCGCCTCCCCGCCGGACGGCCCACAGCCGCCGGGGCGCCGCACAGCCCGGGCAACGGAACCGCAAGCTACCGTGAGTCGATGACCACAGCCGATATGTCCCCGACCGGGCCAGTAGTCGATTGGCCGGTGGCCGCCCAGATCGCGGGCCGGCTCTCGCGGCCCGGGCCGCAAGCCGAGCGGGCAGAACTCACCGAGCTGGTCGAGGGCCTGCGGGCCGCCGCCGCCGCGGCCGTGCCCCACGTGCTGGCCGTGACCCGCATGACCCCGGCCCCCGCTCCCACAGGGCCGGGCGCGGCACTCGGCAGCGGGGGCGTCGCTGGCGCACTGCGTGCAGGCGCGCCCGCCACCGCCGACCGGCTCGGGTCGGTGCACGTCGTCGACCGGCCTCGCTGGGCCAAGGCCAACACCGAGGTGATGGCCACGTTCACTGACGGGCTGGCGGAGGTGGTCAGTGAGAAGGCGATCCCTCCAGGTGCCGCCATCGCGGGCGCCGCCGAAGTCGGGGCGGTCCTCGCGGCATTGTCGAGCCGGGTGCTCGGGCAGTTCGACCCCTACAGCACACCGGCCGACCAGCCGGGCGCCGGGCGACTGCTGCTCGTGGCCCCCAATGTGCTGCAGGCGGAACGCACCATGGAGGTCGACCCGGCGGACTTCCGCCTGTGGGTCTGCCTCCACGAGCAGACCCACGCACTCCAGTTCGCTGCCGCCCCCTGGCTCGCCGACCACCTTCGCCAACGCACCCGCGGACTCCTGGTCGATACCGCCACCTCGACCCGGGAGCTGGCCGCCGCCAAGTTCCGGGAGAAGCTGGCCGTCGTCGGCCGGGCGCTCCTGGCGGCACTGCGTGGCGACGGCGCCTCCCTGGCCGAGGGGTTCCTCTCCGCGGAGCAGCGCGAAACCCTGGCCGAGGTCACCGCCGTCATGGCCCTGCTGGAGGGCCACGCCGACGTCGCGATGGATGCCGTGGGCGCGGGCGTCGTGCCGACCGTCGGGGTGATCCGGTCGAAATTCGAGCGCCGTCGTGACGGCGCGGGGCGCTTCGACGTAGTGCTCCGCCGCCTGCTCGGCATGGACGCGAAGATCGCCCAGTATCGCGACGGCGCCGCATTCGTGCGGGCGGTCGAGGCCAAGGTGGGTCGCGACGGGCTGAACGCCGTGTGGGCCGAGCCGGGCAACCTCCCGACGGCCCGCGAGATCGCGGACGCGCCCGCCTGGGTGCGCCGCGTCCACGGCTGAGTCGTGGCGGGACCGGAGCCGGCGGTCGCCGCCGCACGGGTCGTGGTCCGGGCGGCGCTCGCGGACCTGCGGCCGGGAGACTCGGGGACGCCGGGGCCGCTGGTGCTCGTTGCCTGTTCCGGGGGTGCGGACTCGGTGGCGTTGGCGGTCGCGACCGCCTTCGTCGCGCCCCGCATGGGGCTCCGGGCCGGGGCCGTCATCGTCGATCACGGGCTCCAGCCCGGTAGCGACCGGGTAGCCGCGAAGGCCGCCGAAGTCTGCCGTCAGCTGGAACTCGACCCGGTGATCGTGCGTGCGGTCGAGGTGACGGACGGCCCCGGAGGGCCGGAAGCTCTGGCCCGCGACGCCCGGTACGAAGCACTGCGGTCGGTCGCGGCAGACGTCGATGCGGCCGCCGTCCTGCTCGGGCACACGCTGGACGACCAGGCGGAGTCGGTGCTGCTTGGCTTGGCTCGCGGCTCGGGAGCACGGTCGTTGGCGGGCATGCCGGCCCGGCGCGGCGTGTTCCGCCGGCCGTTCCTGGGTCTGCGGCGAACGCAGACGGAGGAGGTGTGCCGGGCGGTCGAGGTGGACTACTGGACCGACCCGACCAACATCGTCCCGACCGGCCCCGCGCGGCCCGCCGATCGTCGGTCCACCGAGCAGGGCGGCGCCGGAACGGACAGTGGCGTGCTGGGCGGCGCCGGGCCACGTCGCGATGTGGACGTCGAGGCCCCCGATCAGTGGCCGCGCCGATCGGTGGTGCGCGGGCGTGTGTTGCCGGTGCTCACCGAGGTTCTCGGCCCCGGGGTGGTGCCCGCGCTGGCGCGCAGCGCCGACCTGCTGCGCGACGACGCCGACCTGCTCGACTCCCTGGCGGCCGACCTACTCGCCGAGGTCCGCCTGCCGTCCGAGGCCGCCGCACCCGCACCCGACCCGCCCCCGCCTGCCGTCGGCGTCGCGCCACCCCCGCCTCCGCTTGTCGTGCTCGACGCTCACCGGCTCTCCGAGGCCCCGCCCGCCCTTCGGCGCCGCGTACTGCGGGCCGCCGCCCTCGACGCCGGTTGCCCGGCCGGGGACCTTTTCGCGGTCCACGTCGATGCCCTGGATGCCCTGGTCGTCCGGTGGCGCGGTCAAGGGCCGGTCCACCTGCCCGGTGATCTTCGTGGGGTCCGGGTGTGTGGCAGGCTTCTCCTACGAACCCCCGCACTTCAGGAGTGACCCGTGGAAGAATCCGACGTCGCCGGCGACCTTGAGAAGGTGCTGCTCAGCTCCGCGCAGTTGACCTCGCGCCTGGATGAGATCGCTGCGGAGGTCGATCGGGACTACGCGGGCAAGGACCTCCTGCTGATCGGGGTCCTCAAGGGCGCCGTCATGGTGATGGCCGACCTCGCCCGCCGCCTGCACAACCCGGTCGAGATGGACTGGATGGCGGTGTCGTCCTACGGCTCGGGAACCAAATCCTCGGGCGTGGTACGCATCCTCAAGGACCTGGACACCGACCTCACTGGCCGCAATGTGCTGATCGTCGAGGACATTGTGGACTCCGGGCTCACCCTGTCTTGGCTGTTGTCCAACCTGCGTTCGCGGGGGCCCGCGTCCGTCGAGGTGGCCGCGATGCTTCGCAAACCCGGTGCCGCGAAAACCGAGGTCGATGTGCGCTACGTGGGGTTCGACATCGAGAATGAGTTCGTCGTCGGGTACGGGCTCGACTACGCCGAGCGTTACCGTAATCTGCCCTTCGTGGCGACTCTCGCCCCGCACGTCTACGCGTCTTGACCGTCCCGTCCCCGTGTGCGGCAGCTGCCGGCCGGGGTCGAGCCCGGTAGTCGCTACAGCGCCCAGGGCCACGCCCTGGGCGAACAGACCGCCAAACGTCAGCCACAGCGTGTAGTTTCGAGCGCGAACACCGAGCGGAGGGATGCGGGGAGTCGTCCCCGTCGCGAATGAACATCAAGAAGCTACTGAGTGGGCCCGTCATCTGGACGTTGCTCGGCCTCGTCATTGTCGGCATCGTCTATTCGACGCTCAAGACGCCGTCGATCCAGCGCATCGACACGTCCCAAGGCCTCGAACTGCTGGCCGGCAAGACCGTCGACCAGGCCCTCATCGTTGACGGCGACCAGCGGGTCCAGCTCACCTTGTCGACCGATTACATCGCGGATAAAGGCGAGAAATCGGAGAAGAACAAGGGCAAGAAGGTCGAGTTCTACTACGTCGCGCCGCAGGGTGAGGCCATCGTCACGGCCGTGGCCAAGGCTGACCCCAAGGACGGCTATAACTCCAAGATCGCCACGCCGTCCTTCTTCGTCTCGATGCTTCAGGTACTCATCCCGTTCCTGATCATCGGGGTTATCTTCTGGTTCCTGCTCTCCCGGATGCAGGGCGGCGGCTCGCGGGTCATGGGATTCGGCAAATCCAAAGCCAAACTCGTCTCCAAGGACACTCCGCAGGTCACCTTCGCAGACGTCGCCGGAGCTGACGAGGCCGTCGAGGAACTTCAGGAGATCAAGGAGTTCCTGGCCGACCCGGCGAAGTTCCAGGCCGTCGGCGCAAAGATCCCCAAGGGTGTGCTGCTCTACGGCCCGCCCGGAACCGGTAAGACCCTGCTGGCCCGTGCGGTCGCGGGGGAGGCCGGGGTGCCGTTCTACACGATCTCCGGTTCCGATTTCGTCGAGATGTTCGTCGGTGTCGGCGCGAGCCGGGTGCGTGACCTCTTCGAACAGGCCAAGCAGAATTCCCCGGCGATCATCTTCGTGGACGAGATCGACGCCGTCGGCCGGCACCGCGGTGCGGGCATGGGCGGCGGCCACGACGAGCGCGAGCAGACTCTCAACCAGTTGCTCGTCGAGATGGACGGCTTCGACGTCAAGACGAACGTCATCCTGATCGCGGCCACCAACCGGCCCGACATCCTGGACCCGGCCCTGCTGCGGCCCGGCCGCTTCGACCGCCAGATCGCCGTGGAGGCACCGGACCTGCGCGGCCGCCGGGCGATCCTCGAGGTCCACGCCAAGGGCAAGCCGATCGTCCCGGAGATCGACCTGGAGGCCGTCGCCCGCCGGACCCCCGGGTTCACCGGTGCCGACCTGGCCAATGTGCTCAACGAGGCTGCCCTGTTGACCGCGCGTTCGGGTGCCCAGCTCATCGACGACCGCGCCCTCGATGAGGCGATCGACCGCGTCATCGCCGGACCGCAGAAGCGCACCCGGGTGATGAACGTCAAGGAGCAGAAGATCACCGCGTACCACGAGGGCGGTCACGCCCTGGTGGCTGCCGCTATGCGGTACACCGACCCGGTGACCAAGGTGACGATCCTGCCGCGCGGCCGCGCCCTCGGGTACACGATGGTCATGCCGACGGAGGATAAGTACTCCACCACCCGCAACGAACTCCTCGACCAGCTCGCATACGCGATGGGCGGACGGGTCGCCGAGGAACTGGTCTTCCACGACCCCACCACGGGCGCTTCGAATGACATCGAGAAGGCAACCGCCATCGCCCGCAAGATGGTCACCGAGTTCGGCATGAGCGAGCGCGTGGGGGCCATCAAACTCGGTACCGGCTCCGGTGAACCGTTCATGGGTCGCGAGTTCGGCCACACCCGCGACTACTCCGAGTCGGTGGCGGGCACCGTTGACCACGAGGTCCGCAAACTCATCGAGGCCGCCCATGACGAGGCATGGGAGGTCCTGACCCAGTACCGCGACGTGCTCGACAACCTGGTCCTCGAATTGCTGGAACGCGAGACGCTGAACCAGGCCGAGGTCGCGCGGGTCTTCGAGCCCGTGGTCAAGCGCGAACCGCGCGATGTATGGCTGTCCAGCGAGCAGCGTCTCGTTTCGACCCGGGGGCCGGTGCTGACGCCCGCCGAGCGGGCCGAACAGAACGGCCGGCCGGTGATCCCGCAGGATGAGGCCGCCGCCGCCAATGACGAACTGCCCCCCGAGCGCATCGGTGAGGTGCCGCCGTCGTCGTGGATCGACCCGACGGCCGGGCGTACCGGGGACGGGCCTGCTTGAGATGGGCGCCGACCCAGTGGGGCTCGGACTGGACCCCGATGTTGTCCCGCCCTACGACGCCGCGCGCGTGGAAGCGGCCGTGCGTGAACTCCTGCTCGCCATCGGTGAGGACCCGGACCGGGAGGGCCTTCGAGACACCCCGGCGCGGGTGGCCCGGTCCTACCAGGAGATCTTCGGCGGCCTGCGGCAACACGCGGGCGACGTCCTGACCACCACCTTCGACCTCGGTCACGAGGAGATGGTGCTGGTGAAGGATATCGAGGTGTACTCCACCTGCGAGCACCACCTCGTGCCGTTCCACGGCGTCGCGCATGTCGGCTACATCCCGAGCCCGGACGGGCGCATCACCGGCCTGTCGAAGATCGCCCGGCTGGTCGAGGTCTTCGCCCGCCGTCCCCAAGTCCAGGAACGGCTCACGACGCAGATCGCCGACGCCCTGGTCGCCCACCTGCAGCCGGGGGGCGTGATCGTCGTCGTCGAATGCGAACACCTGTGCATGTCCATGCGGGGGGTGCGCAAACCCGGCTCCCGCACGGTCACCTCGGCCGTTCGCGGGCAGATGCGAAACGCGGCCACCCGAGCCGAGGCGATGAGCCTCATCATCGGACGGTAACTCCCGTGCAGCCGACGGGACTCGACGGCCTCGCCACGGGACGGACCCTCGTGATGGGGGTCGTCAACGTGACCCCCGACTCGTTCTCCGACGGCGGCGAATGGTTCGAGCCGTCCGCCGCGATCACCCACGGTCGTGAGTTGCTGGCCGAGGGGGCGGATCTCCTCGACATCGGCGGTGAATCGACCCGTCCCGGCGCCGCGCGCGTGCCGGTCGGGGCCGAGTTGGACCGGGTGCTGCCGGTCGTCGCCGAACTGGCCACCGCCGGGGCGGTGATCAGCATCGACACGACGCGGGCCGAGGTTGCCCGGCAGGCGGTCGCGGCCGGGGCACGGGTAGTGAATGACGTCTCCGGGGGGTTGGCCGATCCGGCGATGGCCGCCGAGATCGCCCGCCTGGGAGTGGCCTACGTCTGCATGCACTGGCGCGGGCCGTCGGCACAGATGAACGACTACGAGCAGTACGACGACGTCGTGGTGGATGTGCGTGCCGAGTTGGCTGAGCGCCTCACCGCACTGCGGGCGGCCGGGGTGAGCGATGAGCAAGTCATCGTGGACCCGGGCCTCGGCTTCTCGAAGTCCGGCGCCGCGAACTGGCCCCTGCTTGCCCGGCTAGATGTGCTAGGCGAATTGGGCCGACCGATTCTGGTGGGTGCCTCCCGTAAACGGTTCCTCGGTCACCTGCTCGCAGACAAGGCGGGCACCCCCGCCCCACCCGCCGCTCGGGACGCCGGGACCGCGGCAATCACGGCGCTCGCGGCCGCTGCCGGAGTCTGGGGGGTGCGCGTCCACACCGTGTCCGCCTCTGCCGACGCCGTGCGAGTCGCGGCCGCATGGGGGCATGCGGGCGATTCCCGTGACTCGACGAAAACCCCCTCGACACGCCAGGATGGGATGCGCGACTCCCTGCCTGTCGCCAAGGCAACCGGGGGCGGGAACACCGACAGGAGCACGACGTGACGACATCGATCGAAGGACAGGTGCTCAACGAGCGCGGGCGTCCGCTCGACCGGATCAGCCTGGCTGGCTTGACGGCCACCGGGCACCATGGGGTGTTCCCCCACGAACGCCTGGACGGCCAGCCTTTCGGCGCTGACGTCGTGATGTACCTCGACACCCAGCCCGCCGCCGGCACGGACGACCTGACCAGGACAGTCGACTACGGCGCGGTGGCGGTCGACGTCGTCGCGGTCCTCTCGGGTGCGCCCGTCGACCTGATCGAGACGGTGGCGGAGCGGATTGCCGCGACGGTACTGGCGCGGCCCGAGGTCGTGGCCGTCGACGTCACCGTGCACAAACCGCAGGCCCCGCTGGAGGTGGCCTTCACCGACATCGCCGTGTCCATCCGGCGTGATCGCGTCCGTGCGGTGCCGGTGGTGGCAGCCACCACGCGCACCGCACTGGACGATGCCCCGGAGCCTCTGGCCGGCTCGCCGGTGGAATCTTTCGGAGCGCCCACGCCTGCAGTGCCGGTGCCCCTCCCCGAGCGGGCGCCGTCCCCCGAGGCGGTACCCCTCCCGGAGCCGATGACCATCGCCGCCGAGCCCCTGGGACCACCGGTGCCTGTGGAGCTCCCGCCAGCCGTCGCGCAGGTGCTGCCGCCCGTGGTCGACTTCCCGCCCGCCGCTGACTCCGCCTCGGCAGAGGCCCCCGCGGGGGCCTACCAGGTGGCCGACCGGGACGACTCGATCGGTACGACCGACCCGGAGGCGGGCTCTGGCGCGGTACCCATGGCGTCTTCGCTGCCGCCGGGCAGCGAGCCGATCGTGGTCGGCGGAGCCAGTGCCGAACCGCTCGCCCCTGCGCCCGCCGTGATGCCGCCTAGTATCCCGCCCACCGGTACCGGAGACCGCTGGCCGGTGGCCGAGCCGGTGAGCGACGCCGCGCAACCGGTCGATTCGGCCAGCGCCGACGTCGCGCCCGAGTCGGACCACGCCGACGTCGCGCCCGAGTCGGACCACTCCGCCGAGCAAGTGCCCGAGTCGGCGCATGGGGCGGAGCCGGTGTCCGAGCAAGAGGCGCCCTATGTGCCCGAACAGGGTCCCGGGCTCGCCGGTGTGCCGGAGGTGCCCTACGAACCGATCGCATTCGCCCCAGGGGTCGCCGGTGACATCGACCAGGCGGACGTCGTGACCGGCCAAGCGGCCACGGTCGCCGATGGCGGCCATGCGACACCGGTTCCGGACGCTGCTTCGCCGCACGACCGGATGGACGATATCCCCGCCGAGCCCGTCACCGTCGTGCTGGCGCTCGGCGCGAACCTGGGCGACGCCCAGCAGACGCTGCGCGACGCCGTCCAGGATCTCGACCGGATGACCGGGCTGGAGATCACCGAGGTCTCGCCGCTCGCCCGGTCGGCCGCCGAGGGTGGTCCCGAGGATCAACCCGACTACCTCAACGCGGTGCTCATCGCCCGGACGACCCTCAGCGCCCGTGCCCTCCTGCACGCCTGCCAAGCCGTGGAGTCCGCGCACGGGCGGGTGCGTGAGGTTCACTGGGGGCCGCGCACGCTCGACATCGACCTCATCACTTACGGTTCCCTCACCGACGTGACTGCGGACCTCGAGCTGCCGCACCCCCGGGCACACGAGCGGGCCTTCGTGCTCGAACCATGGGTACAGGTGGACCCGGATGCCGTGCTGCCTGGTCTCGGTGGCGGTCCGGTCGCCGCCCTCGCGGCCACAGCACCGGACCGAGAGGGCATTCGTTGGTTGGCTCTGGACTGGTTGACCGAACCCGCGCCGACATCGGGGGCGGTCCCGGAGGCGGCCCAGTCAACCGCGACCGCGCCGGAGCAACCGCCAACGGCGGTGCCTGTTTTCGGGGTCCCGGCCGGTCCGCAGGACCCGTCAGTCGCCCCCGCGCCGGTCGCCCCCGCGCCGGTCACTCCTGTGCCGGTCGGTGGGCCGTCCTTCACCTCGCCGAGCGATAACGAACACGTCTTTGTCCAGCCCGACACTGACCACCCGGTGCTCTCGCCGCAGTCGACGTTGCTCGCCTACGACCCGTTCGAGGCGAACCGGACCCCTGCCCAGCCGCCTGTGCAGGGGCCGCTGGCCTCGGTCCCGGCACCGGCTCCGCAGTCGGCAGGGCAACCTCCAGCCCCGCCAGCGCCGACATACCCGGCGGCCGCTGACGTGTTCCCGGCGAACAGCAGCTCGTTCGCCCCGCCCGGCTCTCAGGTGACCGGTCCACCGGTCTTCCAGCCGCCGGGGCAGCCCACGGGCGCGCCGCCCGCCGACCGTCCGCTGGTCGCACCGTCGCCGTTCGCGCCGCCCGCGACGTCCCCGTTCGGGCCGGTGCACCCGGTGACGCCGGCCGACCAGGAGTCGAACGAACCCCCAGCCGCGCCGACCTTCCCAGCGGGTCCACAGCACTAATGGGCCGGACCAGGGTCACCACCCTTCTCCTGGTCGCCCTGGCGACGGTGGCTGTGGGTTGGGCGGTCATCCGGGTTGCCGAGAACACTGGTGCTCGCACACCCGCCGTGCCCTGGGTGGTGGATGCGGCGATCCTTGTGTTCGCCGCCGTGGTTTTTCGGCTCGGCTGGACCGTGCGGGCTTACCAGCAGGGGCGGCGGCCGTCGCTGAATGCGATCAGGGCCGCGCGCACCTTCGTCCTGGCCAAGTCCACTGCACTCGCGGGTGCGTTGCTGGCCGGCTGGTACCTGGCTCAGGTATTGCTGGTCGTGGGGGATCTGGCTATCGAGGCCCAGCGCACCAAGGCTCTCGCGGCCGGGATCGCGGTGGTCTGCGCCGTGTTACTCGCGGTGATCGGCATGGTCGTGGAGGCGTTCTGCCAACTCCCGCCGGGACGATCCGGGCAGGACGGCGCCGGACTGCCCGAGGAGGGCACCACGGCGGGCGCTGCCGAGGGATGATCGACGTTCCGGCGACCTGTTGACCCCCGCGATGGGAGAATCGTGACCATGACCGACGCTCAGCCCGCCCCCGCGGGTCCTTTCGACCCCCCCGGCGTGCAGTGGTCGAGGGTATCCTCGCGGCTCATCGGCGCCCGTTTGGCCGGGGTGGCATTGGGCCTGGCGTTGCCCGGGCTGGTCTGCGTAGTGATCGCGCTGTTCACGGTGCCGTGGCTGTACATCCCCGCCGGTGTCTTTCTCGTACTTGCTGTGTGGATCGGGCTGCTGATCCCCCGTCAGGTCCGGGCGATCGGCTATGCCGAGCGGGCGGACGACCTGTTGATCCGCAAGGGCGTCATGTTTCGCAGTCTCGTGGTGGTGCCCTACGGGCGAATGCAATACGTCGATGTCCAGGCGGGGCCGGTGGCGCGCAAGCTGGGCATCGCCCAGGTCCAGCTTCACACGGCATCGCCAGGGACGGACGCCTCCATCGACGGGCTGGTGCCTGCGGAGGCCGAACGGTTGCGGGACCGCCTGGCCTCGCGCGGTGAGGCGAGGCTGGCCGGCCTGTGAGTGGCACCGAATCTCCGTCGCGGACCGACGAGCTGGACTGGCGGCGACTGCACCCCGTGACCCCGCTGCTGCGGGGCTGGTCGGTGATCGCGATCCTGCTGGTAATCCTCGGGCAGCGGACGATGGAGGGATTACCCGAAGGGGACACTCTGCTTGCCGACGGCCGCTGGTGGCAGGTGCTGCTCCCCGTCCTCGGCATCGGTGTGATCGGCCTCGGCTACTCGGCGCTGGCGTGGCGGAAGACCACCTACGCCATCGATACCGAGTCGGTGCGGCTGCACCAGGGGATCCTCTTCAAGTCCCAGCGCAACGCCCGGCTCGACCGGCTCCAGGCCGTCGATGTGGTCCAGCCCCTGCTCGCGCGGTTCTTCGGCCTCGCCGAACTCAAACTGGAGGTGGCGGGGGGATCCGGTTCGGCGATCAAGCTGGGTTTCCTGAAGGAGGACGAGGCGAACCGCTTGCGCCGTGAACTGCTGGCGCGTGCGGCCGGCCTGCGCCTCGCCCGCGCACAGGGCGTGACACCCACCGTCGAGGCCTCGGGAGCGCCCACCTCTGAGGCGGCCGGACCGGCCCGGACCGGTCACCCGGTGCAACCGCTGGCAGACCGTTCCGCCCAGGCCCAGGCCCAGGACCTGCTGCCTTTCGACGCGGCCCCAGAGGCCCCGGAGCAACCGGTTCAGGAGGTGCCCGTCGGCCGGTTGGTGGGTTCGCTGGTCCTCTCCGGCCCCCTGGTTGGCCTCGCAGTATCCGTCCTGGCGATGATCGGCGTGGCCATCGGCACGCGGCAACCTGGGATCCTCTTCCCAGCGATCCCGGCCCTGCTGGGTTTCGGTGGACAGCTCTTCAACCGCTTCAGCGGAGAGTTCGGGTTCCGGTCGGCGATCTCCCCGGACGGCATTCGCCTGCGGCATGGTCTGCTCGAATCGCGGTCTCAGACGATTCCGCCCGGCCGGGTCCAAGCGATCAAGCTGAGTCAGCCCGTCCTCTGGCGGCTGCGCGACTGGTGGCGGGTCGAGGTGAATGTCGCCGGCTACGGCACCGATGAGGACGGCACACAGAACACCAACACCCTGCTTCCCGTGGGCTCTCGAGAGGATGTGCTGACCGCCGTCTGGTTGGTGCTCCCGGACCTCGGTGCGGGTGATCCTCGGCTGGTGCTCGGTGAAGGTCTCACGGGGACGAAGGCGGCGGCGGGGTTCACGACCGCGCCGCGCCGGGTCGCCTGGCTCGACCCTATCGCGTGGCCGCGCATCGGGTTCGCCGCGACCGAGCGGGCCCTGCTCCTGCGCAGCGGGCGACTGTGGCGCCACTTGGTGATCGTGCCGCATGAGCGCACCCAGTCATTGGGGCTAGCCCAAGGGCCTTGGCAGCGCCGCTTCCGGGTTGCCACCTTCGCGGTGCACTCCACCCCGGGGCCGATCTCCCCGACCGTGGCCCACCTCGACCAAGACGACGCCGCCGCTCTGCTGGACGCCCAGGCCGCCCGCGCGAGTCAGGCCCGCGCCCAGGAGGGTCCGGAACTGTGGATGCGCCGCGATGAGGTTCCCCGGTGACCGCTGCGGGTGGCCGTCCCGGCCGGCTCGCGGTGGGTGTCGTCGGTGCCGGCCGGGTCGGCGCGGTCTTGGGCAGCGCCCTGCGGGCCGTCGGCCATGAGGTGGTCGGGGCTAGTGGTATCTCGGCGCAGTCCCGGGAACGAATCGAGGTGCTCCTGCCAGGTGTGCCGGTGCTGGAGGTGCCCGCTGTCGTGGCGGCGGCGGATCTCGTGCTGCTCACCGTGCCCGACGACGCCCTCCCCGGGCTGGTTTCCGGGCTCGCCGAGACCGGCACCTGGCGTCCCGGGCAGATCGTCCTGCACACGTGCGGACGCCATGGCGCCGGGGTGCTGGAGCCGGCCGCACGGGCAGGAGCCATCCCGCTGGCCGTGCACCCCGCGATGACCTTCACCGGTACCTCCCTCGACCTGTCCCGGCTCGTGGGCGCCACCTTCGCGGTGACCGCGCCCACCCCCGTGCTCCCGATCGGGCAGGCGCTCGTCGTGGAACTCGGCGGTGAGCCCGTGGTGGTCGACGAAGCAGACCGTGGCTTGTACCACGCGGCCCTGGCGCACGGCGCGAATCACCTGGTGGTGCTCGTGGCCCAGGCCGCTCAGGCGCTGGCCGCGGTGGGCATCGATCACCCGGGCCGGGTGCTGGACCCGCTGCTGTCCGCCGCCCTCGACGGCGCGACGCGGGCCGCGGACCACGACGGCGGCCCGGGGGCCATCGCGGCGCTGACCGGCCCGGTGTCCCGGGGCGATGTGGCGACCGTCGCTCGGCATTTGGAGGCGCTGGGGGCGCTCGCGGTCGACACCGGGGCCACCGATCTGCCGGCGTCGTACCGGGATCTGTCGGCGGGGGCGACCCGCCGGGCATTACTGGCCGGCCGGATCGACCCCGGCCAGGCGCAGGCGTTACTCGATGTGGTGGAGGACAAAGCTACGTGAGCGAACTGACGACCCCGATGGTGGTCCGCACGACCGCCGAGTTGGCGACTGCCCTGACGGACGGCCCCCGTGCCGTGGTGATGACGATGGGAGCCCTCCACGATGGCCACCTCGAACTGGTCCGGCGGGCACGTGCCGAGGCCGGTTCGGTGGGCCAAGTCGTTGTGACGATCTTCGTCAACCCGTTGCAGTTCGGTGTGGGGGAGGACCTGGACCGCTACCCCCGCGACCTGGAGGGCGACGTCGCCAAACTGGCCGGGGTGGGCGCCGACCTGGTCTTCGCCCCGGCCCCGGAGGTGCTCTACCCCGACGGCGAGCCGGTCGTGCGGGTCAGTGCGGGGGCGATCGGGGAGATCCTGGAGGGCGCGATTCGGCCCGGCCATTTCGACGGCATGCTCACGGTAGTGCTCAAACTCCTGCACCTGACCCGCCCGACGGTGGCGTTCTTCGGCCGAAAGGACGCCCAACAGCTCATGGCGGTCCGGCAGATGGTTCGCGACCTCAACGTGGACGTGCGGATCGTCGGGGTGCCGATCGTCCGGGAGCCGGACGGCCTGGCCCTGTCCTCCCGCAACGCCTATTTGACCCCGGAACAGCGGATCGCCGCGGTCTCCCTCAGCGCTGCCTTGCGAGCGGGTCAGGCCGCCGCCGTCCCGGGCGCTTGTGCCGATGATGTGACGGTTGCCGCGCGGCGGACTCTCGAGGGCGTTGCCGGTGTTGTGATTGACTACGTGACGCTCGTTGCGGAGACAGGTCAGCCGGTACCTCCCCAGGGACCCGCGCAGGGATTACTCCTCGTCGCCGCGCGGTTGGGGAAGACGCGCTTGATCGACAACGCAGCCATCGGCTGGCCATCGGGGCAAGGAGAAGACTGGTGATTGAACGTCCTGCGTCCCTGCGACGCACCATGATGATTGGCAAGATACATCGTGCAACAGTGACCGGCGCCGACCCCGATTACGTCGGTTCGGTCACGATCGACGCCGACCTGCTCGACGCCGCCGACCTGTACCCGGGTCAGCAGGTGGACGTCGTCGACGTGACCAACGGTGCCCGGCTGACCACCTACGCCATTCCCGGGGAGCGCGGGGCGGGGGACATCTGCCTCAACGGTGCGGCTGCTCGGCTTATCCACCCCGGGGACATCGTCATCGTGATCGCCTACGGGTCGATGTCCGACGCCGATGCCCGGACCTACCTGCCGAATGTGGTCTTTGTGGACGAGCGCAATCGGGCGATCGACCTCAGCCAGGAGCCCGGCCTGGTGCCCACAGGCCACGGTTTGGCGGCGAGTGGCATCGCGATCGAGCCGTTGCAGCGTCCGAACTCAGCGGTGCTGCCCACGGGAACCGTCGCATGAGCGAGCAGTTGCGCCTCGCCCGGCGGTTAGCGGCGCCCGCACCGGGGTGGACGACGCGGGCGGATGCCGTTGTCGTCGGCTCGGGTATCGCCGGGCTCACGGCCGCACTGGAACTGCGCACCCGGGTGCCCCGGGTCTTGCTGGTCACCAAGGGTGAGCTGTCCTCGGGGTCGACGGTGTGGGCGCAGGGTGGCATCGCGGCCGCCTTGGACCCCAGTGACTCGCCGGATGCACACCTGGCCGACACCCTTGTCGCCGGGGGTGGACTCTGTGACCGCGCGGCGGTGGAGGTGCTGGTCAACGACGGTCCCGCGCGCGTTCGCGAGTTGATGGCCGGTGGCGCGAACTTCGACCTGGCCCCCGGTGGGGGCGTCGCCCTGACCCGCGAGGGCGGTCACCACGCCGACCGCATCGTGCATGCGGGCGGGGATGCGACCGGGGCGGAGATCTCGCGGGCCCTGGTGGCCCGGCTGGAGGCGGTCCGTACCGACCCGGGTATCGAGGTGATCGAGAACGCCCTGGTGCTCGATGTGCTGACCGCCCCCGGCGACGACGGCGAACCCGTCGCTTGCGGGGTCACTCTGCACGTGGTCGGCGAGGGGACCCGCGACGGTGTGGGTGCCGCCCTCGCCAGCGCAGTGATCCTCGCAACGGGCGGGATCGGTCAGGTCTTCCGGTCGTCGACGAACCCGCCTCAGGCCACGGGCGACGGCATCGCGGCGGCGCTGCGGGCCGGTGCGCGGCTCGCGGACCTGGAATTCGTCCAGTTCCACCCGACCGTGTTGTGGCTGGGCCTGGGGGCCAAGGGGCAGCTGCCGCTGATCTCCGAGGCGGTGCGGGGCGAGGGCGCGATCCTGCTGGACACCGACGGTGTCCGGTTCATGACCGAGGTGCACCCCATGGCCGAGTTGGCGCCGCGTGACGTCGTCGCGCATGCCATCGTGCGGCAGATGGCGGCCACCGGTTCGGATCACGTGCTGCTCGACGCGCGGCATCTGGGCGCTGACTTCCTGCGCAAGCGGTTCCCGACGATCAACGATCGCCTGCTCGACCACGGCATCGACTTCACGACGGACCCGATTCCGGTGGCACCGGCCCAGCACTACTACTCCGGCGGTGTGGTGACCGACCTCGTGGGTCGCTCGACCCTCACCGGGCTCTACGGCGTGGGCGAGGTGGCATGCACCGGGGTGCACGGGGCGAACCGGCTGGCCTCGAACTCCCTGTTGGAGGGCCTGGTCTTCGCCCACCGGGCCGCTCATGACGTCGCCGAGCGTGTATCGACCGGCGAGCTTTCCAGCCGCGAGCCGGTGGACCGCCCCGGTCCGGCGGGATTGGTCCCCGCCGCCGCCCGGTCGCGTATCCAGACCATCGCCTCAGCCGGCCCTGGGGTGATCCGCGATGCCGAAGGGCTGGCCACGGCGGCGCGCAAGTTGGCTGCCATCCGTACGGATGCCCACGTGGCCAAGGATGTCGTCGCACAGCCTCAGGCGGCTGAATGGGAGACGACCAACATCCATCAGGTGGCCACGGCGCTGACGGCTGCGGCGGCCATGCGCGAGGAGAGCCGCGGCGGGCATTACCGGACTGACTTCCCCGAACCCGATCCGGCCTGGGAACGGCATATCGGTATCGATCTGAGCGCCGACGGCGAAATCGTGCTCGCCGCGGCCACTAATCCGGTGAGCGGCATCGGTGGCGATTCGGGCGGTGCGCCGGCGCGGGCATCGGTGGCGGTCCCCGCGGGCGGCTAACGTGGGGGACCGTGAACACCCTCGCCTCCCGCGCGCCCTCCGCTGTCCAACCCGGCCTCGACCCTGACTGGATCGCCCATGCGGTGGCCGTAGCCCTGACGGAGGACCTCGGCTCCGAGCCAGGACGCGATGTGACCACTCAGGCCACCGTGTTGCCGGAGGCGATAGGGACCGCGCGGCTCATGGCCCGGGCCGACGGCGTGGTGGCCGGGTTGGTGCTGACCGAGGAGGTCACGCGCCAGGTCGCTGAGCGGCTCGGTCTGCCCGGTGTGATGGTTGATTGGCGTGCGAGCGACGGCGACGACGTCCACCCCGGCCAGGTGCTGGCCGAGTTGACCGGGCCGATCCAGGTGCTCCTGGTCGCCGAACGCACCCTGTTGAACTTCGCGAGCCGTGCCTCCGGGGTGGCCACCGCCGCCCGGGATTGGGCGCGGGAACTGGCCGGTACCGGGGCGCAGGTGCTCGACACCCGCAAGACCACGCCGGGTCTGCGGGCGTTGGAGAAGTACGCGGTCCGCGCGGGGGGTGGCACGAATAAGCGGATGGGCCTCTATGACGTTGCGATGGTCAAGGACAACCACGTGGTGGCCGCCGGTTCCGTGGCGGGGGCGGTCCAGGCCGTGCGCGACCGGTTCCCTGATGTACTGATCCAGGTCGAGGCGGACACGCAGGAACAGGCCATGGAGGCGCTCGATGCCGGCGCCGACTTCCTGCTGCTGGACAACATGGCGACCCCGGTGTTGGCGAGTACGGTGGCTGCGGTGCGGGCCAGGGAGGCGCAGACCGGCCGGGTCGAGCTGGAAGCAACCGGCAATCTCACCCTGGATCGGGCGCGGGAGGTCGCGGCCACCGGGGTGGATTACCTGTCGGTCGGCGCCCTGACGCATTCCGCTCCGATCCTCGACCTCGCACTCGACTTGGACTCGCCCGCTTGAACGGGTTCCCGCCGGAACCGTTCTGGCGCCGTCGGTAGACTCGGCGCGTGACGGTCCCACCTGCCTTGCCGCCGACCGGCGTGCCCGCATCCGAGTCCCCCCAACCCTCTGAGGTCGCCGACGATCTGCCCGAGCAGCTGAAAGTGCGGCGCGACAAGCGCGCCCGCATGCTCGCCGAGGGCGTCGAACCGTATCCGGTGGGGGTCCCGCGGACGCACACCATCGCTCAGGTGCGCGCGGACTACGGCCACCTGGAACTCGGTCAGGAGACAGACGACATTGCCGGGGTAGCGGGCCGGGTGGTCTATCTGCGTAACACCGGCAAGCTGTGTTTCGTCACCATCCAGGACGGTGAAGGCAACCGTCTCCAGGTAATGCTCAGCGCCGCAGCGGTCGGTGACGAGCGGCTGGCGGCCTTCAAGGCCGATGTGGACCTGGGGGATCACCTCTTCGCCCACGGCCGGATCATTTGTTCGCGTCGCGGTGAGTTGAGCGTCTTCGCGGACAGCTGGCGGCTGGCGGCCAAGTCGCTGCGGCCGTTGCCCGTGCTCCACAAGGAGATGTCCGAGGAGTCGCGAGTTCGCCAGCGTTACGTGGATCTCATTTCCCGGCCAGCCGCCCGGGATACCGTGCGGATGCGGTCGGCAGTGGTCCGCTCGCTGCGCGATCACCTGCATGGTCGCGGGTTCATCGAAGTCGAGACGCCGATGCTTCAGACGATTCACGGGGGCGCTGCCGCGCGGCCGTTTACGACGCACATGAACGCATTCGACCTCGACCTCTATTTGCGTATCGCGCCGGAACTGTTCCTCAAGCGCGCGGCCGTCGGCGGCGTGGAACGCGTCTTCGAGATCAACCGGAACTTCCGCAACGAGGGTGCTGATTCGACGCATTCCCCGGAGTTCGCGATGCTCGAGGCCTACGAGGCATACGGCGACTACGACACCATCGGTGCGCTGACGAAGGAACTCGTGCAGCAAGCCGCACAGGATGCATTCGGGTCCACCACCGTGACTCTCGCGGATGGTTCGGAGTACGACCTGGGTGGTGAATGGGTACAGCTTCGGATGTATGACTCACTGTCCTCTAAGCTCGGTGAAGAGATCACGCCTCAGACATCAGTCGGGCAACTGTCCAGCCTGGCGGATCGACTTGAGCTCGGCCATGATCCGCAGAAGGCCAGCCACGGCAAGCTCGTGGAATCGCTGTGGGAGCATCTGGTCGGCGACCACTTGAGTGCACCGACATTCGTCCGGGACTTCCCGGTCGAGACCTCGCCCTTGACCCGCGCCCATCGGGCCACAGAAGGGGTCGTCGAGAAGTGGGATCTGTATGTCCGCGGATTTGAGTTGGCCACCGGATATTCCGAACTCGTCGACCCCGTTGTCCAGCGGGAACGCTTCGAAGACCAAGCACGACTAGGAGCCGCCGGGGATGAAGAAGCGATGCAGCTGGACGAGGACTTCCTCACCGCCATGGAGTACGCGATGCCGCCATCAGGGGGGATGGGTATGGGCATCGACCGGTTGCTGATGGCGCTCACGGGCCTGGGTATCCGCGAGACGATCTTGTTCCCGCTCGTCAAGCCGACGGCTTGAAGCCTACAATCTGAAGGTGACTAACACGTGGCTGGCAGTAGGCGCATTGATCCCGTCGATCGGGGTCGGCGTGCTCTTCTACCTCGCGATGCGCTACATCATCCGGGCGGATCGGAATGAACGTTTGGCGCTCGCCCAGCTAGATGAAGCGGAGCAGGCCCATCAGGCCCGTCTCTCGGATACGACACAAGATCGCGAATCTTGACGTATAGTCGCGGTGTAGCTGATGCGACACGCCAAATGGCATCTTTGACCGACAGCAGCCTTCCTGGCATGCTGACGACGTCATCCAAGACCGGAAATGTGAGGGAACCATCGTGGCCCAGAAGGTCCAAGTCATTCTTGTTGACGATCTCGACGGAGGTGCCGCGGACGAGACGGTTACTTTCGCTCTCGACGGCGTTTCCTACGAGGTCGATCTCAGCACTCGCCATGCTCAAGAACTCCGCGACGCAATCACCCCGTGGACCGCAAGCGCCCGCAGGGTTTCCTCGCGCGGACTAGCGCGCGGCTCTCGTCGTGGACGCTCGTCCGGCGGTTCCTCGCGGGCAAACGAGATTCGCGAGTGGGCGCGGGCAAACGGCTACACGGTCAATGACCGTGGCCGCATCTCGCAGGAGGTCCAGACTGCTTTCGACGCAGCGCACTAGTCGACTTCACATGACAGCGCGTCTCCTGCCTTTGGGCAGGCGGCGCGCTGTTGTGTTCGGTGGGTCTTCACCCGCTCGGTTGCCGGTGGTCGGGGCTGTGACAACTAGGCTCTTACCATGAGTTTTCGACCGGAACCCGGCGTCGGTGATACCGCGGTGTGGGTGGGCACGTATCCAGAGCCGAATGGCGGCGCGGAGGGCATCTGGCGTGTGGACATCGATGCGGGAGCGGGCGTTTTCCTCGGGTCCGAACTGGTCGCCGTCACGCCGTCGCCGTCCTATCTCGCGGTCCACCCGGAGGGTCACAGCCTCTATGCGGTCGCCGAGCTCGAGGCGGGCGCCGTGACCGCCTACGCCGTCGAACAGGGACAATTGCGGCCGTTCGCGCCGGCGGTGGGTACCGGCGGTTCCCACCCGTGTCACTTGGCGGTCATCGGTACGGAAGTCTGGGTGGCCAACTATGGCGACGGCACCGTGTCGGCGTTGCCGTTGGGGGCCGATGGTGCGGTGCGCGGGGAGCCACGAGTCTTCGCTCATCATGGCGAGGGACCCGACCGTGAACGCCAATCCTCGCCACACGCCCATTTCGTGGCCGATGTCGGTGGCTCGCCGGTCGTGGTCGATCTGGGCACGGACGAGCTGTGGCATCACTCGACGTCTTCGCGGGGGACGAGCGCGGTGATCGGCAGCCTGCCCCGGGGCACCGGGCCGCGACACGCGGTGGTGTTGCCGGACGGCGTCCTGGCAGTGGTCGGCGAGTTGGACCCCGTGCTCCACCTGCTCATCCCCACCGATGACGGCTATGACCTCGTGGCCCGTTTCGAGCTGGGCGACGCCACCCCGGTGGACGGGGACCGTAACTTCCCCTCCCACATCGCCCTGAGCTCTGATCGTTTGCGGCTCTTCATCGCGGTGCGCGGCGCCAATGTGATCGTCACTTTCGCGTTGCGGTGGCCGCTGGGGCCGGTCCCCGAGTTGGAGTATCTGGGGGACACCCCGGTCGGCGGCCGGTGGCCGCGCCACTTCGCGGTGTTGACCCCGCCGGACGGCGAGACGCCGGAGGCGGACACCCTGATCGTGGCCGCGCAGGGGTCCTCACTGTTGACGTTGGTTCGCATCCCGCGCGACGGTGATCGGGGCGTCGTCGTCGACGCTTACGACGTGCCGGCGCCGGCATGCGTTCTGGAAGTCTGAGGGCGGACTCTCAGCTGTTCGCGTCGCGCTCACGGCCGGAAAGCGTTGGCCCGGTGTGCGATTCGATGAACGTGGACAGTTCTGGTGTCATCCTCGATGGCGACGATGATTCGAAAGGAGATGCCGATGTACCCGCTTAGGTAACCGACCAGTTGGCCGGTGAGCGGTTTGGTGACACGGTAGGGTTTTCGGTCAGCGGTTCGGCCAGGAACCGGAAAGCGGCATCGGCGATCCGCGGCGGTAGGCGGATGATGGCCCGGCGTGCTGGAGGTTCGACGACGACGGACCAGGTCATCGGTTGGTGTCGAGTTCCACGCGGAGCTCAGCCAGGGTCACTCCCGTTCCCCGTGTGACTGAGTCCTTGGCCTCGGCCATCTCAGCGGCATGATTGGGATCAGCGAGCCATTCCATCGTGAGATTGATGGACTCGACTTCCTCGGGGGTGAGGATGACGGCGGCGGGTTTGCCGTGTCGGGTGATAGTGACGGGTTCGCTTGTGCGTTCGAGCTCATCGAGCAGGCCAGACAGATGGGCCTTGGCTTCGGCCAAGGGAAGTGTCTTCACGAATCCATTCTGGTCACAAGTGTGACCAGTTGCCAACGCCGTCTTCGAGCTGTCTACCGGCTACCTTCTGCGGTCCCTGGCCTGCGCTACCATTCGCGGCGCCCGGACCGAAAGCAGCTTTCTGCCGGAACGAGACGGGCCCCTCGACGCGTACGATATGCCCGTGTCGGAATCTGTCTGGGAAGCCTGAGGGTGGTGGCGCTCGATCCTGGCCACCTGCGGGTGGCAATGGTCTCCGTGCACACGTCCCCGCTGGCGCAGCCCGGGACGGGCGACGCCGGCGGCCTGAACGTCTACGTCACCGGGCTGTCAGCCGCCTTGGCGCGCCGTGGGGTCGCCGTCGAGGTGTTCACCCGGGCGACCTCCTCCACCCAACCCGGCTTGGTCCGGCTCGACGACGGCGTGCTGGTGCGCCACATCCCCGCCGGCCCCTTCGAGGGGCTCGACAAAGCCGACCTGCCGGGGCAGCTGTGTGCCTTCACTGCCGGGGTGCTGCGGACCGAAGCTCGCCAGGATGCTGGTTGGTACGACATTGTGCACACCCACTACTGGTTGTCCGGGCAAGTCGGCTGGCTCGCCGCCGACCGGTGGGACGCGCCGCTGGTGCACACCGCGCACACCTTGGCCCGGGTCAAGAACGCAGCCCTCGCACCGGGCGATGCGCCGGAGCCGTTGGGCCGGATCATAGGTGAGGAGCAGGTCGTCGCCGAGGCGGATGCCTTGGTGGCCAGCACTGCGCAGGAGGCGTCGGACCTCATCAAGGACTACGCCGCCTTGCCCGAGCGGGTTCACGTGGTGCCCCCGGGAGTCGACCTGGAGGTCTTCGGTGAGGCCGCCGGTCTGGATCGCGATTACCTGCGGCAGCAGTTGGGCCTACCGTCCGGCGGTCTGATTTTGTTCGCGGGCCGGGTGCAACCGCTGAAGGGTCCGGATGTGCTGGTCCGGGCGCTGGGGGAGCTCACGCGACGTGGCCATCCGTTGCCCACGCTCGTGGTGCTGGGAGGACCGAGCGGCCGAGCGACGGCGGTCCGGGAGCTGGAGGCGTTAGCCCACACCGAGGCGGTGGCCGATCACCTCATCGTGCGTCAGCCGGTGCCGTCGGCGGAGTTGGCGCGGTACTTCCGGGCGGCGGACGTCGTTGCGGTGCCGTCGCACAGCGAATCCTTCGGGCTGGTGGCTGCGGAGGCCCAGGCGACGGGTGCGACGGTGGTGGCGGCGTCGGTCGGAGGGTTGCGCTCGGTGATCGCCGACGGCGAGTCCGGGGTGCTCATTGAGGGCCACGACCCCGCTCGGTGGGCCAGGACGATCGGCGACCTCCTCGCCGATCTGGAGCGCCGCCGTGCCCTCGGTGAGGGCGGTCGCAGGGCGGCGTCGCGGTTCGGCTGGGACGAGTCGGCGACCCAGATCCTCAAGGTCTACGCCGCCGCGAAACAGGTGCGGGAGGAGCGGGGGCGTTAGCGCCGGGGTGTCAAGGGCGCGGGGACGCTACCCCGGGGCGCGCCAACCCCGGTAACGCCCACCGAACGCCAGGCGTTACCTGCCCACCCGGCGCAGCAGCACGACGTTGTCGGTGACGGTGGCGCTCTGGTCGTCGGGGCCGTGGACCACCCGGGCCAGCGCCTCGGCGCGTTCGACCCGCCAGCCGTCCCCGGCCGTGCCGCCGTCCCCGGCCACACTGTCATCGGCCCGGTCGGCCGCACCCGCCCGGCCGAGCCCCAGGCCGATGCCCGTCAGGGACTCCTCGACGGTTGGGAACTCGGCGTCGGGGTGACCGGACCAGGGCGGCACACTGCCGTGCTCCACCACCAGCACGTAACCGCCGTCGGCGACGGTCGCCGCCGCCCGGCGCAGGATCTCGTCGCGCGGCATCTCCAGGGGCGTCTGGAAGTAGCAGGCGTTCACCAGGTCGAACGGGCCGGCCGGCATCGACTCGGCCAGGTCGTGCCGCTCGGTGTGGACGCGATCCGAAAGCCCGGCCGCACGGGCATCGGCGTCGACCCGGCTCAACGCCGTCGTGGAGATGTCGACGGCGGTCACGTCCCAGCCGAGGCCGGCCAGCCACAGGGCATCGCCGCCGTGACCGCAGCCGAGATCCAGGGCGCGTCCGGGGGTCAGGTCGAGGGAAGTCAGGACGTCGACCAACAGGGCGTTCGCCGAGGTGCCCCAGGAGCGGTCCACCGTGTTCGTGTAGTGGTTCTCCCAGAAATCCTCCGGTGCGTCGGGCAGCGGTGCGTGCCTGTGGTGCCCGTCGTGGCCGCTGTGAGTGGTGCCCCCTGCGTGGGAGGTGCCGCCGGGGCGGGCGCCCGTGCCAGGCCCGTGGTGCGCGCCGCTCACGCGTCGGCCGTCCGGGTCAGGACGAAGACGGGGATCTCACGGTCGGTGCGGGTCTGGTAGGTGGCGTAGAGCGGGAAGGCGGCCACGGAACGTTCCCACCACAGGGCTCGTTCGTCGCCGGTCACCAGCCGGGCGGTGTAGTCGTGGCGTTCGGGTCCGTCCTGCAGTTCCACTTGCGGGTGGGCCACGATGTTGTGATACCAGACTGGGTGGGCGGGGGCGCCGCCGTAGGAGGCGACGACGGCGTACTCACCGTCGTGTTCGACGCGCATCAGCGGGGTCTTACGGACCTTGCCCGACCGGGCGCCCAGGGTAGTCAGGATGATGACCGACATCCCGTTCATCGTGACGCCCTTGGTACCTCCGGAGCTTTCGTAGAGGTCCACCTGTTTGCGCACGTGGGCGGCGGGACTGGGTTCGTAGGTTCCGGTGATCGGCATATTCGGTTCAACGGCCCCCGCGGAGGATTGTTCCCGCGCTGCCCTTGACCGCACAGCCCCCGACCGCGCTGCCCTTGACCGCGCCGCCTGTGACGCGCTGCCTCAGCCCGCCTACCCAGTGGCGGGCGCACGGAACCATCCGGACCACCACCCGGGACACGGGCGGTGAACCGGGCAAGGTGCGGCAGGATGGAGTCATGACCTACACCCTGGTGCTGCTCCGCCACGGCGAGAGCGAATGGAATTCGCTGAACTTGTTCTGCGGCTGGGTTGACGCCGCGCTGTCGGAGAAGGGCTCCATCGAGGCTGCCCGCGCCGGTGAGCTTCTCGCCGAGGCGGGAGTGCTCCCGGACGTGCTGCACACCTCCGTTTTGCGCCGCGCCA
>JAVBNE010000037.1:0-4704 GCA_031551755.1 Cellulomonadaceae bacterium | reverse complement strand
AGGCGCGGTGCCGCTGGTGACCATGAGCGGCGACACGCTCAAGTTCAACGCGGCGGCCGTGAAATTGCTCGAAGGCGACGTGGCGATGGAGATCCTACGCCAGATCCCCGGCGTGGAGATCGGCAGCGAGGGCATCTCGGTGCTCGGCGAGAACATCCGGCGCACCTACGTCAACAGCCGGATGGTCTTCGGAGAGAACACGATGACCGCCCTGTCGTATATCCCCGCCACCGAGGTGGTTTCGATCAACACCTACAAAGAGTTCGCCGACCCGGACTCGCTCTCCCGACGGGAGGGCGACGAAAAGGTGCGCGTGCTCGACATCAAGACACGCAACCCGATGATCACCGCTACGGCGGGCCACGCGCTGGTCAGCTACGGCCACGACTTCGAACGCGCGGGACACGCACGCTACGGGGCGGGCCTGACGGCCAACTTCTTCTCGGAACCGCTGCTGCTCTGGGGCAACTTCATGGCCGACAACATGGGGCGACGATCCAACCGCATGTCGGAGATCCTGGAGGTCAGCCACCGCATGCGCGGCTACAACGAGCAGATCTACGCCGATGTGGGAGCAGCGAAAATGTGGGGGGACTTCTGGGAGGAATACCTGCAGATCCGCGGCGACTACATCTTCGAGCAGCAGGACGCACTCAATGAAGCGATCCGGCAGAATATCTACCTCCCCTCGCCCGATTACTCGCAACGCCAATACGCCGACACGTCGCGGATGGGCAGCCTTACGCGCACCCACAAAGCCAACCTGTTGATTCACGGCAATAAGCCGGTCGTCGGAAGATTCTCCTTCAACAATTCGTTCACCGCCACCGATGCCTCGGCCGACATGTACCGGGGCACGCTGAGCCTGCTCGACGGCGACGCGGCGAGAAGCCGGTCGGAAAACAACACGGGGAAAGACGGTTACACGTTTCAGACCGAATTGAAAACCTCCCCACGGCTCTTTAAAAACACGTGGGGCCGCATAGATCTCTCTTACGCCCACAGCGACAACCGGGCGCAGGGCCTGAGGATCGACTCGCTCGCCTCGACGGGCGTGCGGCAGATCGTCGAAAGCGGCCCGGTGGGACTATCGGACAAAATGGGAGCGGAACTGAGCATTCCCTTCAAGTTCTCGAAAACAAAAACACGGGACCTGTACGCAATCTACAAAATCGACTACGAGAACAGCCTCAGCCGCCGCTATGCCGCCGACATCTCCCGGCCCGAAGACCCTCTGACCGACACGGTCAACACCTTCGACTACACCCGCAACTACCTGAAACAGCGTGCAAGCCTGTGGTTCCGCTACAGTTTAGGCCAGGAATCGAGCCTGCAAGTCGACCTCAACTTCGAAACCTGGCGGCAGAACCGCAGCGAACGTTTCCCCGAATCCGAAAACGACGGCAACGCCCAACGGGCCCTCCTTCCGAAGATCTTGCTCTCCAAAGAGGTGGGACTTTCCGGAACCATACGCCTCGATTACAACACCTCCACCGTTATTCCCTCGACCGAACAACTCCGCAACCGCCTGGACAACCGCAATCCCTACCGCCTGGTGGCGGGCAATCCCGGCCTGAAGCAAAGTTACACCGACAAAGTGTCTTTGGAATACCGCCACCGCTTCAAGAACACCTCCTCTTTCTACATCAACCTCATCGGCAACTTTACCCGCAACGCGATCGTCGACAAAACCACTTTCTTCACCCAGCGCACCGAGTTGCCGCAATGGGATGCCGTGGCCGAGGCCCAAAGCACGCTCACCGAGTACGAGAACCTCAACGGCAAGATAGACGCCACACTGATAACAGGCTACAATTGGGAAGACAAAACGATCAAAAGCCGGGTCGATGTCCTCCTCGGATTGAACTACCAGGACATCCCCTCGTACATCGGCGCCGAACTGAACCGCAACCGCTACTATACGCCCAGACTGTCCCTGAATCTGAACACCAATTTCTCGCGCAAATTCCGCATGACGTTCAAAGGTGCCGGCTACTACACCTTCTCGGACAACACGGCGGGGCAGGACGATAAATTCCTCCAGTTCACAGTCACCGCGACGGCCAACTACAACCCCGTCAAATGGTTCTTCGTCAACGGATGGTACGGACTCTCGGCCTACCGCAGCCTCAACGGAGGATTCAACAACACCTCCGACCATCTATTGAACGCCGTGGCGGGCTGCAACCTGATGAAAGGCCAACTACAGGTGAGTTTCTCGGCCTACGACATACTGGGCCACAACAGTATTTTCACGACCTCGATGGTGGATAATTATATCCGTAACTCCTGGACCCAATCTCTCGGCCGTTACTATGCGTTCAACATCGCTTACAAACTCTTCAAATCGGCGACCGGCCTCACATCGTCCGCAGGAGGCGGGCTCAACGAGGGCGACAAGCGGCTGTATTGACCCCCACAGCACCGGAAGGCAACCCGCAGGCGCGGTACCAGGAAGCGCGGGAAAGGAATCGAAACTGTACTCGGAGCGGTAGTTACATTTTGGTAAACCGTTACTCAATGTGAATCAAAATCCGGACTGAGCGCTGGATTTGTGGTTCATGGTTGGGTCAAAGGGAGTCATTTGTATTCAAAAATCCGACCCTAAAATCGGCCCTACCTAGAATAAAGTTCCTTGTGTCGCTCCTATTTTATTTTAGGTG
Source organism: Cellulomonadaceae bacterium (assembly GCA_031551755.1). Classification (GTDB taxonomy): domain Bacteria; phylum Actinomycetota; class Actinomycetes; order Actinomycetales; family Cellulomonadaceae; genus JAVBMU01. Next base: position 2,041 of record JAVBNE010000037.1, on the reverse strand, counting down.
TTGATACTTTTTCTGCATCAACTAAATTTTTTTTATTGTTTTTATGTCTTGCTTGAGTCGCCATACAACAGCCTTAAATCCAGTCGGACTTATTATTGCTTCTATCAATCCTTCATCTCTGAGTTTATAAAAAACTCTTTTCAAGACGCTTTTCGCCCTCGATCCTGCGCAGAGCGTTCGCCGCAGTTCGATTTCAGAGAGGCTTTCGGTGATCGACAGTGGCTACTTTCGTCAGCTATACGAGTGTGTTTACGGCCAGTCCTCGGAGTGTTACTCCAGCATGAACGCAAGAGTTATAACCTGATCCGTATCGGCAGCACCGTTGTCTACAATTTTTCGTGCCGCCTATCCGACGAAATTTATTTCCGAAAGGGCTACGTAGACTTCGCTCCAAAGCCACTTGGAGTGGTAGTCCGGATGATATTTCACCAGAATATTGTTTTCCCGTCTTCGTACGTAAATATTCTCTCTTCTCTTCCGCGAGAAATATTCCTGAGCCAAAATAAAGCATCACAAGGAGCTTCTTCCCATTCGATCGTCGTGTCCACGGCTATTTTTTTGCCCATCGACACCCATCCCTGCTTATCCATATAAAGTAATTCGTATTGATCACCAATCCTGATATAATTATCATCATTTCGCGATGTAATCTGCATAGCGGACAGGGCGATGGAAGCACCGAAATCCAGCGTTAATCCCTGGCTGATCGTACTACTGGATAAGGGATCGTTATCGAATAGTTTGTCTATATCGATCTCATCCCCTGTGCCGGGAAGGCAAGCAGGCCGATTGATGTGATCTCCCCGATACTCGAATGACAATTCCGCAACCTGAATATGGTATTTGTTGTCAGGTGCTTCGACTTTAATATAACGGTATGTTTTGCGTGGGAATCGAATTGTGTGTGTGGGAACAGAGAGTATGTTGTCGATAATGGCAATCGTGTCTTTTTTGTTGAAGAATGCATCATTTGATGCTAGTATCTTAACCCCCAGTAGCGATAGGCTCCATTCCAGTTTATTAATACTAGTGGGGTATTTCCTTTTCATCGAGATATGGGATTTTGTATTTTTACTCGGGATGATCCGGCAGGCTCTACCGTCGACATCCAATTTGATGGGATAGCCCGCCGCAACCATATCCTGTCCAGCATAGTACACGGGTTGATATATACAACCTCTTCCCATTTTTGTGAATACGAAGGCTCCGTTTTTGCGCCGGTCACTCCAGGCGACAGGGCACCATTGCGAGTCATTGAATACGGCTAAATAGACGACCTGGACTCCTTTACTTAAATTGTCGCATTTGACTTCGATATCCGAGGTGTAAAAATATTGATCCGTTACATCTTCGTCGAAAGGGTATCTGAATGTATAAGGAATAAAATTTCTGCCGTCATTTTTTGGCACGGGATTGTGGCGGTAAGTTTTGCGGTACACTTTGGCCGTATGGGCTGACGTTTGTTCGTAAAGGGTGGTTTTTTTTATGTGGGGATCGATGATCGTATTCCAGTAATGCCTGCCGTTTCGGTTGGCCCAATGGGGGGTGTAATCCACGGCACAAGGCACGCCTAATAACCGGTTCTGCAAAACGTTTTTAAGACTGTTCCCAATACATTCAAAGGTATATTCCCCATCGACCGGAAAGGGGAGCCGGTAGACATGATCGAACTGCCTGAACAACCTCGAAGCGAAAAAAATCCTCGATTCACGCATCGGAATATCGTTATCCGCGAAAAATCGGGCCAGGGAATCGACGTTGAACCTGACATCACGTTCCATCAGGGGTTTCAGTGGTTCATTACCTATTCTATAAGGTAAAATATAATTGCAGAAAACGTCGAAGGGAATCTCTTTCTTCCACGGGATATTATTCCAAAGATCAAGCCTTTTGTCTATATGCGAAATTAAGAAATCGCTCGTAATGTAATGTATATCTTCTTCGACAGGGATATGATGTGTCTGCGGATCGATCATACATCCGGGCAGGCAGTACAATACGTGCTTAACATCGCCCGACATATCCGGATAGAGGTCGTTTA
>JAVBNE010000065.1:0-12395 GCA_031551755.1 Cellulomonadaceae bacterium | reverse complement strand
GGTTAATGTGGGGCGGGCCCCCCCCCCCCCCACACCCCCCCCCTGCCCTGGGCCACACCCGGGGGTGGGGCGCGCGCCCCCACGCCGGCTGGGGGGGGGTGTTTGCGGGCCCCGCGTGGGGGGGCCCCCAAAAACCCCCCGCTGGTGACGCCGCCTCACACAGCCACCCAACCGCCGTCGGAGTGCAGCACTGCTCCAGAGACGTTCGCTGAGTCGTCGCTCAGCAACCAGGTGATCGATGCCGCGAGCTGTTCGGCGGTGGCGACGGGCGGGACCGTCGTCCCCATGATCGGACCGAGTCGCTCGCCGGCGTATTGTGACTTAAACGGAGCCTCGATGCTGGTGGCGACCGCGCCCGGGCAGACCGCGTTCACCCGGACACCCTTCGGTGTGTAGAAGAATGCCGTGCTCCGGGTCAGCCCGATCACGGCGTGCTTCGACGTCGTGTAGGCCGTGCCGGCAGCTGAAGCGCGGGTCGAGGCTTCCGACCCGACGTTCACGATCGACCCCGCGCCCCTTTCCACCATCCCGGGGAGCACGCCTCGCATCAGGCGCATGCTGGCGGTGACGTTGAGGTTCATCACCAACTCCCACGTGGAGTCATCCACCTCGGCGGTCGGCAGGAATCCGTCCATGATGCCCGCGATATTAGCCAGCACATCAGCGCGACCGGCTGCGGCGGCGAGGATCGAGTCGACCACTGACTGATCGCAGATGTCGCCGGCGACCACCGTCAACGCATCGGAGTTGGCCTCGGTTGTCAGTTCCTCGAGCCGTTCGGGCCGCAGATCCGCCCCGATCACGGCAGCGCCCTCCGCGAGCAGCCGCAGGGTGGTCGCTTTGCCGATGCCGGCGCCTGCGCCGGTCACGATCGCGGTGCGGCCGACGAAACGCTCAGGAACGAAGGTTGGTGTCATGGGTGCTCCGATCATCGGGGCCGGCCAGAGACCGACCGACTGGGCGCCGGCGAGCGTCGATGCCCGTTCAACCAGCCTACCGACAGTTCGCCGAGGCATCTATGGGCGGTTTCGCGGCGTGCCAGTGCCGACATCTAGACTGGTCCGATGCGCGAATCCGACAGGGTCGACCCCGGTGAGACCGTTCGCCCCGCCCGATATCGTGCACAGCCCGCCTCCTACGTCCGGCGGAGCGCGCGCATGAACGCCCGTCAGGAACAGGCGTGGGTCGATCATCAGGGCTTCTACCTGCTCGATCTTCCGCGGCCGACGGGACAGCTGACCGTGGACCCGGGGTACACCTTCGATCCGGTGGCCGAGTTCGGCCGCGCGGCACCGTTGATCGTGGAAGTCGGTTCCGGTCAGGGTGATGCAGTCGTGGCGGCGGCTGCTCGCCGTCCCGACATGGACTTCCTGGCGTTGGAGGTCTACGCACCGGGTCTTGCTCAGACGGTTCTGCGGGCTTCGCGCGATGGCGTGCGCAACATCCGACTGGCCCAGGTCGATGCCGTGGCATTCCTGAATTCGGCGATGCCTTCGCAGTGTGCAGACGAGATCTGGGTTTTCTTCCCCGACCCGTGGCACAAGCTCCGGCACCGAAAACGCCGCCTCGTGAACCCAGAGTTCGCCGCCACGGTCACCCGCATCCTCCGGGCGCCCGAGCAAGGCGGCAGTGGGGGTGTCCTGCGGCTCGCGACGGATTGGGCCGCCTACGGTGACCATATGCGCACCGTGCTCGATGCGGCGCCCGGCCTTGCGAACAGTCACGGTGCCGATGGCGTGGCTCCGAGGTTTGACGGTCGTGTGCTCACCAACTTCGAGCGCAAGGCAGCGGCTGCTCGGCGCGTGGTCGTGGACCTGGAGTACCGACGTGTCCCGGCACGGCTCGACCAGCTGCACGCGCCTGTGTGATCCACGGGCGTGATCAAAGAGTGTGACCTTCGTCTCATTCGGTCGCTAGGTGTTGGCTTTTGTGAGTGACCTACGGCACATTCGTTGCTTGGCGATGTGGCATCCCCATCACGCGACGGAGCGTGAGCTGTCACAGTGAGTCGCCGCGAGGCAAGGAGGCGCCATGACCGACACATCAGTTGACGCCGAGGAATCGGAATACGAACGGGTTCAGCGTTCGCCAGAGTTTCAAGACCTTCGTCGTCGTTTCCGGAACTTCGTGTTCCCGATGACCGGCCTGTTTCTTGCGTGGTACTTCCTCTACGTGTTGCTGGCCAATTACGCCTACGGCTTCATGAACATCAAGGTGTTCGGCAACGTCACCATGGGATTCGTACTGGCATTCGGCCAGTTCGTTTCCACATTCGCCATCACGATGGCCTATGTCCGCTGGGCAAATAGGCGATTCGATGCGCAAGCAGAGAAGCTGCGCCACGAGATCGAGGAGGGAGCGCTGTGAACTCAACCCTGACGGACGGTTTCAAGTCCGCTACCGAAGCCATCGACGTCGGCAGCCCGGCAGTCAACATCGCGATCTTTGGTGCCTTCGTGCTCGTCACCCTCATCATCGTCTTGCGGGCCTCGCGGGAGAACAAGTCCGCAGCGGACTACTACGCCGGTGGGCGGAGCTTCACCGGGCCGCAGAACGGGACCGCGATCGCAGGAGATTACCTGTCGGCCGCCTCATTCCTGGGTATCTGTGGCGCCATCGCGATGAGCGGCTATGACGGCCTGCTCTACTCGATCGGCTTCCTGGTGGCCTGGCTCGTCGCCCTCCTGCTGGTCGCCGAACTGCTGCGCAACACCGGCAAATTCACGATGGCGGATGTGCTTTCCTTCCGCCTCAAACAGCGCCCGGTGCGGATGGCTGCCGCCATCTCAACCCTCGCCGTCGTCTTCTTCTATCTGCTGGCGCAAATGGCCGGCGCCGGTGGCTTGGTGGCGTTGCTGCTCGGCATCTCCTCCGCGCAGGCGCAGGGACTCGTCATTGTCATCGTCGGCGCGTTGATGATCCTGTACGTCCTGATCGGCGGTATGAAGGGCACGACCTGGGTGCAGATCATCAAGGCCATTCTGCTGATTTTCGGTGTCGCGGTGATGTCCGTGTGGGTGCTGAGCAAGTTCGGCTTCAACCTCTCCTCGCTCTTCCAAGGCGCAGTCGACACCGCCAACAAGAGTACCGCTTTGGCCGGGAATGGTCAGGCATTGTTGGAGCCCGGTGCGAAATATGGCCTGAACGGAACGACCAAGATCGACTTCTTGTCATTGGCGCTCGCGCTCGTGCTCGGTACCGCCGGATTGCCCCACGTGTTGATGCGCTTCTACACGGTGCCCACGGCGAAGGAGGCCCGTCGCTCCGTTGTGTGGGCGATCTGGCTGATCGGAATCTTCTACCTCTTCACGCTGGTGCTTGGATATGGTGCGGGTGCTTTGGTGGGACCCGACCGGATTTCATCGGCCCCTGGTGGCGTCAACTCCGCGGCACCCTTGCTCGCCTTCGAACTGGGTGGCGAACTGCTCCTCGGATTCATCTCCGCGGTCGCTTTCGCGACCATCCTCGCGGTGGTGGCCGGGTTGACGATCACGGCGGCGGCGACCTTCGCTCACGACATCTATGCGAGTGTCATCAAGCGTGGAAAGGTCGCCCCCGACGGCGAGGTGAAGGTGGCTCGCTGGACAGTCGTCGCGATCGGGATTCTGGCGATCGCGGGCGGGATCTTCGCGCAGGGGCAGAACGTGGCGTTCCTCGTAGCCCTGGCTTTCGCGGTCGCGGCCAGCGCCAACCTCCCGACGATCATCTACTCCTTGTTCTGGAAGCGATTCAACACGTCCGGGGCGCTGTGGAGCATGTACGGCGGGTTGATCTCCTGCATCGTGCTGATCGTTCTCTCACCGGTGATGTCCGGCGGTGTTGACGCGAAGGGAGTGTCGACGTCGATGATTAAGGACACGAGCATCGACTTCGCGATCTTCCCGCTGTCCAACCCCGGCATCGTTTCCATCCCGCTGGCCTTCGCTCTCGGAATCATCGGGACTCTGCTCAGCCGCTCCAAGGACGACCCGAAACGGCAGGCCGAGATGGAGGTCCGCTCGCTCACCGGCGCCGGCGCGGAGAAGGCTGCCATCTCTCATTAGGCACCGGACCCTCTTGGCCGAGCCATTTCGACCCCGTGTGCCAGTGGTCAAGGAATGCGTGGCGACTGATGGCGCACCCGGGCTCGACCCGGGTGCGCCATCGCGTTGAGCAGGTGACGATAGGGCGCATGACCCAGACCGCGAGCAGCCCCGAGCAGCCGGATCTCACCGTCGATGTCGTGGTGATCGGTGGCGGTCCAGTCGGGGAGAACGTCGTCGACCGGGCCGGGCGTACTGGACTGAACGTCGCTCTGGTCGAGGCGGAGCTGATCGGCGGGGAGTGCTCCTACTGGGCGTGCATCCCCTCCAAGACCCTCCTGCGGCCCGGTGCCGTCGTCGCGGCCGCCGCCGCGGTTCCCGGGGTTGAGGTCTCGGATCGCATCGACCCGCAGGCGGTGTTCGCGCGCAGGGATGCCATGGTGGCGGACTGGGATGATTCGGGTCAGCAGTCCTGGCTCGAGGGGATCGGGGTCACCCTCCTGCGCGGAACCGGCCGGTTGGTCGGCGAGCGTCTGGTCGAGGTGACGCCGTCGACGCCGGATGGCGAGCGCGACCCGTCTGCTGCGGGGGTGGCGAGCACGTTGGTGCGTGCCCGCCACGCGGTGGTGTTGGCCACTGGCAGCGAACCACGGTTCCCCCACATCCCAGGGCTGGCCGAGGTGTCGCCGTGGACGAGCCGCGAGGCGACGAGCGCTGACGAGGTGCCTAAGTCGCTTGCCGTCATCGGCGGGGGAGTCGTGGCGGTTGAGATGGCGGTGGCCTACGCGGACCTCGGGTCGGAGGTCACAGTGCTCTCGCGCGGCGGATTGCTGAGCCGGGCTGAACCGTGGGCGAGTGAAGCGGTCGCGGGGGGTCTGCGCGCCGCGGGGGTCAACCTTCATCTACATGCGGTGATCGAGCGGGTTGCCCGCGATGCCGACGGGGTGCACATCTTCTTGGCGAACGGCGCCTCGGTCGACGCCGCAGAGGTGTTGGTGGCCACCGGCCGGGTGCCGGCCACCGCACGACTGGGATTGACCGCGGTGGGCCTCGACCCTGAGGCGCCGCTGGCGGTTGACGCGGAACTGCGTGTGCGGTCGGTCGACGGTGGGTGGCTGTACGCGGCTGGCGACGTGGCTGGACGGGCCGCGACCACCCACCAAGGCAAGTACGAGGCACGTGTGGTCGGGGATGTCATCGCGGCCCGCTACGGCCGCCCGGACTCCGGAGCCACCGCTGTGCCGACGAGTGATGAGCTGTTGCCCGCCGACGGTTCGCCCGCGCCGTGGTCGCGTTACCGGGCAACCGCCGACGAGCAGGCCGCCCCGCAGGTGGTCTTCGCTCGACCCGAGGTGGCGTCGGTTGGGCACACGGAGCAGTCAGCGCGGGATGCGGGGCTTGCCGTGCGGGTGCTGCGGACTGATCTGGGCGCTGTCTCGGGCGGTTACCTGCGCGGTGACGGGTATGCCGGCTGCGCGCAGTTGGTGGTCGACACCGACCGCGATGTGGTGGTGGGTGCGACCTTCGTGGGTCCCGATGTCGCGGAGATGCTGCACGCGGCGACTGTGGCCGTCGTCGGCGAGGTGCCGCTGCGGCGGCTGTGGCACGCCGTACCCGCATTCCCCACCGTCAGTGAGGCGTGGCTGCGCTTATTGGAGGACGCCGGCCTTTGACGGGATGGCCGGCCCCCGGACGCGGAAGGGCGTCCAGAGGCCGGCCGCCGGTCGCCTGTCCGATCGCGGTCAGCCGAGCTGGCCGTCCGAGGAGAAGACCAGCCCGAGCGAGATCGTGCCCTTCCGTAGCGCCGACTTTGTCAATGGACCGCCGACGTCGAGCGCCGTGAAGCTCTTGAACTCCAACCCGTAGGTGTCTTCGAGGCCAGGTTGGCAGAAGGGCCGCTCGACACACTCGGGTCCGGCTCCGAGGATGAGACCGCCACATTTCTGGGAGAGCTCGCTCAGTGTGCTCACTTGGTGTTCGTCCGCGAAGGCCTTCGTGACGGCGAAGGCGTTCTGGTCCTGCGCCGGGGACGGGGTGCCGAAGACCAGCCCCGCCGGCTCGCCGAGTTCGGTGAGTGCCTTGACGGTGGCGTCCAGGTCACCGGAGGCGACTGCGGGGGCATCCGCGCCGTTGGCGCGTTTGTTCAGGAACTCGGTGAGGGTACCGACGTACTCGGGGAAGAGGCTCAGGTCACCGTTCTCCAGTGCGGGTAGGTAGGTTTCGCGCGCGTCGAGGGTCTGGATCCGGACGGAGTAGCCGGCCGACTGAAGCACCTGGGCGTAGATCTCTGCCAAGGTTGCCGACTCGGAGAAGTTCGCGGCTCCGACCACGAGGCTCTTGCCGGTGCCGCTTTGCGCGGTCGCGGTGAGGCCCTCGGTCCGGATGAAGTCAGCCGCGGCCTGCTTGGAGGTCTTCCGGTCGACATCGACCGACTTGTTCAAGTTGATCAGCTTGTCGGTGTCCAGGGCGGACGAGACGGTGTCCAGGAGGGGCAGCACGTTCTTGTCGTCGGCCACCGCGGCCGCATTGGCTGCCGGGATGATGTTGTCGACCGTCTGCAGGTGCTTGTCATCGTCGAGGACGACTAGGTCCTGACCAGCGATCGGCGCACATGCCTCGACGGCGCCACCGGTCGAGGTCTTGGAGGGGCTTTCCCCGCCGGAGGATCCGGGGGACCCGCAGGCGGTCAGTGTGAGCGCCAGGGCGGCGCCGAGGGCGAGCAGGGGGGCCGTGATCGGACGTGACAGAGTTCGCATCAGAACCTCTCGGTCGTGAGGCCGGGGGTGGGGGTGGGCGGTGCCCATTCCATCCCCGGTGGTGGGGCGCGGCAACTGCTGGGGTCGTCGGTGGTGGCGAGAGCAGCACGTGGCGGGGTCGTTCATGTGGCGACTCGGGCGCCGCGGCGCAGTGGTCGGGGGGTGAGGACTCGTTGGCCGAGCGCCAAGATCCCGTCGATCGCCAGACACAACACGGCGATCACGACACCGACGGCCAGGACGATGCCGTAGCGCTGGGTCGTGAAGCCGAAACGAAGCGGGACGCCGAGCCCGCCGCCGCCCACGAAGGCCGCGAGGGGGATGGTGGCCACCACTTGGACGATCGCCGTCCGCACCCCGGTGGCAACCAGCGGCAACGCGAGCGGGAGCTCGACGAACCACAGGGAACGTGCTCCGGACATGCCCATGCCGCGGGCGGCGTCGCGGATGTCCGGGTCCACGGTGGTCAACCCGGTGTGGGTGTTGGCCAGAATGAGGGGGATGGCGAAGACCGCGGCGGCGATCACGGCTGCCCGGTCACCGAAGAGGCCGCCCGCCGCGAGGATCAGCAGGATGCCGAATGTCGGCAGCGCCCGGACCGTGTTGGTGAGCACAACCGCTGTCGCCGAACCCCGGCCGGTGTGCCCGAGCCAGACGCCCAGGGGGAGTGCGACCAATGCGGCGAGCAGGACAGCGACGGCAGTCATGGCGAGGTGTTCGCCGATTCGTGTGACCAGACCCTCCGGACCGGTCCAGTTCAGCGGGTCGTTGAGCCAGTTGAGTGCTTCGGAGATGACGTTCATGCGCCGCTCCGGACTCGGTGGCGGTTGTGGTCCCAGGGTGTCGCCAGGCGGGCGAGGCCCAGGATGGTGAGGTCGAGGGCGGCTGCCAGCAAGACGCAGAGAATCGTGGCGGTGGCGATCTGTGCGCGATAGTCGGAGGCGAATCCCCGGAACATCAAGGTGCCGAGGCCGCCGTAGCCCGCGATGTAGCCGACGGTGACCAGAGCGACGGTGGTTACCGTCGCGAGGCGCAACCCGGTCACCACGCTGCTGGTGGCCGCCGGCATCTTCACGGCGAGTAGGAGCCGCCACCGGCCGTAGCCCATTCCCCGTGCGGCATCGACCACGTCTGGGTCGACCTGATCCAGTCCCGTGAGCGCGTTGCGGATCAGGATGAGCAATGCATACGCCACCAGCCCGATCAATACGGGGATACGCCCGATGCCGGTGAACGGCACCAGGATCGCGAACAGGGCCAGCGACGGGATCGTGTAAAGGACGCCGGCGGTGGCGAGCAGCGGTGCCGCTAGCCACCGCACCTCATGGGCGAGGGCAGCCAGGGGGAGCGCGATCAGGATGGCGAGCGCGATCGCCTGCACGGTGATCCCGGTGTGTTGCAGGAGGGCCGTGGAGATCTCGTCCCAGTTGCCCTGTATGTAGTCCCAGGAGAACCAGGGGTTGGACGCCATCGAACGACCGTACCGGCCGCCGCCGACATTGCCTCGTTATGACGTGCGTGTCCGGCCTCCCGGCAGGTGTGGGCGCGGCCGGGTACGGTCCTGGAATGACGAATGACGAGGTCATCGAGTTCCGCGACGTGCGCAAGGAGTATTCGAACGGAACAGTCGCGGTGGGTGGACTCACCCTGGGTGTCCGCGATCACGAGCTCCTGGCATTGGTCGGTGCCTCAGGCAGCGGCAAGTCGACAATATTGCGCATGGTGAACCGTCTGGTGGAGCCCACCAGCGGGCAGATCCTCCTACGCGGTGAAGACCTGACGGCGGCCGACCCGGTCGCGGTCCGGCGAAGGATCGGTTACGTCATCCAGAACGTGGGGCTTTTCCCGCACCGCACCGTCATGCAGAACGTCGCGACCGTTCCGGGTCTTCTCGGCTGGGACCGGGCACGTATTCGCCAGCGCTCGGGTGAACTTCTGGAACTCGTCGGGTTGCCGCCGAAGACCTATGGGCGACGGTTTCCCTACGAGCTGTCGGGTGGTGAGCGCCAGCGGGTGGGGGTCGCCCGGGCCCTGGTGACGGACCCTCCGGTCCTCTTGATGGACGAACCGTTCGGGGCCGTCGACCCCGCCGGCAGACGGCATTTGCAGGCCGAGTTCCGGCGGATTCAACAGGAGTTGGGCACCACGGTCCTCTTCGTCACCCACGACATCGACGAAGCCGTGCATCTCGGTGACCGGGTGGCCCTCTTCGCCGCGGGCGGCCAGCTGGAACAGCTGGCGGAGCCCCTGACGCTGTTGGCGCACCCGGCGACTGAACCGGTGCGCCGGTTCATCGGAGACGGCGCACCGGTACGCATGCTCAGCCTGGCGCAGGTCGAACGCACGGATCTTGAAGGCGCTGATCGCGTGGTGGAGCCGGCGCCTCGCCCGGTTGCGCTCGGGGCACCGTTAGCGGATGCTTTCGAGGCGATCGCGGGGTTGCCCGCTGCTGCGATGGGTCGCGTGCCCGTGGCGGACGATGATGGAAGGATCGTCGGATCGCTCACGGCGGACGGCATCTTGGCCGCGTTGCGCCGCGCCGCTGATGGGGCTGCGGCATGACGTTGGGCGTGCATGACTCTGCCCGTCCGCCTTGCCCTGTTTCCCGGCGGCTCCGGTCGACTTAGCGTGACCAATCCCGCCTTTGAGAAGCTTCCCCGGCCAGGTAGGTGGCCCTACGCTCGAACGGTGACTGCGACGACTGCGAGGGTTGCCCTCGCCACCTGTTCCGTTCTGCCCAATCTCGACCCCGATGACGCCCCCTTGGTGGGCGCACTCGCCAACCGTGGGATCACCGCGGAGGCCAAGGTCTGGGACGACCCGGAGGTGGACTGGGGCAGCTATGCGTTGACCGTCGTGCGGTCCTGCTGGGATTACGCCCCCAGGCGCGACGAATTCGTGGCATGGACCAAGAGGGTCCCCAGCTTGGCGAACTCCGCTCAGGTGCTCGAGTGGAACACCGACAAGGGATACCTGCGTGAGTTGGAAACCGCGGGTGTCCCCGTCATTCCCACTCTCTGGCTCAACCCCGCCCAACACCTCACCGGACAGGCCATCCACACCCGGCTGCCCGCCCAGGGTGACTTCGTGATCAAGCCGGTGGTCAGCGCCGGAGCGAAGGACACCGGGCGGTATCAGTCGGGTGAAGCGCACTCGCGCGGGCTGGCGATCACTCACGTGAAGAACCTGTTGGCGACGGGCCGCGACGTGATGGTGCAGCCGTACGTGCGTAGCGTGGACACGGCGGGAGAGACCGGGCTGATCTTCATCAACGGTGAGTTCTCCCACTCGGTGCGCAAGAACGCGTTGCTGACCGGCCCGCACCGGCCGACGCGCGGGCTGTACCAGCAGGAGGAGATGAGCACCTTCGCGGCGACGCCCGAACAGACGGGGGTTGCCGAGCGTGCGTTGCAGGTCACTGCGGACGCCGTCTGTGGCGGGGATCTCTCGGCGCTGCTCTATGCCCGCGTCGACATCGTCGGTGGCAACGACGGGAACCCGGCCGTGATCGAGGTCGAATTGACCGAGCCGTCGCTGTTCATGAGCCTGGGCAAGGGGTCCTTGGATCGCTTCGCGGACGCCATCGCGGCGCGCGTGAACCCGTAGTTGTGGTGGCGAGCGAGCCACGAGATGAGGCTCGCTCGCCGACCCGGTGACCGTGGGCCGTTGGGCCGGGCCCACACGGTTCCTCGGCCGTCAGCTCTTCGGTGAGTGAGTTGAAGATGGCCGAGATACATGCGGCGACCGACTCTTTTTTGGGTTATCTGGTCGGCCCAGTTTGCCAAGGTGTGTGTTGGCATGGCAGCCTCAGGCACTTCACCCCAATAGCTCCGTTCCGGGCACAAAGGAGTCTCATGGAACAGGCCCCGACCACAGCTGCGCCGCACAGTTCGCGCGGGGAGGCGACGTCGGAACCGTGCTGGAGTTCTGCAGACGGCTCCCGAAAATGGTTGGCGACGGCCGCGGCAGGTGCCGGCTGCTACCTCACCGCCACAGCCATTTGGTGTGGACTCGCCTCGGGTGCGTCAGCACCGTGGATCGTGGGGAAGTGGGGGCACACGGCAATCGTTGCCGTCTCGCTCGCCCTGGTCGTCGCACTCGCGCCGGCCACCGCAGCGAACCAGAAGAAAGCGGTGTGGTGGTGTGGTGCCATCCTCCTTGAGATGGTCGCCCTGGTCGTCGTCTCGGATGTCGCCAAGATCGCACTGCCAGCGGCCGTTCACGTAGTTGCGGGAGCGCTAGAGACCACGGGCGGGCTCGGGGTATGGCTCACTCTTCGAGGGCGAACTGCGCGATCCTACATTGCCCTGATCCTGCCATTTGCGGTCGTAGTCGCCGCGATGTCGGGGGTGCTCATCGGGCTCAGTCGGATCGTCTATTCGATGAACACCCTTGGGCTTTCGTCGGACTGGAGTCCATCTTCGTGGGGACGATCATCATTTCCGCCTGGGTGGCGGCTTCGATCCAGCAGGCCGATGAACGGCGTTCATGCAGCGAGGTCGATACCATGGTGAATCCTGTCGATCGGCCCACTGCGACGGCGGGTAGCCTCAGCGATGTATCCGCCGATTCGGAGCCACAGACCAACCCGATCGCTATCTGGGCTCTCGGGACATCCCTGGTATTCGGCAGCGTATTCGCTGTGCTCTTTGGACACATCGCATTGCACCAGATCCACCGAACGAAGCAGCGCGGAACGTGGATGGCGATCGTTGGAGTTACCCTAGGGTACGTCGAGATCGTTCTCTTGATTCCTTGGGTGATCTGGATAATCAATCTCTCGACGTACGTCAATAGCCTGGAATAAGGCAGTTGCCAGACGGGGCTATTGTCTGAACTCCGGCCGCCGTTCTCCGGATAGACTTCAATAGCTTGCCGTCATAGGTAATCAAGTCACCGGTCAGGGTCAACATGGATGGCCGCTCAACGATCGACTCCTTTACGCGGATCGTCTCTCTACAACCTCGCCGACTCGGCTGAAGAGAGATCTTGGTTCCTGGGGGCTTCAGGTCGAGTAATGCGATTGATGCGGCGGCAGGTGCGTGTCGCTGGCCGAGCTGGGCGACGTCATCCGGGGGCGGAGGCAGCCGCTGCCGCAGTCGACCCCACGGCCGCGCGACGCGACCACGTGGACCACAAAACGGCCGCTGCGCAGGCACCTCGAACGCGCGACCTTTGGACCACAAACGAGACCGTGCTCCTGGCCGAAACCGTTGGAACCGAGCGCCTCGCGGCGGCAAACGAACAGAGGCCCGGTGATTCACCGGACCTCTGTTCGAACGTTGACGCTCTGGGGTGAGTAACGGGACTTGAACCCGCGACATCCGCCACCACAAGGCGGCGCTCTACCAGCTGAGCTATACCCACCAGGAGACCCCGGGAGTGCCGGGGCCGGACAGAACTATACCGGTGTCAGGCCTTCTGTTCCGCATCGGGAGGGACGTCCGTAAGGCCGGTCAGGGATCCGCCGTGTCGGGTCGCGATCTCCCGCGCGGTGTCGCTGTCGGGACCGGGCGGTGTGACGAAGACAGCCTCCCGGTAGTAGCGCAGCTCCTCGATGCTCTCCTGGATGTCGGCGAGGGCACGGTGGTTCCCGCGCTTTGCCGGGGCCTGGAAG
>JAVBNE010000003.1:0-3560 GCA_031551755.1 Cellulomonadaceae bacterium | reverse complement strand
ATGTACTGATGTTTAGGCAAGTTGTCCTTTCTAAAGGGGTTGCAGCCAAGAAGCTCTCTCAAATGCAAAATATTTTTGTAAAAAGTAAGGAAATGCCGTCACTTTGGCACACCGGCATCTTCCTTGCTATGGTTGGTCGCGCAGGTTGGACTTATAATTACATATATTAAATTCCAAGTTTTTTCCCTGCTTGAGACAGGAATTTCTCCGGAACAAGGGGCATGTTTATGACGCAGTTTCTTTGGTGAAAAAATGTTAGCAAGAGGATTTTGCGCTTTGAGAAAAAGAAATTGCTTTTCAAAACAGATTTCGCCGGCAGCTGGTCATTGAGACGAAAAACTTCTTAAATCTTAATTCTTCCTTCTTAATTTCCTTGCGGGCGGTTATAGCCAAGAAGCCGATCAAACGACATTAATTTTTTCTTATAAACGACGCAAATATCACGCTTTTTAACGTGATGTTCTCCGCCGGTTGGTCGGCGCGTTAACGGTTATCGATATTTTCACTCGGATATCTCATGAGTTGATGAGGTTGATAGTTGAAAAATTCACCGCTCTTTTTATATATCAATTTTTCCGTTCCGTTTAAGTAATTATTTTTTCCATTTTTTTGAGTTAATGCACAGGAAATTACGAATATGACATAATCGCCATCTTTGGGGATTTCATCTATTCGTTCGACTTCCCAAAACTCCCACCCTCTTTTTTTAATTCGTTGCGACATGTCTTCTTGTATTTTTTTACTGACTTCTAAATTAACAAACGAATTTATCAAAGTGTCCATTTCCGCGATAATCATGTTGTTGGGACAATTCGTTTTTTCGTAAAATATAATTTTCGTATTCAACAATGTAATAAATACAATACAAAATATTAACGCAATGGCACAAGATATCAAAAGAATGAATTTATTTTTATTGGATCTGTACATAAGATGCGATGAAGGTTTGGTCTTTCCGGAGAAAATGTTAGAAACATGGCGATTTCGGGAAAAATTCTCGAACTCTTTCTGCTTCGGCGCATTTTTTCGTCATGTCTTTTTTTACTTCGGCTATATAAGCTTCTATTTCTTCCATAGGTACGCCTTGCGCTTGGCTTTTGTATGAAATTAGCGCACTTTCCATGCACTCTACTTGAGTCCTGTGCCCTTTGCATTCAGTTTTGTAATAGCAATAAATGTCTGTTGGCCCAACTATTTCAATGGCTCGAGGATCATTGGGATTCGCGAGAGGGCATGGTTTTGACTCTTTTATGTCTTCTATATGAGATTCTTCATGTTTTTTTATGCAATCACGCACTATCTCTTTTTGTTTTTCATCAGTAATCGGATAATTAACTAAGCCGCGTCCGGCCATACTTCCAATGCATGGATATTTTTTCCCTCCGCAGCAAACGACCCATCCTGCAGTGCCTAGTTCTGCAGCAAATTGTTCACTACGGCTGCAAGCATCCTTACAACAATCATTATAATCTATTAGTCCAAGTAATTCAATGTACGTTAATGGATTATTTTTAAGAAACGAATAAGGTGATGGACTTAAGCTTAAGCGTATTGGGTTGACTCGCAATAAATTTAGCAAGAGCGGGGATGTTTTTTCAAAAACAAGATAATTTTCTAAAGGATCGCGACTTAGCCACCCGTTAGCTGCTGAATAAAAACGATACCCATAGTAATATAGTCCCGTTTGAATATCTATTGGTTTTGTGCTAAATCCGCAATGTTCATTAGAAAAACCAGAGCTTCCGCTCTCCGATTTAATGCCAAATAGATCATAACAATAATGAACGCGAATGGTTGTACAATTAATGAATTCAGATACGTTTCCGTTTCCGTCATAAATAAAATATTTATTTTCCATTGATGAATTGCTTATCCTTAAGAAAAGAATTCCCGAGACGCCACCAGCATCTTGAAGTTGATTGCTTAAATCAAGTCCCCATGTGAATAATTTAAGATTTATGAATGAAGAGTTGTGGAATTGTTTTTCAGTAATTACGCTCCAACCATCGTATAGATAAGACATTTTTTCGATATTATTAGTTGTGCCAACTTCTCGCTTTATGCGGCGATTGTTGAAATCATAACCGTATTTTACTATCTCTCCGTTTGTCAATATTACGGCAATAAGCCGATTTTCACAATCCCATATATAGGTTTTGCCTTCGTCGTCTTTTATTAAGTTACCGTCGGCATCGTATTCAATGACAGCGGAGGAAGGTTGGTGCTCAAAATCCCTTATTTCGCTGTATTGGTTCAGATTATTGGATGTGTATTCTTTCTTTGCATTGGCAATAATGCCCTGGGTTGCAGAAAGACGGTTGCCGATGGGGTCGTAGGCGTAGCCGCGGTTGAGCGAGGTGTCTTTGTTGTTGGTGCTGCCGGTGACTTCGCTGCGGGGGTTGTAAGAGAAGGTGTCGGTTGAGGTGCCGGCGCCGGGGGTGCCGAGGGTCGCGCCGGTGGCACTGAGTTTTTCCGCGAGGGTTGTTAAGTCGGTGCCTTCGGCGTAGCCGATGCCGTCGAAGGCGGTGCCGGATTGCGTGCGCGTGGTTCGGCGTGCCAGGGCGTCGTAGGTGTAGGCGTAGCGACTCACGATGGCTCCGGAAGTTAGTTGGTTGGTCTTTACCGTCAAGACGTCGCGATTGGGTTCGTAAGTGTTCAGGACTTTGTGAACGGGACCGTTTACAGACTCTATTAAGTCGCAGTTGGCCAGGCGGGAATAGCTGAACGCCGCAGCGTTTAGCGTATTGTTTGCAGCGGTTAGATTGAGTCCGGCAGGTATCGTGTCGCCGGTGACGGTGTTGAGGCGGCCAAAAGAGTCGTAGGTGTAGGTCGCCGCGGTGAGGACAGTCTCGGGTGTTGCGTCCGAGCCGGACGCATTCCCGGTGAGCGCATAGCCGGTCGGGCGGTTGTAGGCGTCGTAGGCGCGGTGCAGGATGTTGCCGGCGTGGATGCCGGAGGTGTAGTTTTCAGATTTCAGTTGGAAGTTTTCAGGGGCGTAATCGTAGGTGCGAACGCCGGTGCCGTCGGTGACGCGAGTGACTTGGTTGTGATTGTTGTAGGTGTAAGTCACGTCGGGGGTGGCGTCGGCGTAGTCGATGCCGGAGAGTTGGCCTTGCGCGTTGTAGGCGTAGTTCGTCGCGAGGCGTTCGCCGGTGGCGGGGTTCAGGCGCGCCCAGAGGCGCGTGCGCAGTTGTCCGTCGGCGTAGTAGTCGTAGGTCGGGCCTTTGCCGTCGGCGTAGGTTTTTTGAAGGAGGGCGCCGGTGGCTTCGTCGTAGCTCCACGTTGTGGTGTCGCCGGAAGGGAAGTTTTCAGTGTTCAGATTGAAGTGTTCAGAAGAAAAATCGAATGTCGTGTCGCGGAAGGTGCGCAATAAGACGCGTTGGCCGTAGATGTCGTAGGCTTGCGCGACAGGGTAGGTGGCCGAGCCCCAGGTGTAGATTTCATTGCCGGCGAGGTCGTATTGTTTGAAGACCGTGCCGCCGAGCGCGTCCGTGGTCAGGCGCAGTTGGCCGGCACCGATTGGGAAAATGCTGCCGGCAAGCCGGGCGGCGGCTTGAGAA